>JBKBUD010000351.1:0-1893 GCA_046290865.1 Novosphingobium sp. | reverse complement strand
GTCCACCTCAGCCAGATTGGCGCCGCAATGGACAAGGTGCGCGCTGCCAAGAAGCCGGTGCTGGTCCGCGCGTTGATCTACACCGACGATGCGATGCAACTGGCCGCGCATTCGTCCGAGGCCTGGGTCGATCCGATGGGCGGCGTCGCCATCAGCGGCCCCGGCGGCACACTGCTGTTCTACAAGGGCTTGATCGACAAGCTGAAAGCCAACGTCCATGTCTTCAAGGTCGGCACCTACAAGAGCGCGGTCGAGCCCTACATCCGCGCCGAAATGTCGCCCGAGGCGCGCGAGGCGATGCAGGCGGTCTATGGCACGCTGTGGCAGAACTGGCAGGACGAGGTGAAGAAGGCCCGCCCCAAGGCCGACCTCACGCTCGCCACCACCGATCCGGCCAAATGGGTCAAGGACAACGGCAACGACGCCGCGCAGGCCGCGCTCAAGTCCGGCCTCGTCGACAAGATCGGTGACCGCGTGGCGTTCGGCCAGCGCGTCGCCCAGATCGTCGGCGCGGACGATGAAGAGGGCCTCGGCGGATTCAAGTCCACCGAACTCCCGGTCTATCTGGCGGACAAGCCCGCGCCCAAGCAGGGCAAGGCCGTCGCCGTGGTCACCGTCGCGGGCGAGATCGTCGACGGCGATGCCGGCCCCGGCACCGCAGGCGGCGATCGCATTGCCGACCTGATCGACGGCGTGACGCAGAGCGACGACTACGCCGGCCTCGTCCTGCGCGTCGATTCGCCGGGCGGCTCGGTCATGGCCTCGGAACGCATCCGTGCGGCGGTGGAGCGCGTGAAGGCCAAGGGCCTGCCGGTTGCCGTCTCTATGGGCAGCCTTGCCGCCAGCGGCGGGTACTGGGTCTCGACCCCGGCCCAGCGCATCTTTGCCGAACCCAGCACGATCACCGGCTCGATCGGCGTCTTTGCCGTCCTGCCAACGCTGGAACAGACGCTGCCGCAATATGGCGTTACCACCGATTCGATCCGCACCACCCCGCTCTCGGGCCAGCCGGACCTTTTGGGCGGCCTCAGTCCGCAAGTCGAAGCCCTGCTGCAAGGCCAGGTCGAACAGACCTACGGCCGCTTCCTCGGCCTCGTCGCCAAGGCGCGCGGCAAATCCACGGCTGACATCGACAAGATCGCCCAAGGCCGCATCTGGGACGGCGGCACCGCGCGCCAGCTGGGTCTGGTGGACCAGTTCGGCGGCGTCGAGGATGCGGTGGCGTGGGTCGCCAAGCAGGCCAAGGCCGATACCTTCCACGCCGAATACGTCGAGGACGAACCCAGCCCCTTTGCCCAGTTCCTCCGCCAGATGGAGTCTGGCGAAGCCCCCGAGGCGCGGGCACATGACCTCGCCGGAGCGCTGGCGGCGCAACAACAGGGCCTGCTGGCAAGGATGCAGGCTGACGTGCTGCGCCTGATGGAAGGCGGCGGCATCAAGGCTTATTGTCTGGAGTGTGCGGGGGACGATCGCCCGGCATCCGTCGCTCGACCAACTTCGGCGCAAAGCGGTTGGCTATTGGCGCTGGCGCGGCTGGTCGGCGGCTAGGGCACTGCCAGGGCTCGAACCTTGCGCCGGTGAGATCATCTCACCGGCATGGTTCCGGGGCGGGCAAAAGGAAGCAGGTGCGCCACGTAGTCGCCCTTGCCCAAGGTGATGCCGCTGTGGCGCAGGATCGCATAGGCTGACGTCACGTGAAAGTAGAACTGGCCGATGGCCCAGTCGCGCGCGTATTGCTCGGCGGTGAAGTCAAACACGATGCCGATCGGTATCTCGTGGGCGATCAAGGTCTGGTCTTCGGCATGCGCCTCCTTCTGCGCTTCCCTGACGAAAGCCAGAGTGTCCGCAATCCGTGCCTTGGCATCAGCGATCGATCCCGGGTGCTCCTCGGCA
>JBKBUD010000350.1:0-1896 GCA_046290865.1 Novosphingobium sp. | reverse complement strand
ACCGAAGCTGCGACAAGGAACGCGAAGTCGCGCGTCACCGCCTGCAGCGCAGGCGGCGCGAAGTGCGGGCGGGCGAACTGGCCCGGCCCCTTGCGCGGCGGAATGCGATCGAGGAACAGCTCGACAATTGCAACTGGCCCATCAAGGTCGAAGGCCTTGGCAGTCGAGGGATGCAGCATCCCGAACCGCGCCAGCACCTGCTTAGGGCCCAGCCGCAGCGTCGCCGACTGGCCGGGGTGGAACTGCGCTCCAGCCTCGCCCATCACCTGCAGGTTGTCGACCGGAGCGCCGGCTTCGGCCAGCAGCGCCAGTGCTTCGGCCTTGGCGTCGAACGCGTCGAACGGCTTGGCCTTGCCAGTCGCCCAACCGCGCGAGACGGATTCGCCTGCAAGAACAACGGCAAGGCTCAGCTTCTCGTCGCTCGCGCCATTGGTCCCACGGAGATAGCGGCGGCCGATCTCGAACAGGCGCACGGAGGTGGCGCCGCGATGCAGGTTGCGCTGCGCCGCCGCGAGCAGGCCCGGCAGCAGCGAGGGACGCATGACCTTGAGGTCTTCCGAGATCGGATTGGCCAGCGCCCAGGTTTCCTCGCCATCGGCAAATTGCGCGGCTTCCTTCTCTGGCAGGAACGACCACGTGATCGCCTCATGAAGGCCCCGCGAGGCAGCCGCACGGCGCACGCGGCGCTCCAGCGTCTGCACCGCCGTCGCCGTCGGCTTGGCAACGCCATCAGCGCGCGGCAGCGGCGTCGATGGCACGGCATCCAGACCGTGGACGCGGATCACTTCCTCGACGATGTCGGGCGCGCCGTCGACGTCAGGGCGCCAGGTCGGCACGGTCACAGTCCAGTCGTCCGCCACTTCGAAGCCGAGCGCGGCAAGAATGCGCTTCTGCTCGCCATTGGCGACGTCGATGCCGCCGAGATTGCCCGCCAGCGCCGGGTCATAGGCGACGGTCTTGCGCGCCAGCGGCGGCTGCCCTGCGCATACAACTTCGCTGGCCTCGCCACCGCAGATCTCGAGGATCAGCTTGGTCAGCAGGTCGAGGCCGGTATCGAGGAACGCCGGATCGACGCCACGTTCGAACCGCCCACGCGCGTCCGAGGTAAGCGAAAGCGCCTGCCCGGTGCGGGCGATGGAAGCCGGATCGAAGTAGGCGACTTCGAGCAGGACGTCGGTCGTCTCGTCCGAGCAGCCTGAATGTTCGCCGCCCATGATTCCGGCGATGTCGTGCACGCCGGCATCGTCGGCGATCACCGTCATCCACGGCTGCAGCGCGTATTCCTTGCCGTTGAGCGCCAGACAGGTCTCGCCCTCACGCGCCTTTCGGGCCACGACCGCGCCCGAAAGCTTCGCCATGTCATAGGCATGGGCCGGGCGACCGTAGCCGAGCATGACGTAGTTGGTGATGTCCACCAGCGCCGAAATCGGGCGCTGGCCCGCGCTCTTGAGGCAGTCCTGAAGCCACTTCGGGCTCGGGCCATTCTTCACGCCACGGATCACGCGACCGAAGAATGCCGGGCAACCTTCGGGATCGTCGGTGCGCACTTCAATGGGGCAAGGGAAGCTGCCCGCAACGTGCGCCGCTTCGATCGGCTGCAGCACACCAAGGCCTGCCGCCGCGAGATCGCGGGCGATGCCGTGGACGCCCATGCAGTCCGGGCGGTTGGGCGTGATCGCCACGTCGAACACCGGGTCGGAGCCGAGGTAATCGGCAAAGGTCGTGCCGAGCGGCGCGTCCTCGGGCAGTTCGATGATGCCGTCGTGCTCTTCGCCGAGGCCAAGCTCGCGCGTCGAGCACATCATGCCGTTGGATTCGACGCCACGGATGGCCGACTTGCGCAGTTCCATGCCGTTGGCCGGGACCACCGCTCCGGGCAGCCCGAGCACGCCGACG
>JBKBUD010000349.1:0-1916 GCA_046290865.1 Novosphingobium sp. | reverse complement strand
GGGCCAACCTGGTTCCACTCTGTGCAGGACCAGGAACGCCCGACGATCTTCTCGGGACTCCTGCCGATTTCGCAGCTCAGCTTCCTGCCGCCAGCGTTCGGCAACGCCCGCTATGACGTGGCCAAGCGCGGCGCGTTCGGGGTGCTCAACCTGCGCGCGGGCATCACCACGCCGAAATATCGGATCGCCGTGTTCGCCGACAACCTGCTCGACCGCAAGTACATCGCGGAAGCCATTCCGGCGATCGAGTTCGGCGGTTCCTTCATCTCGCCGGGCGCGCGTCGTCTCATCGGGGTTGAAGTAGGCGCGTCGTTCTGATCAGGCACAAATGGGGAGCGGGCGCGTGTCCGCTCCCCGATTGCATCAGGAGATTCCGTGTCCAAAGCCTCGCAGGAAGCCTACCGCAAGATCCGCGCCGGGATCCTTTCGGGGCACTTCCCTGCTGGACAGTTCGTGCCCGAGGATGAATTCGCGCAGTATTGCGGCCTTTCGCGTACTCCGGTGCGCGAGGCCATCGCGGAACTCGTCGCCGAGATGCTGCTGCAGCGTTCCGGTACGAACCGCGTCTTCGTCCCCGTCTGGTCGGACGAAGACGAAGAAGAGCTGTTCACCCTGCGCGCCATGCTCGAAAGCCACTGCGCGGCGCGTGCGGCCCGTCTGATTACCGACGAGCAGATTTCCGAGCTGAAGGCGCATTGCGATTTCATCGATGACGCCATTGCCGCGCTCCATGGTCCCGACGTTTCAGGCTTCGTGGAAGGCAATCGCCACTTCCACGCGGTCATTCTTGCCGCCGCGCAGTCGGAGCGACTGGCCCAACTGATGAAGTTCGTGGTCAGCCAGATCGTCGTCCATCGCACTGCCGAGCAGTACAGCCGGGCCGACATGGAGCAGAGCCAGCGCGACCACCGCGACCTCGTCAGCGCATTCGAGATGCGTGACGAGGAATGGGCGGGTGCGGTGGCGAACACCCATATCCGCCGCGCGGCAAATGCCTACCGCACGATGCGGCAGGGCAGCGAGACAGCTCAGGCCGGGGCCTGAACCACGCGCAGTTCGGCCTGTGGCAGCGCTTCGGCTTTGGCCTGAACCATCAACTCCTGCTTGCGCGCCAGCATGGCATCACGCAGCGCTACCATGTCCACGCCCGCCTCGCGTGCCTGCGAGAACATGCCTTCTGACCGCGCCTCTTCCTCATGGACGTGGTGCTTGATCTCTTCGCTCAGCACCTTGACCTTGGCATCGAAGAACTGATCTTCTGGCGAGGTCGCCATGATGTCGTTGATCAGCACTTTCGCGGCATCGTGCTCGACATAGGCCTCGGTGTAGGTCTCTTCCTCGATCTTGCCCTGGAGCGCGGGGTAGAAGATCTCTTCCTCGATGATCGTGTGGATCTTGAGTTCGTTGCATATCTGCAGGGCCAGCGCCTGCTTGCGGTCGGCGCGCGCGCTTTCGAACTTTTCGAACAGCGCCTCGACGTTGCGGTGATCGGCCTTGAGCAAGGCGATGGCATCGGTGAACTTTGCTTGAGCCATGGTTGCGATTTCCTTGGAAAAACGAGTCGGTTGACCGCTCAATCCCCCAAGCCCGGCGAACGTTCCGGAACCTTCGCGGCGGCCCCGCGATTGGGTAGGCATGACCGGACCGCAAACGCCCCCGCAACCGCACGAACGCTGGCCCGAAGTGCTCTGGCTGATCCGTCACGGCCAGAGCGCGGGCAATGTCGCGCGCGATGCCGCCGACGCAGCTGGCGATCTGCGCATTGCACTCGATCACCGCGACGTGGACGTGCCGCTGTCTCCGCTCGGCCAGCGGCAGGCCCGGGCCCTGGGCCACTGGTTTGCGCAGGGCGAGGAGGGCGAGCGCCCCGAGGTGATCCTGGCGAGCCCTTATGTCCGAGCAGTGCAGACGGCGGA
>JBKBUD010000348.1:0-1926 GCA_046290865.1 Novosphingobium sp. | reverse complement strand
TGTCTCCGCTCGGCCAGCGGCAGGCCCGGGCCCTGGGCCACTGGTTTGCGCAGGGCGAGGAGGGCGAGCGCCCCGAGGTGATCCTGGCGAGCCCTTATGTCCGAGCAGTGCAGACGGCGGATATCTTCCGCGAGGCCGGGGGCTGCGCGCCCGACTTGCGCATCTGTATCGACGAACGACTACGCGAGAAGGAATTCGGCATTCTCGACGGCCTGACCACGCCCGGCATTCGCCACTTCCAACCCGATCAGGCCGAGTTCCGCCGCGTGCTGGGCAAGTTCTATCACCGCCCACCCGGCGGCGAGAGCTGGGTTGACGTGATCTTCCGCCTGCGCGCGCTGCTCGACACCGTGTCGCTGCACTATGCGGGCAAGCGGGTGATGATCGTGGCGCACCAGGTGGTCGTGCTGTGCATGCGCTACGTGCTCGAACACATGTCCGAGGCCGAGGTGCTGGCGATCGACAAGGCGGGCGACATCGCCAATTGCGCGATCACGCAATACCGCCTCGACCGGGCGGGCGGAGGCGACGGCAGCCTTGTGCTCGAGCACTACAACATGGTTGCGCCCATGGTCCGCGAAGGCACCGAAGCTACGCGGGCGCCCGATCGCATGGTGGCGGCGCGTGGCTGAAGCCCGCGTTCTCGACGGCGCATGGCTGCGCGAACACCCGCTGCCGCAGCCGCATGAGGAAAGCGACAAGAACGCGCGCGGGCGCGTCCTGGTCGTCGGCGGTTGCGCGATGGTCCCGGGCGGCGTGCGGCTGACCGCCGAGGCGGCCCTTCGCGCCGGTGCGGGCAAGGTGCGGATCGCGACGGTCGAGTCCACGGCCCTGATGATCGGCGTGGCGATGCCGGAAGTGGCAGTCCTGCCGCTGGTTCCGGACGCCGAGGGCGAGATCGACGCGGCCCGCGCCTCGCTGAAGGCGGAAGTCGCCAAGACCGATTGCCTTGTTCTTGGCCCGGCGATGAGCTGCGCGGATCAGGCGTCGGCGCTTGTCGGCAAGCTGCTGGACGCGGCTGGAGAGACCGCGCTTGTGCTCGATGCGGCGGCTCTTATGGCGATCTGTGACCACGCCGCTCGCCTGCGCCAGCGGAGCGCACCAGCAGTTCTTACGCCCCACATCGGCGAGATCGCGGCGCTGCTCCAGATGGATGCGGAAGTTGTGGAACGGGATCGCGCAGCCGCAGTCTGCCGATGCGCTGGCCAATTCGGGGCCGTCGTCGTGCTCAAGGGTGCCGTCACGCTGGTGGCCATGCCGGGGGGCGAGCTGTTCAGCTACAGCGGCGGCAATGTCGGCCTTGCCACTGGTGGTTCGGGCGACGTCATGGCCGGAATAGCTGCCGCGCTGCTGGCGCGCGGGGCGGAGCCGCTACAGGCAGCGCTATGGTCGGTATGGCTGCACGGCGAGGCCGGCAGGCGCTGCGCCGAGGCGATCGGCCCGCTGGGCTACCTTGCCAGCGAGCTTCTCGGCTTCATTCCGCGGGTGATGGAACGGGCTGCTTGAGTCGGTAGTCCTCGACCGGCACGCCGCCGATCACGTGCTCCTGGACGATCCGCTCCAGCACCGGCGGGGTGCAGGAATGGTACCAGACGTTGTCCGGATAGACGACCGCCACCGGGCCGACCATGCACACGCGCAGGCAGCCGACCTTGTTGCGCAGCACCCCCTGCGCCCCGCCGAGCTTGAGCTCGCCAAGGCGCTTCTTGAGGTAGTTCCACGCCTCGTCCCCCACATCGCGCGGGGCGCACTTGTCCTTTTCAGGGCCAGCGCAGAGCAGGATATGGCGCTTCGGGTTGAACCCGCCCAGCTTTTCGAGCGCTATTTCCGCAAGGGCAATCTCTGCGGGATCAGGCATCATTCGCTCTTGCCATCCTTCTTCAACCAACGGTCGAGCCAGTTGAATGAGGTCTGGTGCCACTGCAA
>JBKBUD010000347.1:0-1926 GCA_046290865.1 Novosphingobium sp. | reverse complement strand
CAAGGGGCGCGGTGGCCGCTGGGCCGGGGGCTTTGCCGCGCTCGCCGCGACGGTTGCTGCCGTGGTCATGCTTGGACAGTCGGGCCAGCGGATGGTGCCGACGACCGCTCCCGCGCCTGCGATGGCCCAGCGCCAGGACGCGCCCGCACCGGTTCCGGTGGTTCCGGCCTCTGTGCCCGATACCCGCCTTGCAGCGGCGCCCGCGCCTGCGCCCAATTCTCGTGCGCCTGCAACGGTTGCTGTGACCGGCACGCCATCGTCAGAGCCTGTGCCCTCGGCAGCACCTGCAGTGGCATCAGCGCCCGAAGCGCAGCTCGCTGCAACCGTCGCGCCCGCACCGCGTGAATCTGCCGGGCCGACGTCCGACCCCTCTCCACGGCCCCAACCGCGCGGGTTGATGGGGCCACCTGCGCCCCAGCAGGGCTGGGCCTTCGGCGGCGGTACAGGCGGCGGCGGATCCCTGCCGGGCGGGCAGTCGCTACCCAGCCAGACTACCGGTACCGCACCGCCACCACCGCCCCCACCCGGTCACTGAGTCTGGTCGGAGGCAGGCCGGTCAGCTAAGGGTTTGGCCATGCAGCAAGAACCGATCCTTGTGCTGACCACCGGCGGCACCATCGACAAGGCCTATTTCGACGCGCTCAGCGAGTACCAGATCGTCGAAAGTGGCATCCCGGCACTGATCGGCGAGGCGCGAGTCGCCTTGCCGGTCCGGGTTCTGGAACTGATGCGCAAGGACAGCCTCGAACTGACCGACGCCGACCGCGTCCTGATCGCCGCTGCCGTGCGCGAGGCGCCGGAACGACACGTTGTCATCACCCACGGCACCGATACCATGACCGAGACCGCCAAGGGGCTGAGCACGATCGAGGGCAAGACCATCGTCCTGACCGGCGCCCTGTCGCCCGCGCGCTTTGCCGAGACCGACGCCCCGTTCAACCTCGGCATGGCCTTCGCGACAGCGCAGGTCGCAGCGCCGGGCGTGTGGATCGCGATGAGCGGGCAAGTCTTCGACGGCCTGAAAGTCCGCAAGGATCGCGCGGCGGGGAAGTTTGTGGCGGTCTAGATTGCCGCCGATACGACGTCCGTTGCCGCAAAGTCGTTGCCCTTGAACAGAAGCGGCAAGTTGCGGGCCTTGGCGAGAGCGTAGCTGAACAGGTCGCCGAAATTCAGTTGGGCAGGGTGACCGTTGCCCTTGCCGTATCGGAGGAAGCCTTGGTGGGCGATGGCTGCGTCGCTCTCGGTGACCGGTTCCACGCGAATCTCGGCCTGCTCGATCAAGGCGTGCAGAAGATCGACCATCTCGTCGCCCGCTCTACCTCGGACTACGATGCGCGCTTCGACCAAAGTCCCGGCGCTCATGATCACGCTCGAAGCTTGATTGAGAACTTTCTGGAAAGCGTCGCGCTCCGGTTCACCAAGCAGAATGGCGACCAGCGCCGACGTATCGACAACGATCATATCGGCAGGCCATTCTCATCCCACTCCAGTTCCCAAGGGCCATCCTTGCGCGGCAGGGCATCGGCACGAGCAAGAATCTCGTCAATCCTGCGGCGCCGTTCCTCTCGATCAATCTCTTCAGCCTTTGCCACCGGCGTAAGCCTGACCTGCGGCACGCCGTCGTGGTCGATCACCACCTCCTCGCCGCGCAAGGAAGCCGCGATCAGCTTGGAGAGGTTGGACTTGGCCTTGCCGATGTTGACGTGGATGGTCATGGCGCAAGGATGCCTTGGCCAAGGGGGTTGGTCAAGGCGGACTAGAACCGCTTTCCTATGGTCACGACGTCCTGCAGTTCATAGCCGAGAGCGTCATAGAACCCGCGCGCCGCGGCATTGTCGCCGCGCACCATCAGTTGGATCTTGGGACTGCCTTGGGCCTTGAGCCAGTCCTCCGCGGCGGTCATCAGTGCGCGGCCGACGCCCTGTC
>JBKBUD010000346.1:0-1926 GCA_046290865.1 Novosphingobium sp. | reverse complement strand
AACGCAGGCGGTCAGTGCCGGGATGCTGCGGCTCGGCCTCGGGCAGTTCGTCGGGCGAACCATCCGGCTGCTCTTCGACCATGCGCGGATTGGACGAGGCGCTGAACGGCGCGGCCATGACCTCGCCGCGCCCGGCAAAGCGCGGATCGTCATCGGGCAGGCGGGTGCGGAGCAGGACCAGCACCACCAGACCGAACAGGGCAAACATCGCAAAGGGGCCGACCAGACCGATCCCGGGCAGGATCAGCAGCGGGGCCAGGGCAGGGCCGAGAACGGTGCCGAGGCCGAAGCTCGATGCCACAAGCGACAGCGCCTTGGTGCGGTCAGCCCGACCGGTGCGGCTGGCGACATAGGCCTGCACCGCCGGCGGCGCAGCAGAGCCGAAGCCGCCGTAGAGCGAGCGGGCAATGGCGAAGAGGCCCATGGTCATGCCGGCGCTCAGCCAGCCGTCGAGCCCGAAGTGCAGGACCGTGCCGCACAGCGCGAAGGAGGAGATGAAGCCGAGAACGCCAAGCGCCATCATCGCCTTGCGCCCGCGCCGGTCCGAGCGCCGTGCCCAGAACGGGGCCATCATCACCCACAACAGCGCCGACCACGAATAGGCAAGGCTAACCCAGACGTCGGCAATCCCGAGCCGCGTGCCGATCGAGGGCATGACCGACTGCATCGCCGTGTTGCCGGCAGCGGTCACCAGCATGACCGCAAAGAGCAGCGCCATGCGCTCTTTCGGCAGGCGAACAGGGCCTTCGGTCATGCCTGATGCTCTGCTGGCGTGAGCGATCTTGTCCACGGCTGGTTCATCCATTGCTGAGTAGGCCGGGCTTTCCCCGCTTGCAATGCCATGACAAATTTGCGACCCGCTTGGACCAGCTTGACCGGCAGAGGACCATTTCCTGCAATGACTTCGACCCAGGTGGCGCGTGAGCCTCTCCTCCAGCGGGCAAAACGCAAGGCAGAGCGTGTGCTTGGCCCGGCCGGAATCTTCTTCAAGGGCTTCCTCAAGCACCCGGCGATGGTCGGCGCGATCGTGCCGTCATCCAACCGCACGATCGAGCGCGTGCTTTCGGTGGTCGATTGGGAGGAATGCCGCCTGTTCGTCGAATACGGCCCCGGCGTTGGCACTTTCTGCCGTCCCGTGCTGGAGAAGCTGCGCCGCGATGGCCGGTTGATCGTGATCGACACAAACCCGGACTTCATCGCCTATCTGCAGAAGACCATCGGCGACAGCCGCTTCATCGCGGTTCACGGCTCGGCCAGCGACGTGGAAGAGATCGTCAAGGCGCATGGCTTCGACCATGCCGACTACGTGCTGTCGGGCCTGCCGTTTTCGAACCTGCCCGAGGGTGTGGGCCCTGCCATCATGGGCGCGACGCATCGCGTGTTGCGTCCCGGTGGTGCGTTCCTAGTCTATCAGTACACCGCGCGCGCGCGCGATCTGATGGGCCAGTTCTTCCGCCGCATCGACAAGGGCTTCGAGCCGGTCAACGTTCCGCCCTGCGTGATCAGCTGGGGCTGGAAGGAATAGCATCGCCGAGCGCTGGCGGCCGCCGCTGGCCTGATCAGCGCAAGGGGCAATTCGAGGGTCAGCTCAGGGGCAGCTCGGGCGACTGATGCCGGGGGGCCAGCTGCAGCCAGACGCTCGAGAGCATGGCTGCCAGATAGGTGTAACCAACGGCAAAGAGCAGAGCGATTATGCCTTCGCTGAGCATGCGCTGGGTTTCGCCCTCCGTGGTTTGCACCAGGACCACGCCGACGAAAATCATGATCAGGCCATAGAGCACCATGAACAAGGTCAGCGCCGGGCCGAAGTAGCCCAGAATGCCGAAATAGGCCCCTTGCGTATCCCGGATCGAGTTGGTGATCGCGCGCAGAGGGCTGCGAACCTCGGACGCCACGATCTCGGGCGTGACGAGTATCAGCCGCGAT
>JBKBUD010000345.1:0-1929 GCA_046290865.1 Novosphingobium sp. | reverse complement strand
TCGGACACGAGCTTGCGCGCCCGGGCGCCCGAGCCACCGGGGCCCTGCCAACCCAGATGAAACGGACGGAGCACGACCCTTGAGGGATCGGCGTGAAGCCTCTGTTCAAGCACCCGCAAGCTGTTGCGTACCCTTGCTGTTGATCTTCAAGGCAATGGTATCAGGCGCATTCGGTTCCTGACCGCCGGTCATTGTGCGAGGACGCCGCGCAATCGCCGACAACGCGTAATGTGCCAGTTGGAACGCCAGGATCGATTCCGCACCGCAATTGAGGTTGACACCTTGCGGGGTCACGCCGTCGCGGCAGCGCCCGGTCGCGATGTCACCGAGGACTTCGCCACGGTCATTCCCGCCGAGGAACCAGCGGTAGGCGGTTTCGGCATGGTGCACCCATCTCTCGTCGCCGGTCACTGCCCAAGCTGCCGCTGCAGCATCGACTGCGGCCCAGGCCTCCAGCGGCTGCTGGTCGAACGGCAGGTTCTGGTAAGGCTTGCCGAAAGTCTCGGAACCCACCGCGCGGAAGTGGCCTTGCGCCGAGATCTGCTGGCGCGCGATGAAGCGCAACGAGGACAGGCCGCTCTCGACCCAGTCCTCGCGATTCATCACTTCGCCCGCGCCAATCAGCGCCTGCGAGAGGCGAGGATTGTCGTAGCCAAGCACGGCTTCGAACCAGGCCCAGTCCGGTCGACGCCCTGCATCGAGCAGATTGGCGAGCAATTCACCTCCATGACGCAGGCTGGCGCGCGCGGCGGCATGGTCCGGATTGGCACGCAGGGCTTCGATGCAGCCGAGCATGACGAAGGCCACCGTGCGCGGGGCTTCCATCGCGGCGACCGGGGCCAACGCGATATCGAACCACTGCCTCGCCCAGTATCGCAGGCCCTCATCGGGCGCATTGTTCATCGCGCAGCCGAGCGCCCACACGGTACGCCCGTTGCTGTCACCCGAACCGATCGGTTCGCACCACGTACGATCGAAGTTCATGAAGTTGCGGAACGCGCGCGCCTCCGGATTCCAGGCATGTTGGATGAAGGACGCATAGACCGTCGCCCAACGCTGGCGGTCCGGCAGAGGCACGGCATCGGCCACGCCCATCAGCATCAGCGCGCGTACGTTGTCGTCGAGGCAATAGCCATGGCGACGATCAGGTATGGTGCCGATCGCGTGCTGGAACATGCCGGTGGCATCGCTCATTGCCGTGACACCGAAGAAGCCGGGAGTAGCCAGCAGCGGCGGGCTGCGCACAGGCCTTACAACGACACTCTCGACCAGCGCGCGTGCGGCAGCGGCAAAGCGCGGCCAGATTGTCTCGCGTCCCTTGGTCCATGCACGTTGCTGCACGGCACGCAGTTCGTCGGGATCGTCGAGCAGGCGATTGACCGCAGCGGCAATGACATCGGCCTGACGCGGTTCGACCAGCACGCCTGCGCCATCGGCCAGCAGTTCGCGGGCGTGGACATAGGGCGTGGAAACCACCGCCCGGCCCAGTGCCACGGCATAGCTTAGCGTGCCCGAGGTCGACTGCTGCATGTTGGGGTATGGCGTCAGGTAGATGTCGCAAGCCTCGATTTGGTCGAGCAGTTCGTCGAGCTCGAGAAAGCGGTTGTCCCACTGCACGTTGGCGCCGACGCCGAGGCTTTCGGCGAGCGCAGCCAGATGCTCGCGATAGCGTTCGCCTTCCGTCGCGACGAGATTGGGATGGGTCGCGCCGACGATGCGATAGACCACGGCGGGGTGGTTCTCGACGATGGCAGGCAGCGCCTCGATGACCGTTTCCAGCCCCTTACCCGGGCCAAGCAGGCCGAACGTCATCATCACCCGGCGACCCTCGAGGCCCAGCCGCGCCTTGTGGCGAGAAGCATCGCGCAAAGGGCGATCCGGCGCGCCGTGGGGGATCACCGCGATGCGCTCTGCAGGCACTTGATAGAG
>JBKBUD010000344.1:0-1931 GCA_046290865.1 Novosphingobium sp. | reverse complement strand
CGCTCGCCGTGGTCGAAGCCATGAAGATGGAGAACATCCTGCGCGCCGAGAAGGCGGGCAAGGTCAAGTCGGTCAACGCCAAGGCGGGCGACAGCCTCGCGGTGGACGCGATCATTCTCGAGATGGAGTGAGGTTTCGGCCTCACACCATAGCTTAAATCACTGCGTCGCCCCGGCACGGGCCGGGGCCCACTACCTCTCGCATTTGGCTGAGGCATGATGGATCCCGGCCTCCGCCGGGATGACGGAGCGGGGCTGGCGGAGAGGGGTCTTGCGGCCGGGGAATAGGGCTGGCGGTGCCGAGTGGGGCTGGCGCCCTGGGACAGTTCCTGCCGCACCCCCCAGCGTCGCGCGGGCGCAGGCCGGGGACCATGACATCTCATACGTCACCAACGCATGACGCTTCCCGACCGTCGCAGGGAAGGCATTGTCATTTTGCGCGGACGGTCACACCCGAAAGATCTTCCCCGGATTGAACAGGTTGTCCGGGTCCAGCGCCTGCTTGAGCGTGCGCATCACGTCCACCGCGTCCTCGCCCAGTTCGTCGACGAGGCACTGCTGCTTGCCTATCCCCACGCCATGCTCGCCGGTGCAGGTGCCGTCCATGGCCAGCGCGCGTGCCACCATGCGGTGATTGATCGCCTCGACCTCGGCCATCTCCTGCGGCGCGTCGGGGTCGATCGAGAAGATCAGGTGGAAATTGCCGTCGCCGACATGGCCGACGATGGTGGCAGGCACGGAACACTGGTCGAGCTCGGCGCGCGTGGCCAGGATGCACTCGGCAAGGCGGCTCATCGGCACGCAGACGTCGGTGGTCAGGCCGATGGCATTGGGCCTGAGGCCCACCGCCGCGTAATAGGCCTCGTGCCGCGCCCGCCACAGCCGGTTGCGGTCCTCGGCCAGCGTCGCCCACTGGAATTCCCCGCCACCGTTGGCAGCGGCAAGCGCCTTCACCGTTTCGACCTGTTCGGCGACAGCTCCTGGCGAGCCATGGAATTCGAAGAACAGCGTCGGCACTTCAGGCAGACCAAGCTTGCTGCGCAGATTGACCGCGCGCACCTGCATCGCATCGAGCAGTTCGATCCGCGCCATCGGCACGCTGCAGTGGAAGGCCTGCACCACGGTCTCGACCGCGCCGCCAAGGCTGTCGAACGGGCAGGTCGCGGCCATGATCGCCTCGGGCACCGGGTGGAGGCGCAGCGTGATGCCGGTGATCACGCCGAGCGTGCCTTCCGAGCCGATGTAGAGCCGCGTGAGATCGTACCCTGCGGCGGATTTCTTGGCGCGCGTGCCGGTGCGGATCACCTTGCCCTGCGGCGTCACCACTTCGAGCCCCAGCACCGCCTCGCGCATCGTGCCATAGCGGACCGCATTGGTGCCCGAGGCGCGGGTCGAGGCCATGCCGCCGATCGTGGCATTCGCGCCCGGATCGATCGGGAAGAACAGCCCGCTGTCGCGAAGGTGGGCGTTCAAGGCCTCGCGCCGGATGCCGGGCTGGACGGTGCAGTCAAAGTCGGCGTGGTTGACCGACAGCACCGCGTCCATCCGCGACAGGTCCAGGCTGACCCCACCCTCCAGCGGCAGCGTGTGCCCCTCCAGCGAAGTGCCCGCGCCAAAAGGCACGATTGCCACGCCGCCCGCCCGACACAGGTTCACGCAATCGACCACGTCCTGTGTCGAAGCGGCATAGACAACGGCATCGGGCAGCACCGTGGCATACTGCGATTCGCTCGCCCCATGCTGCGCCCGCACCGCCTCACCGGTCTGGCAGGCCGGGCCGAAGCGGGCAGCAAGCCGGTCAATGAAGCCGGTGGGCAGGGGGCGACGATGCATGCGAGTGACCTTTCGGCACCGTCGCTACCGCTTTGACGCGCCGGGGGGAAGCACCTGCGGCCGCAGATCAGTAACGCATCGTGCAAGCCGCCGCGATTT
>JBKBUD010000052.1:0-14446 GCA_046290865.1 Novosphingobium sp. | reverse complement strand
CAAGGATTGGGAAAAGTCGATCGCATCTTCAACCGCCTGGGCACTGATCGCCTCAATCCGCATGCTCACGCGCAGAACCGCAAGATATTGCTGGAATTGAATAACTTCCGAATCAGGGTCTTTGACGCTGTCCTCATCGCGGTAGGCAGCGACCTTCTTGAGGTAATAGTCCTTCTGCTTCTCGGGGACGAAGACGGTCGCGGAGACCTGGCCGGCGTCGGCGGCGCGGACATTGACCAGCTCGATCGGAAACTTGCCGCGCCGGTTCTCCAGCTTGTCGACGATGTCGGCTTGGGCTTCAGGCAGCGTAAATTCGACGTAGAAACCCTTGGTGCCGGCAGCGACATTGGCTTCTCGATTGGCAAGGATCGTCTCGCCCTGCTGGACGACCTGGGTCAGGGCCTGGGTCAAGGCATTGGCGTGCTCGGCCCGATTACGTTGCGGCGGACCGTTACCGCCGTCTCCGCCGCCCTGATGGGCGGTGTAGCCTTGGCGTGCACCGTTGGACTGGAGATAGATATGCGGGTGCGGCCGCGCGTCCTCGTCTGCCATCGTTACCGGCGCGCTGCCGCCTTGCGCTCCGCGATGGCGGCCAGAAGATCATCGGTCTCGACGCTTTCGCGTCCGCCTAGCAGCGTGCGCTTGGCCGCATCGTCGGCGATCCTGGCGAGATCGGCTTGGCTCAGGCCCTCGATCTCTTTCGTCGCCCGGTCCCATTCGAGCGATCCGGTGTCGAAGGTGGACAAGCGGCCCTCGAGGATGGCGCGGGCCACATCGGCGCTCGGCAGAGCATATTCGATCACGTCGTCGAACCGGCGGAACAGGGCGGGGTCGAGCAGCTCGGGATGGTTCGTCGCGGCTATGATCAAACCTTCACTGTCGTCCTCCTCGAGAAATTGGAGGAAGGAGTTGAGCACGCGGCGGATCTCGCCAACATCGTTGCGCTCGCTGCGCCGTGCGCCGATCGCATCGAACTCGTCGAAGAAATAGACGCCGCGCGTCTCGACCATGGCCGAGAAGACCGCGCGCAGCTTAGAGGCTGTCTCGCCCATGAACTTGGTCAGGAGACCGTCGAGCAGCACCGAGAAGAGCGGGAGCTTGAGCTCGCCGGCCATGGCGGCTGCAGTCATGGTCTTGCCCGCGCCCGGCGGACCAATCAGCAGCAGCTTGCGGCGCGGCTGCAGGCCATGCTGACGCAGCCGAAAGGCCTGGCGCTGTTCGAGGATCACGCGCTCGAGACGATTTCGAAGATCGTCGGGCAGGACCATGCTCGAAATCCGCGTGTCGACATATTTGGCCGCGACCAGATTGGCGAGCTCGCCGCGCGGCTGAACCATCGGCACTGCGCGGCCTTTGGTCTTCTTGCGCGCGCGCGCCTCGTCGACCATGTAGCGCAATTGCTGCGCGACCTTGCCGTGGCCATGCGCGCCTCGTTGGCGGCAGCTTGCATGGCGACCGTCATGAAATGCTCATCGTCTCCGTCGAAATGACTCTGGAGCAAGGCAACGATATGCGTGGCCTTGGTCATTGATCCGAACTCGAATTGCTCTGGTACACCATGTTTTCCACTCGCGCTGTCTGTTGCGGCAACGCTCGGAAGACGCACTTTAGCTCGACTGCCCCCAAGTCGTATCGCGATCTATCCTCATTCCGGCGCCATGACAATGCGTTCCACAACGAGAGACGATCGGCCTGCCTTGCCGCGCTGGCTGCCAGTCGGAACTATGGGGCGACCGACTGCAGGCACAAGCGCGGCCTCGATGCGCCAAGGGGCTGCTAGCGCAGGCGCCGGTTGCGCCGCAGATGTTCGGGAAAGTCGGGCGATGGGCCGTGGATGACGAAGCGGTCCATGCCGGTCGGAAACGGCTCGGGATTGTCGGCCTTCCAGGCGAGATAGTCTTCCTCGCAGTCGAAGTCGGACACCTGCTCGGCAAAGTCGCTGAGCCGCCTAGAGCTGATGCAGTAATAGGCTTGCGAGGCCTCCTGGAAATGCATGCCGCATAGCGAGCCGCAGAAGGGACAGCACTCGTCGAGCTCGAGGTCCGACCATTCCCACACGCCCAGATGCTCCGGGATCGCGTCGCGGTCATGCCCGACGGCCTCGAAGGCATCGGCATTGCGGGCGAAGACCCGCGCCGACCGCCAGCAGATCATCGACAGCCTCCAGAAGAACCTCAGGAAGGGCGACAAGGCCTTGCTCGGCAACGGTGCCTTCAAGCGCTTCCTGCGCAAGGCCAATACCGGTGCCGCCTTCGAAATCGACGCCGGCAAGCTCGCCGAGGAGGCCTGCTTCGACGGCATCAGCGTGGTCACCACCAACGCCGACATCACGGCTCTGCAGGCGGTCATCGGCTACCGGGAGCTGCTCCAGGTCGAGAGCCTGTTCTACAAGGCCAAGGCAACCTTCGATACCCGCTTGTCACGAACTGTTGCGACAGTTGGCAACACTTTCAACGGACCATCCATGCGCCTGTGCAAAATCGCAGGTCATTATCATATGTGAAAGTTCAATCGGGTTATTTCGAGCCTGCCGACAGGATCCATGCCATCGGCGCCGCGCCTTGCCGGCGAATCGACAAGGCTTGATCGTCCATCCCGCGCTCAGCGGGACTTGACCGATCGCCGCATCAATGCGAATATGCATTCCAATAAAGTAGCGGCCATTCTCGCCGCCAGGCAAACGTGTCCGACCGGGCGCGGGGCCGCCGATTGGGAGATCGACGTGCCTGCTGCTGCCTACCCCCTATCATCCTGCATCGAATGGCAATTCGCCGAAACCGGTGACTTTGCCCAGCGCGTCCGCGCCGCCAAGGCCGTGGGCTTCGATCTGGTCGAGTTCCACCTGTGGCGCGACAAGCCGGTCGAGGAGATCGGTGCGGCGCTGGCCGAAACAGGCATTTCGCTGACGGGCATCTGCGTCGACCCGCGCCGCTCCATCGTCGACCCCGCCGAGCGCGACGAAATGGTGCAGGCCGTGCGCGAGACCATCGCTGCCACTGCCCCGCTCGGCAAGCCGCCGCTGATCGTCGCCTCGGGCTTCAAGGTCGAGGGCATGAGCGAGGAAGACCACTTCGCCAACGCCGTCGCCG
The DNA here is from genome assembly GCA_046290865.1 of Novosphingobium sp. Classification (GTDB taxonomy): domain Bacteria; phylum Pseudomonadota; class Alphaproteobacteria; order Sphingomonadales; family Sphingomonadaceae; genus Novosphingobium. Next base: position 11,357 of record JBKBUD010000052.1, on the reverse strand, counting down.
CCCTGAAGGAAGCTGCCGCGCTGGCCGAGGAAGCAGGCGTCACCCTCCTGCTCGAACCGCTCAACACCCGCCTGTTCTCGGCGATGTACCTCGTCAACACCACACTCGGGCTGGACCTTGTCGAGTCGGTCGGCAGCCCGTCCTTACGCCTCCTCTTCGATGTCTGGCACAGCGCCGTAATGGGCGAGGACATTGCCGAAGTGCTCGACGGCCGCATCCATCTCGTCGCCCACGTCCAAGTCGCCGACATGGACGACCGCAACGAACCCGGCACCGGCAGCGTCGACTGGGCCCACGTCATGGGGACGCTGCAGGCCCTCGGCTACAAGGGCAGCGTCGGCATGGAATACTTCCCCACCCTGCCAATGGACCAGTCGCTCGAGCTGACCCGCAAAACGCTGGCGCTCTGAGCAAACCGTAACGCTGCGATCCGGGAGAGGGGATGTGGCAAACGACAAGTTGAGCTTCGCCGAACGCCTCAGCTACGGCATGGGCGACATGGGCACCAGCCTTGCCTACAACATGGCGAGCGGGTTCCTGCTGTTCTACTACACCAACGTCGGCGGCATGCCGGCGGCAGGCGTGGGCACGGTGTTCCTGATCGCCCGCCTGCTCGATGCGGTCATCGATCCGGTAGTCGGCATCCTCGTCGACAAGACCCGCAGCCGCTGGGGCCGCACGCGCGGCTATTTCCTGTTCACCGCCCTGCCCTATGCCCTGCTCACCGTGGCGCTGTTCCACGTTCCGGCGTGGAGCCACAGCGCGCAGCTGGTCTATGCCTTCGTCACCTTCAAGGCATTGGGCATCCTGATGTCGGTTCAGGCGATCCCCTACACCGCGCTGATGCCGATGATGACGCTCGACCCCAAGGAGCGCCTGAAACTGTCAGGCATGCGCGGTGTCGGCACCTCGATCTCGGTCGTGCTCGGCACGGCGGCGGTCATGCCGCTGGTCGACGTGTTCGGCGGCGCTGATCAGAACAAGGGCTTCCAGTACGTCGCGATGCTGTTCGCCGCCATCGGCCTTGCCTGCACGCTCGCCCTCTTCGCCAACTGCAAGGAGCGCTTCGAAGACTGCTCCTCCCCGGATTTCGCAATCGGCCCCGCCGTGAAAGAGATGCTGCGCAACAAGGCATGGGCAGTCGTCTTCGCCTCGTGCCTGCTCTACTTCATCCGCTTCGGCCTGATGATGAGTGCGACCGCCTATTTCGCCATCGACGTGATGCGGCAACCATGGCTGATCTCCGTCATGCTCCCGGCGGTCTCGGGCATGCTGCTGCTGTCCTCGTTCGTCGCCCCGCCGATCCTGGCCCGCACCGGCATCCGCAAGGGCAGCGCCTTCGTCCTCGCGCTCGCCGCCGTGATCTTTGCCGTGCTGCCGTTGGCACAGGACAACACGGGCCTGTTCCTAGCGCTCTACATCGCCGCCTGCCTTGCCACCTCGATCACCATCACCGCCGCCTTCGCGATGATCGCCGAGACGGTGGACTACCACGAATGGAAGTTCGGCACCCGGCGCGAAGGCCTGCTCTCGGCCGGCATCAGCCTCTCGACCAAGGTCGGCATGGCGGTGGGAACCGCAGGCTTCGCCTTCATGCTTGGCGCGGCCGGCTACGTGCCCGATGCCGTGACCGACACCGCGCGCGAGGCGATCCGCTGGACCTACTACGGCTGCGCCGTCGTGCTGCTCGCCCTGCAGACCGTGGTCGTCCTGATGTGGCCGATGGACGGCCTCCACGAAACCATCCGCAACGATATCGCCGCGCGCCAGCCAGCCGCAACGGAGTAAGGGAGAAGCGCAGTGAAGAAGCTCCTTGCCGCAGCCCTTGCGGCCGGCATCACCGCACCCGCCGCCGCCCAGGTCATCGTCACCATCGATTACCGCCCGCCCGAAACCGTGCAGCGCGTAGCCATCCCGGTGAACCCCGCCGAGAACCGCGTGAAGGTCCTGATCATCTCGGGCCGCAATTCCTACGAGCATGACTGGACCGGCGTGAACAACATGCTGCGCACTATGATGCAGGACAGCAAGCGCTTCGACGTGCGCGTGACCGAGGATTTCGACAACGGCACGCTCGAGACGCTCAAGCAGTATGACGTCGTCCTGCTTAACTATTCCAGCCGCTGGAACTATGCCGATCCGGTCCAGCACGTCTGGTCCGACAGCGCGTTCAAGGCGCTCTACCAGTACGTGCGCGAAGGTGGCGGGCTGGTTGCCTATCACTCCAGCTTCACCTGGGGGCGGGATATCCCTGAATACAAGAAGCTGATCGGTGGGGCGATGGAACCCGGCGCCAGCCGCCGCGCGCCTCCGGGCGCCTTCCCGGTCCACCTCGTGGACCGCACTCACCCGATCACCGCCGGAATGCGCGAGTTCGTATGGACCTACAACGACGACATGTACACCAACATGGCGATGGACCCCGAGACGAAGATCCACGTCCTCGCCACCGCGCACGATGCAGCGTCAGCCTATGACCCCAGGCTGACCGGCCCCAAGTACCCCGCCGCCGCCTACACCGCAGAAAAGCTCCAAGCCATGAAGGGCATCGACGCCGACCACCCGCAAGTTTGGACCGCTGACTACGGCAAGGGCCGCGTCTTCTCGATCACGCTGGGCCACGACGAAGTCTCGCTCCACTTCCAGCCCCTGCAGACGCTGCTCCTGCGCGGCACCGAATGGGCCGCCACCGGCAAGGTGACCCTGCCCGTGCTGGAGGAAGCGAAAGACTATCCGGTCAAATAGCGCCGGGCACCACGATCACCTTGCCGTTGCGCCCGCGCTGCGCCAGCGCGGCGAAGGCGTCCTGCGCCTGGGCCAGCGGAAAAGGCATGACCGGCGGTGCCTGAACATCGCCGCGCGCAATACGCTGCAGCAAGCGGGTAAGGCGCGCAGTGAAGGTCGCGGTGTCCTGCTCGGCAAAGTGACGGACATCCACACCGACCAGCGCGGCATTCTTGAGGAGCGCGAGATTGACCGGCAGCGCAGGTATCCGTCCCGCAGCAAAGCCGATCACCAGATGCCGTCCGCCCTTGGCCAGCGATCGAAAGGCCGGCTCGGTCAGGTCTCCGCCGAGCGGGTCGACCACGATGTCCGGTGCCCCGCCCGCCAGAACGGCGCGCAGTTCCTCGCGCCAGTTCGCCTGCGACAGGTCCACCGTGGCCGAGGCACCCCGCGCCATGGCCGCATCGCGCCGCGCAGGGCCCGACACGCCAGCGACAACCTTCGCGCCATCGGCCTTGGCAATGGCCATCGCCGCCCGGCCGACCCCGCCATTCGCGCCCAGCACGAACACCGTTTCGCCCGCCCGCAGCGCGCCACGCAAGTTGAGCGCATAGTCCGCCGTCGCGTAGTCAAGCAGCACGGCTGCAGCGACCTCAATCCCGATCCCGTGGGGCAGCGCAACCAGCGACGATGCTGGCACCACGCAGAATTCGGCCAGTCCGCCACCCATCAGCCACGCCCCAACCGCCTGGCCAAGCGCCCACCCGGTCACCCCCTCGCCCACGGCATCGACAGTGCCGGCGATCTCGCCGCCCGGCACGAACGGCAGCGGCGGCTTCCACTGGTACTTGCCCGCAATCAGCAGCCCGTCGACGAAGCCCAGCCCTGCCGCTCCCACCTTGAGGCGTAATTCGCCGGGGCCGGGCTCGGGGAGCGGCGCCTCTTCATGCACCAGCGCCGCAATGCCATCGAGTGCATGGACCGCGACGCGCTTCAAGCGGCAGGGTCCCAGCTCGCGTGGAGCGAAGTCAGGCCCCGGAACAGGAAGTTCTGCCGCCACTGCGCGCTGGCCGTGTCCACCTTCATCTCCGGCAGTTCGCGAGCGAGATGCTCGAACGCCACCCGCGCCTCGATCCGCGCCAGTTCCGCACCGACGCAGAAGTGGATGCCGCCGCCGAAGGTCAGGTGCTCGGCCGAGGCGCGCGTGATGTCGAAGACATCCGGCTCCTCGAACTTGCGCGGATCGCGGTTGGCCGCGCCGATCAGCGTCAGCACCCGCTGGCCCGCGCTCACCGCATGACCGCAGATCGCGGTATCGGCGAGCGCTGTGCGGTAGGTCGCGATCAGCGAGCTTTGATGGCGCAGCGCTTCCTCGCAAGCCCCCGAGGCCAGCCCCGCCGGATGGGCCACCAGCTTCGCCCACTGTTCGCGATTGGCGTGGAGCGCGTGGAGTCCGTTGCCGATGATGTTGGCCGTGGTCTCGAAGCCCGCCCCGAACAGGCCGATGGTCACGGTAATCGCCTCGTGCACCGATAGTCCGTCCGGTTCCTGCCCGGTGCGGGCAAGCGAGGTCAGCAGGTCGTCGCGCGGATTGGCCAGCCGGTCGGCGAACTGCGCCTCGAAAAAAGCCTCGAGCTGGAGGATGCGCCGGTTCGCGCGGTCCAGTTCTTCGGGCGAGAGGAGGCGCGCCTCGAACACGGTGAAGGCTTCGGGGATCGCGGCGATCAGGTCGGCCATCTCGGGCGCTTCGTAGTCGATCCCCATCAGGTCGCAGATCACCATGACCGGGAACTTGAAGGCAAAGCCGCCGAGCAGGTCGACCTTGCCGTCCGCCTTGAAGCTGTCGATCAGACCCTGCGCGATCTCGCGGATGCGCGGCTCCATCGCACGTACGCGCTTGGCGGTAAGCGATCCCACCACGAGATTGCGGATGCGGGTGTGCTGCGGCGGGTCCTGCATGATGAACACTTCGGACAGCCAGCGGTAGGCCGGGTTGGCCAGCACGTCGAAGTCCGGCCCATAGAACAGGCGCAGGTTGGCAGCGAAGTCTCCGGTGCCGAAGTCCTTGCGGTTCATCAGCACATCGCGCACGTGCTCATGGCGCGAGACCACCCAGTACCCGTACTTCGACCAGTGAAACGGATCGCGTTCGCGCAAGGCGGTGAAGGTCGGCCAGGGATCGGGGATGAGCGCCGGGTTGGACGTGTCCAGCGGCTCGATTGCGGCAGTTGCGTCCATCTCCATTGCTCTCCCCTGTTCCGGATCAGGCGGCCTGTTCGGCCTTGTCCCCGGGCTTGCCACTGAACGTCAGGTCCTCCGGCCTTGCCTCGCGCGTCATTCGCCAGAAGGCATCGTTGCGCCATGGCGTGATCGCCACCACCCGCCCGCGCGAATTGCGATACCAGTTGGTCGCGCCGGGATGGGTCCAGACCAGCTTTTCGTGCGCGGCATCGATCCTTGCCTTGTAGTCGGCATAGACATCCTCGCGCACTTCCACCGCATCCGCGCCGGACTTCACCAGCGCCTCGATCACGCGCGTGGCATAGTGCGCCTGATTTTCGATGTTGCGGATCATGCTGCCGCCGTGGCCCGAGCCGACGTTGGGGCCGAGCAGGATAAAGAAGTTGGGGAACCCCGGCACCAGCGTACCCAGATAGGCAGCGGCATTGTCGCCCTCCCAGAACGCATGCAGATCGCGCCCGTCCCGCCCGATCACCTCGTAGGAGCCGAGCACGTTGGCCGCCTGGAAACCGGTCGCGAGAATGAGCACGTCGGCCTCGACTTCGGTACCGTCCTGCGCAACGAGCGTATTCCCGCTCACTTCTGCCAAACGCTGCGGCACGAGCTTCACGTGAGGCTTGCGCAGCGTGCGATACCAGCCGTTGTCCAGCAGCATGCGCTTGGCAAAAGGCGGATAGTCCGGCAGCACCAGCGGCAGCAGATCCTCCCGTTCGCCCAGTTCCTCGCGCACGTAGCGGGTGAAGAATTCGCGGTGGCCATCGTTGATGGCGTTCACCGCGCGGTCGGGCGCGGTCCACTCAGGATCCCGGAACAAGGTGCCATGGACGCGGTCGTTGAAGGTCCACGAAAGCCGCTGCTCCACCCATGCGCGATAGAGCGGCACCACCTGCATCAGGTAGCGCACGCCCGTCGGCACCGGCTTGCGGAACTGCGGGAACGGCGCTGCCCACTGCTTCGAGCGCGCGAACAGGCTCAGCTCGGCCACCTCGTCGGCAATCGCGGGAACGACCTGCATGGCCGAGGCTCCGTTGCCGACCACGGCCACGCGCTTGCCCTTCAGGTCGATGTCCTGCGGCCAGTCGCTGGTGTGGACGATCCGCCCGGCAAAGCCCGCAAGGTTCTTGATGTCGGGCACCACCGGCATGTTGAGAATGCCTACCGCACTCATGACGATGTCGGCATGATGCACTTCCTGCGTGCCGTCGGCGGCAGAGACGGTGACCTGCCACTGGTTGCGGTCGGCGAGCCATTCGGCCCGCTCGACCTTTGTGCCGAAGCGGACGCGATCATAAAGCCCGCTCTCGCGCGCGGTTTCAAGCAGGTAATTCTCGATCTCGTCGCGCAAGGGGAAGAATGCCGACCAGTCGTTGGGCCGGAATGAGAAAGTGTAGGTCAGGTTCGGCGTATCGACACCACAGCCCGGATAGCGGTTTTCCCACCAGGTGCCGCCGAACTCGGTGTTCTTCTCGAAGATCACATGATCGATGCCCATCTCGCGCAGACGCACACCGGCGACCATGCCGGATATGCCAGCGCCGATGATGATCGCCTTGAGCGGCTTGGCGGGGCGTGTCGGTTCGGGCGCGGGATCGAGATGCATCGTCGCGGCAACAATATCGCCATACTCGGGCGGGACCGCCTCGGTCATGGCAACGGCCAGCATGGCGGCAAGATCGGTATTGGCCGGGCGAGGCAGGGCCGGATCGCAGCCATCGACCCAGTCGATGATCGCGCTCCATGCCGCATCGCGGATCTTTGCCTGCACGTCTTCGGCCAGGCCACCGCTGTCATTGTCGTCAAGCCCCTTGCCCCGGCGCGGGGCATAAGGCGGCTGCAGCCAGCCATGGTTACCGGTCAGCTGCACCAGCACCATCAGCAGCGCCGGGATGTTGGCCTCGTCCACGCCCTGCCTCAGCAAGGCGCGGTCGACGTCCTGCGCGGGGATCGGGCGGTCGGTGATCTTCGGAGCGTTCATGTCATTCCTTGCGGAGCAGATCGGGCGACACCGCGCCCGATTCATACCATCGATAAGAAATATCTACTCATCAGTATCCCAAGTCAATCGCAGACCTCGATCAGCCTGCGAAAGACTCCCGCCGGACGCGCATGCCGGCCTTCTCGCGGTCCCATGTGTCGGCCGTGATCCCCTCGCTGCGCAGATCAGCCTTGAGTACCTTCGCCGAGGGCGTCTTGGGCAGCTCGTCCATCACCCGGATGTAGCGCGGCACCATGAAGTAGGGCATCCGCTCGATCAGGAACGCAGCCAGTTGCGGCGCGTCGATCACCTGCCCCGGAACAGGAGCTACGACGACCATGACCTCGTCTTCGGAAAACTCGCTCGGCACCGCAATCGCCGCCGCCTCACGCACGGCGGGATGTGCGCAGACTTCCACTTCCACCTCGAACGAGGAGATATTCTCGCCGCGCCTGCGGATCGCGTCCTTCACCCGGTCGACAAAGTAGTAATAGCCGTCCTCATCGCGGCGGAAGGCATCGCCGGTGTGGAACCAGCCGTTGGACCATGCCTTGGCGGTGGCTTCCGGGTTGCGATTGTAGCCGCTGTTCATCCCCCACGGGCGGTCGGTGCGCACCAGCATCTCGCCGATTTCGCCCACCGGCACCTCGCAGTCGTTACCGTCGACCAGCCGCACTTCGACGCCCGGCCGAGCCTTGCCGCAAGTGCCCCGCTTGACCGGATTGGCCTCGGACACAATGGGCGAGGAGATCTCGGTCATGTTGAAGATCGTGTAGATGTCGATGCCGAAGCGGTCAGTAAAGGCGGGCGCGTCATCGGTCAGCGGCACCATGAAGGCCTTGCGCACGGTGTGGTTGCGATCCTCCGGCGAGGGCGCACGCTTCATCAGGAACGTCGCCATCACGCCGAGCAGGAACACCACTGTCGCCTTGGTCCGTGCGGCGATCTCCCAGAACCGGTCGGTCGAGAAGCTATCCACCATCGCCACCGAGCCCCCCCGCGCCAGCATCACGAAGGGCGGGCCCATGCCGCCAATGTGGAAGATCGGCGCGACGCACATGTAGCGGTCGTCCTCGCCCACCATCGGCCAGGATTCCGGCCCGGCGTTCGAGAACATGTGCAGGTAGGATGACAGGACGCCCTTCGATGGCCCGGTCGTACCCGACGTGTAGATGATCGACTGCACGTCCCATGGCTGGATCGGCCGCTCGAGTTCCGCAACCGCATCCCCCGCCAGATCGTCGAAGCGGGAAACCGCAAGGCCCACGTCCGGCGCAGCCGCTTGCGTGGTCAGGACCAGTTGCTGCAGGCTTGCAAGGTCGATCTCGCCGAGCCGGGGCACAAGGTCCGGATGCGCCACGATCAGCCTGGCGCCCGAATTGGCCACCACGTGCGCCAGCAGGTTGCCGCGATAGGCCGTGTTGAACGGCACGAACACCGCACCGAGGTAGTTGATCGCATAGAACGCCAGCAGCGCATCGCGGCCGTTGGGCAGCCACACCGCCACGAAATCGCCCTGCCGCACGCCGAGCTTTTCGAGCCCGGCGGCCTTTTCGATCACGCGGCGGCGCACCTCGGCAAAGGTCCATTCCTCGCCGTCTTCCCACACCACGTGGACCTTGTCGGCGCGTTCGCCGGCCCAGCGGTCGACAAGATAGCGCAGCACGCACTCGTCGCGATTGGGGATGCGCGGATCGGTGAAATCGCGCGCAGGCCTGGAAGTCATGTCTGTCATCGGTCCTCTCCACGCCCTCTGCCGGAGCGCAAGGGACAGCCGTCAGTCGAGGCCGATCAGTCGCAAACAGGCTTTCATCGCCTGATCCGCAACCGCTTCGCCAGACCGACTGCTGCCCGGTCGGTAGCAATAGGTAATCCAGCTGAGCAGCCCGCCGATCCAGATCGACATTGCCGGCGCATCGGGCACGGTGATGTACCCGTCGCGCACGCAATCCTCGATCATCTTGCCAATGCGCAGGTCGAATTCGTGGCGCAGGCGCAGGATGCGCTGTGCGTCCCCGCGATCAAGGTTCATCATCTCGCGCTGGTAGACAACGAGGTACTCGTTGCGGTCGATGATGATCTCCGCCACTTCGCGCAGCGAGGCCTTGAGCAGGTCGATCGACGTCCTCTCCGTTTCCGCAATCCGGTCAAGCGCGGCCAGCGATTCGGTCACGCCGAGTTCGCAGATGGCGCACAGGATCGCGGCCTTGCCCTTGAAATAGGTATAGAGAAACGGCTTGGTCGCACTCAGCTTGTCGGCAAGCATTTCCAGCGTCGCCGTCTCGTAGCCCTTCTCGAAGAACAGCGCGGCGGCCTCCTCAAGGATACGGGCCCGCTTGAACGCGACAACACCGGTCTTGATCTCGCGCCCGGTGGGCGCTTCGGTGCGGCGTTGTCGCGGCTTGGCGGCGGTGCTGGACTTGGTCATGTGGCCTTTCTCAGGATCTCCAGGATATCTGCGGGCGAAGTGACCGGCCGCGGATTGGTCCTCCCCCATATATCAAGCATGGTATATTCCGCTACCTGCTGGAAGCGGTCCTCGCCCACGCCCACCTCGGAAAGGGTGCGCGGCATGCCGAGGCTGCGGATGAACGCATCGAGCGCTTCCGAGGCGGTGCCGTGGGTATTGCCCAGGCACTGCAGGATGCGGCCCTGCCGGCTCGCGTCATGCTCGGCATTCCACGCCAGCACATAGGGCGACATCACGCACGAGGTATAGCCATGCGGAACATCGCAGGTGCCGCCCAGGATATGCCCGATCGCGTGGCTTGCGCCCATGGGCACGCCGCCGATGATCGAGATCATCGATTGCCACGCGCCGATCTGGCACTTGAGCCGCGCTTCCATGTCCGTCGGATCGGCCTTGGCGCGGCTCAGGCCCTCCACCAGCAGGCGCAGGGCGCTGTCGGCCAGACCGTCGGCAAAATCGTTCGAGAGATGCGAAGCGAGCGTCTCCACCGCATGATCGACCGAGCGCACCCCGGTCGAAAGCCACAGCCATTCCGGCGTATAGACGGTCAGCGCCGGATCGAGCACGACCATGACCGGAGCCATGTCGCGATGCTCGTAGCCCTGCTTGTGCTGCACGGCCTCGTCCGTCGCACCGGACAGCGCGTTGAACTCTCCGCCCGAAAGCGTGGTCGGCACGCAGATCACGCGAACGTCGGGACCGATGGTCAGCGGGTTGATCACGTTGCCATCGCCATCGACATAAACATGCAGCGGCTCGAAATCCTCGACGCTGCGGACATCGTGCTTGAGCAGCAGTGCGACGATCTTGGCACTGTCTGTCACCGAGCCGCCACCCACCGAAACGATCAGGTCGGCCCCTGCCTCACGCGCGGCATTGGCGGCGCGAAGCACGTCCGAGCGCGGCGCATGGGGTGCGATGCCGCTGAAGGTCGCGGCATGGCGGTCGCCCAGTTCGCGCTCGATAGCGGCAATCTCGTCGGTCTGCTTGCGCAGCGTTTCCGAGGCGAGGATAAAGACGCGTCGCGCGCCCATCTTCTCGGCCTGATCGCGGATCGCCTCGCGGGCCGGCTGGCCCATGGTGACCCTCTCGGTCTCGGTGAACGTCATCTGGCTGGCTCTGACGCTGCCCACGGCTTTCTCCTTTCCATGCGCCATTCTGCTTCGTCTCGGGCGCTTGGCAGGAGAGTGCCACGACATGACATTACCCGCTAGTATATTTTTTGACCTGTGATAAGAATTGCTCCGGAAAGTCGCTCGTGACGGGGCGCGCAAAGTGCCGGTCGAGGGCACGTACGGGGAAATCGATCTGATGGACAGCGCCGGGGTCTTGCCCCTGACCAGCAACGATGGTTGCAATGCCAGCCCTGACGCCTCCGGTATCACGCCCGCCAAGGGGCCCCTCGCCGGAATCCGCGTGCTGGAATTTGCCGGCCTTGGCCCCACGCCGTTCAGCGCCATGATGCTCGCCGATTTCGGCGCGGAAGTGCTGCGGGTGGAACGCATCGGACAAGTGTCCGCCGCAGGCGGTGACGAGCGCTACAACTACCTCAATCGCAGCCGCCGCACGATCGGCCTCGATCTCAAGAGCGAACAGGGCCTTGCCCTTGCCCGCGATCTCGCCGCGCGTGCCGACGTCCTGATCGAAGGCTTCCGCCCCGGCGCGATGGAACGGCTCGGCCTCGGCCCCGAAGACCTCAGCCCCCGCAATCCAAAGCTGATCTACGCCCGCATGACCGGCTGGGGCCAGACCGGACCTCTGGCGCAGGCAGCCGGGCACGACATCAATTACCTCGCGCTCACCGGCGGTCTCGAACTGATCGGCCCGCCCGACCGGCCGCCCCCGCCGCCGCTCAATTTCGCCGCCAACTTCGGCGGCGGCGGCATGGCGCTGGTAACAGGCATCCTCGCCGCACTGGTCGAACGCGGCACCAGCGGGCGCGGCCAG
>JBKBUD010000343.1:0-1953 GCA_046290865.1 Novosphingobium sp. | reverse complement strand
CTCGATCACTGCCCTTGCCTGCGCGACAGGCTGGGCCGTCCCGGCGCACGCCGCAGCGTCCAACGCAGACCTCGCCGCGATGCAGGCGCAGCTCCAGCAGATGCAAGCGCAGATGCAGAGCCAGATGGAAGCGATGAACGCCATGCAGGCGCAGATCCAGGCGTTGCAGGGCCAGCTGGCCGAAGCGAGGGCCAAGACCGATGCGACCGCCACGGCGGTAGCCGCGATCCCTGCGCCGACCGTCTCGGGCAAGCCGCCGGTCGCGATCAGCTGGGACGACGGGCCGAAGATCGAATCGCCTGTCGATCCGAAGAATCCCAAGGCCGGCAAGTGGAGCTTCAAGCCGCGCGGCCGCCTGCAGATCGATACCGCCTCGGTTTCCGCGCCGTCCTCGATCGGCAGCAAGAGCCTTGGCCTCGCCACCGAATTCCGCCGCGCCTACTTCGGCTTTGACGGCACGATCCCGGGCAACTTCGGCTATCGCATCGAGGCCGACATCGCCAACAGCAGCATCGATCCGACTGACGTCTACCTGACGTACAACGGCATCAAGAACCTGACGCTGACCATCGGGCAGCACAAGCCGTTCGAGTCGATGGAGGATACCGAGTCCGACCTGTTCACCAGCTTCATGGAACGTGCCTCCTTCAACACCGCCTTCGGCTTCGAGCGCCGCCTTGGGCTTTCCGCGCAGTACCAGAAGGGCATGGTGCTGGCGCAGGTCGGCGTGTTCACCGACAACGTGACCGACCTCAACTCGGATACCGACAACAGCTATTCGATCGACAGCCGCTTTGCCCTGCAGCCCAAGCTGTTCGGCGGGCAGGCGCACATCGGCGGCTCGGCCCACTACCATGACCTGAACGACAGCAGCGCCACCGTGCGCTATCGTGCGCGGCCGTTCACCCACACCACCGACATCCGCTTTGTCGACACCAAGGCGATCAGCGCGCTGTCGGAAACGAACTATGGCGTGGAACTGGGCTGGACCGGCGGGCCGGTGCACTTCACTGCTGAATCGCAGTGGATGAAGGTCAATCGCCCTGCCGGGTTTGCCGACCCCACCTTCAACGGCGGCTATGTCGAAGCAGGCGTGTTCCTGACCAAGGGTGACACGCTGCCCTACAAGGGGAGCGAGGGCACCTGGACCCGGATCAAGCCGAAGAACGGTGTCGACAAGGGTGGCATCGGTGCCGTGCAGGTCAATGCGCGCTACGACTGGCTGGACCTCAACGACAACGGCGTGCTGGGCGGACGGCAGCAACTGGTCGGCGCGTCGCTGTTGTGGGTGCCGACCGACTACGTCCGCTTCATCCTCGACTATGGCCACCTCTGGTTCAAGGACGCAGCCGTCGCGGCGGGGACTGATCGCAACTACAACGCCAATGTTGTCGGCATGCGCGCGCAGTTCGATTTCTGAGGCCAGTCAACGCAAAAGCGTCAGGCGATCCGCGTGACCCAGCCGTGGGTGTCGGCAATATCGCCACGCTGGATGCCGACGAGCTTGGCCCGCAGCTTCTGCGTCAGCTGACCGGGGCCGCCGGAGCCGATCATGAACTCGCCGTCGTGGCTGGCGACCTTGCCTACCGGGGTAACCACCGCTGCAGTGCCGCAGGCGAACGTCTCGACCAGCTTGCCCGAAGCGGCATCGGCCTTCCACTGGTCGAGGCTGTAGCGGCCCTCGCGCACGGTCAGGCCCTCTTCGGCGGCCAGCTTGAGCAGGCTCGAGCGGGTTATGCCGGGGAGGATGGTGCCTGTCAGTTCGGGGGTGAGGATCGAGCCGTCGTCGAAGACGAAGAACAAGTTCATGCCGCCCAGTTCCTCGACCCACTTGTGCTCTGCGGCATCGAGGAACAGCACCTGATCGTGCCCGCGCGAGAAGGCCTCGGCGGTGGGGACGAGGCTTGCCGCATAGTTGCCGCCGCACTTGGCCGCGCCGGTGCCGCCGGGCGC
>JBKBUD010000342.1:0-1954 GCA_046290865.1 Novosphingobium sp. | reverse complement strand
GCGAGCGTTCGACGCCGGGCGCGGCCAACACGCCTACTTGCGCTCCGCCCGGAACCGCAAAATCGAAATGATGGGAATTGTGCTCGACCTGGCGCAACCGGATCGACCCGTCGATCAGACGCGCGGCATTGTCCTCGGTGCCGACCGGAAGCGCCGCTTCCTGTGGGACTTCCCAGAACAGGTGCAGTTCCTCGAGACTTGCGGCCAGTTCGTAGAACACCTCGAGATAGGTGCCCAGCTGCGCGATCCCGTAGAACACGCCCGACAGGATCAGCTCGGCGGCCACCAGCTGGCCGATGGAAAGCTCACCTTCGAGGATCAGCCAGCCACCCAGGGCGAGCAGCCCGGCACTGGCCAGCGCATAGAGCAGCAGCAGCGCCAGCGTCTGGCCGAAGGTGTAGCGGAAGTGGCGGCGATGCGCGTCAACATAGCTCGCGGTCATGTCCTCGGACCGGCGAATGGCATAAGCCATATGCCGGCTCGACTTGTACACCCCGTTCGATCCGCCCACCGTGCCCAGCCAGTGTGCCGTCGCATGCTTGGCATGGCTCTTGGCGACGGCGCTCGCGATCGAGGCATTGGCCCAGATGCGCCAGATGATCACGATCAGCAGCACCAGCACCAGATTGAAGGCCAGGAAAAACGGGTGGTAGAAGCTCGTCACCAGCAATCCGACGAAGCTTTGCAGCACAATGGTAAAGCCGCCGATCAGGAGGCTAGTCAGCGCCTTTTGCACAACGCCCATGTCGAAGAAGCGGTTGAACAGGTCCCCGCGCCGCGAATCAACGAAGAACGGATTTTGCGCGTGGACTGCCCGCAAGGTGATCTCGGCCACGAGCCGCGCAAAGAAGCGCCGCTCGAACTTGGCGAGGAGGTGGACACGGAAGGCGCTCAGCACGCCCGATAGCAGCAGTAGCGAGAAGAGAATCGCCGCCAGGGTCAGCAAAGGGGCGGGAAGGGCAGTATTTGCGACCGAATTGATCAGCAACTGGACTGAGATCGGCGTTGCTAATGACAGGAGCGAGATGGCCACGCCATAAAGCAGAGCGAGGCGTATGAACGCGCCATCTGGACCAAGGACCTGAAATGCCCAGCGAAAGAAGTCGCGGAACGTCGGCACGTGGTGATGATTCGCCCCGGATGACGTTTCGGAGTGGGCAGCGGCCATGATCTTGGGTTAGTCCAATCTTCGCAAGTGCAGCACAAGTGGAGCCGCTTTGATGTCTTTGTGGCAATGTTGTGTGAACTTTTTTTGCTGTTCTGCAAGAGGCGCTCCCGGACACCGGCCCGCCATGAACCCGAAATAGATTGGCAAAATCGGGACATGGGGGAACCTGCCGGGGCAGCTCTGGTTCGGTCGACAGGGTCTGTCCCTTTGCCAGGGCAAGGCCGTTGTGGTTATGTTCGGACGGAGCGGATCGCATGTTGCAGGTGCTGTCCGTGGTTCCCCTGTGAAATGGAAAACGGTTGCTTATGAATGATATGTCGATCGAAAGCGGCGTTACCGTGGCCGAATTGATGGCCAGCAGCGGGGTGCCTTTCGGCACGAGCGGTGTTCGTGGACTAGCCTCGGCGATGACCGACAAGCTCTGCCACGCCTATGCAACCGCCTTTCTTCAGTATCTTCGGCAGATCAGAGAATTCTCTTCCGGACAGCCTGTGGCCCTTGCCGGAGACCTGCGCACCAGCACACCCCGCATCCTCGCCGCTTGCGCTACCGCCGTGCGTGATTGTGGCGGCGAGGTGGTGTTCTGCGGTCTCACGCCGACCCCGGCGCTGGCACTGCACGCCATGGGCATTGGCATACCTTCGATCATGGTCACCGGCAGCCATATTCCGGCCGACCGTAACGGCATCAAGTTCTACCGCCCGCACGGCGAAGTTCTGAAAAGCGATGAGGCAGGGATCGTCGGCCAGCGGGTGAAGATCGAACCGGCCCGCTTCGGCAACGACG
>JBKBUD010000341.1:0-1958 GCA_046290865.1 Novosphingobium sp. | reverse complement strand
CTTCGGCGCATGGCTAAAGAAGGCCAATCACGAAGCGCTGCCCGCCGTCTTCGCCGCCGCGCGCCAGGCTGGGGTAAAGCGCGCCGTGCAGCTTGGCAGCTTCTACCCGCAGGCCGCGCCCAAGCTGATCGCCGGGAACGTCTATATCCAGTCGCGCCTTGCCGCGTGCACGCTGGCGAGAGCCGAGGGTGCCCGCGATTTCGACGTGGTCAGCGTCAACGCGCCGTTCATGGTCGGCGCGGTGCCGGGCCTGCCGAGCGCGATCTTCGAGCCCTATGTGGCATGGGCCAAGGGGCAGATCCCGATCCCGTTCTTCGCGCCGACCGGCGGCACCAACTTCATGTCGTTCCGTTCGCTGTCCGAGGCGATCGAAGGCGCACTGCTGCGGGGGGAGCCGGGCAAGGCCTATCTCGTCGGCGACGAAAACCTAACGTTCCGCGAATACTTCCAGCTGTTCTTCGACGCTGTCGGCAGTGACGTGAAACTGGAGGAGCGCGACGAGGAACTCCCGCTCCTGCCCGATGTCGCAATCCCGCAAGGGCGCGGGAATACGATCAGTTACGAACCCGATGCTGGCGAAACCGCGCTGCTCGGCTATCGTCGCGGCGACGTGGTGGCGGCTGTAGCTGAAATCGCTGCCCAGTACGGCTAGACATACGGTTGATGGAGAGATCCCTGATGACGCTCAATCCACAGGTCGAGGCACTGCTCGGCTTCTTCGCGCAGATGCCGCCGATCGATTACGAGACGATCACGCCCGAGGCCCTGCGTGAGGCAAACAAGCCGATGCAGATGGGCCCGCCGCCGGCCGTGGCCGAAGTGCGCGACTTGGCGATGGATCTGCCCGGCCGCACCGTCGCTGCGCGGCTCTACAAGCCGGAGGGCGCGGGAGATAACGCGCCTCTGGTGTTGTTCTACCACGGCGGCGGCTGGGTGATTGGCTCGATCGAATCGCACGATGCCACCGCACGCGCACTGGCCGTGGCGAGTGGGGCGGCAGTGCTGTCGGTCGACTATCGCCTCGCGCCCGAAACGCCCTTCCCCGGCCCGCTCGACGATTGCCACGACGCCTTGCTGTGGGCAGTGGACCATGCTGGCGACCTCGGCATCGATGCCAGCCGCCTGGCCGTGGCGGGGGACAGTGCGGGCGGTAACCTTGCGGCAGCAGTCGCCATCCGCGCGCGTGATGCGGGCGGGCCGAAGCTGGCGCATCAGTTGCTGATCTACCCCGTCACCGACACCAATTTCGAGAACGGATCGTACACCGAGAACGCCGAGGGCTACTTTCTCACCACGCGGATGATGGAGTGGTTCTGGACACATTACGTCGGCGACCACGGCAATCCGCACCCCCACGCTGCCGTGCTACGGCACGAGGACCTGTCCGGCCTGCCGCCTGCGACCGTGCTGGTTGCGCAGTACGATCCCTTGCGCGACGAAGGGCTGGACTATGCCGAGGCGCTGAAAAAGGCGGGCGTTCCGGTCGAGACCGAACTCGCCCCCGGCATGATCCACGGCTTCTTCTCGATGTTCGAGGCGGTGCCCGACGCCATGCCCTATATCGAGCGGGCAGGCGCACGGCTGAAGGCAGCGTTCGCCTAGACCTCAGGCACGGACGCAAAGCCATGGATCCCGGCCTGCGCCGGGACGACGGGTATTTTGCGGGAACCCTGCCCCGCCCTACCCTCCTCATCCCGGCCCAGGCCGGGATCCATGGCCGCGAGGTGGTGCTCTGCGATGAGGTCGTGGGCCACAGGTCGTGGCGGGCGGAGCGTTGCCATCAGCCGGCGAAGCGGGCCGAGCCGTCGAGGACGGTGCGCTTCGAGCGCTCCCTCAAGCCCAACTTGAACAGTCATTTTCAGGATTACATTTAATATCAATGCGTTATTTAGGCACGTGGGTTTCTTAGCACCGCACTTGGCGCTTGCATGGAGTTACAGTGGCGAGCGGGATCAGGC
>JBKBUD010000340.1:0-1962 GCA_046290865.1 Novosphingobium sp. | reverse complement strand
GAAACACCCCAGCGCTCGATTTCCGGCTGGATCACGCCGTACTTGCGGGTCAGGTCGATGGTGCAGGTCTGCAACGGGGCCGCCGCGTTGTCCGGGTCGGCAATCTGCGCTGGCGTCAGGTTGTAGGCGCTGTCGCAACCAACATTGTTGAGCAACTGGAAGCGACCGAGCGCGGTAGTGTTGGTCGGGTCGTAGGGACGGACGATCAGCGGGCCACCGGCGCCGGTATAGCCGGCTGCCGTGGGCGAGTTGATACGGTCATCGCTGCCGCACTCTCCATCACCCGGAGGGCACACGCCGCGCAGGTCGTCCGTGTTGAACGGATAGGGACGGTCGCGGTTCATGAGCTTGTTGCTCTTGTAGTAGAACCCCGAGACGTAGGCGTTGTAGCCGTCTTCCTCGATGTCGCCCGTGCCTGCGGTCAGCGACAGGCGGTACTGCGAGGCGTCACCACGATCCGAGATGCCCGCTTCGCCGCGGGCGCGCACGCCCTTGAATTCGCGCTTGGTGATGATGTTGACCACGCCGGCGATGGCGTCGGCACCATAGGCTGCCGAAGCGCCGTCACGCAGGATCTGCGTGCGCTCGACGATGTCGTCGGGGATGGTGTTGAGGTCGACGAAGTTGCGCGAGCCGTCGTCGGCCAGCGGGTAGTAGGCGGCGCGCATGCCGTCGAACAGCACGAGCGTCGAGTTGGTCGACAGGCCGCGCAGCGAGATCGCCGATGCACCGGCGGCGAAGGCGCCGTTGGCGGTGAACGAGTTGGTCAGCGCCGGACCGTTGTTGGCGGCCAGCGACTGCAGGCCTTCCTGCACGGTGGAGATGCCGCGCTGGTCGAGGTTCTCCTGCGTCACCGTGGTGACCGGCGAAACGGTCTCGGTGTCGGTGCGGCGCAGGATCGACCCGGTGACGACGATGGTCTGGGCATCGCCGCAGCTAGGATCGTCAGGCGTGGTGCTGCAATCGACGCTCTGTGGCGCAGAGGTCGTCGCCGCATCCTGGGCGAAGGCTGCGGTGGAGATGAGCGCAAAGCCCATCGCCAGAGGGGTCGCACCCGAGCGGAGCGCGGAGAGATACTTGATGTTCACGTGGCAGTCCTCTTGTCCTGAACGTCTGCTCCCATGACGGGAGACAGGCCCCACCGCCCAGCCGCGCAGCCACCGCTGTTGCGGTTGGCCGGGAGCATGGGCGGAAAGGATGCGCCTGTGTGGCTAGGCAAGGTGCAGGGTTCAAACGGGAAAACCGGGTTCCCACATTAAACGTTAGTTAGTGTTGTGTTCATGTAACAAGATGCTGAAAAACCAAGATTATCGCTCATTAGAAACGCTTCGGCGCAAATTGGAAATATATAATACTATCTTTGGTTTGGCTGTAATATAATTTCATGGGCAACGATCATTCTGGGTCGATCGTTCGCGGCAGGCGAGGTGGTCGACCGCCGAGGTCCAAGCCGCGGTCGTCGCACGCACGAGCGGGAGTTTCGTTCCCGGAAAAATCGTTTCGCCGGGGAAGGGAAGGTGCGAAGGATTGCGAACCTGTCCGCGTTCGGGCCCGATGGCCAAGGCCGCCAGATACGAAAAGGGCCCGCGCTCCGGGTGGAGGCGGGCCCTTTTTGTCGGCGCGAAGGCCGGGAAGATCAGTCTTCCGGAGCGATCGTCACGCGCAGGCCGTCAAGGGCCGCGGTCAGCTGCACCTGGCACGACAGGCGCGAAGTTTCGTTGCGGTGGTCCGAGCTGTCGAGCAGGTCGTTCTCGTCCTCGCTCATCGGGGCGACCTTGTCAGCAAAGGCCGGGTCGATGTAGACGTGGCAGGTCGCGCATGAGCAGCAGCCGCCGCACAGCGCCAGCAGTTCGTCGAACCCGTTGTCGCGGATCGCTTCCATCACCGACAGGCCGGCATCGGCCTCGACCGTCTTCTCTTCACCCGCACGATTGACAACCACGATCTTCGGCATCGTTCGTT
>JBKBUD010000339.1:0-1964 GCA_046290865.1 Novosphingobium sp. | reverse complement strand
GACGGCAAGCTGCTCACCCCGCGCGCAGAACTCGGCCTGCTGCCGGGCGTGCTGCGTCGCTCGCTGATCGAGGCCGGACGGGCTGAAGAGGCCGACCTGACGCTCGATGACCTCGCGGGCGGCTTCCTTGTCGGCAATGCCCTGCGCGGGCTGATCCCGGCACGCCTGCTCGGCTCCTGAAACCCATGACGCAGCTATCGAAAGCCCTCGCGCGGATCGCGCCATCGCAGACCACCGCCATCACCGACCGCGCTATCCAGTTGCGTGCCGAAGGGCGCGATGTGATCTCGCTCTCCGTGGGCGAGCCTGATTTCGCCACGCCTGCCCACGTCGTGCAGGCCGCCAAGGACGCGCTCGACGCTGGCGATACCAAGTACACCGCCGTCGTCGGCACCCAGCGGTTGCGCGAAGCCGCCGCCCTTCACTTCAAGCGCGATCTCGGCCTCGAAGTCCAGCCTTCGCAGGTGATCGTCAGCGCAGGCGGCAAGCAGGCGATCTTCCACGCCCTGCTCGCCACGCTGGATCCGGGCGACGAAGTGCTGATCCCGTCCCCATGGTGGGTGAGCTATCCTGAGATCGTGCGCTTCGCCGGGGCCGAGGTGGTCGATCTGCCAACCACGGCGGCAGGCGGTTTCCGCATCACTGCGGCGCAGCTCGAAGCGGCAATCACGCCCGCAACGCGCTGGCTCCTGCTCAACAGCCCCGGCAATCCCACCGGCGCGACTTATCCCGCCGAGGAACTGCGCGCGCTCGGCGAAGTGCTGCGCCACCATCCCCGCGTGCTGGTGATGAGCGACGATATCTATGCGCCACTGCGCTATGGCGAGGGACTCCACGCCACGCTCGCGGTCGAATGCCCAGACCTTGCCGACCGCATCTTGACGGTTTCCGGCGTGTCCAAAAGCCATGCGATGACCGGCTTCCGCATCGGCGTCTCGGCAGGCCCGGCCTGGCTGATCGGCGCGATGGGGCGCCTGCAGTCGCACTCCTCCGGCAACCCGGCCTCGATCTCCCAGGCTGCCGCGGTCGCCGCGTTCGAAGGCCCGCAGGAGTTCTTGGCTGACTGGCGCGAACGCTTCCGCGCGCGGCGTGACATGGTCTGTGCCGCGATCAACGCGATCCCCGGCCTTTCTACCCCGATCCCCGACGGCGCGTTCTATTGCATGGTCGATGCTGCCCCGCTGATGGCGCGCTTCGGGGACGACGAGGCCTTGTGCCTGCACCTGCTTGAAAGCGGCGTAGCAGTCGTCCCCACATCCGCATTCGGCGGCAGGGACGGCTTCCGCATCAGCTTTGCGGCGGACGAAGCTAAACTCGAAGAAGCGCTGCGGCGTATTGCAAAGGCGGTAGCGTGATCGACTTTTCCATCCTGTTCGAAGACGGCGAAGCGCTGGTGATCGACAAGCCGGCAGGCCTGCCGCTCGACCCGCCGCGTGCCGGTGGCGACAGTCTCGAGAACCATCTCGACGCCTTGCGCTTCGGCTTCCAGCGCGAACCGCACCCCGTCCACCGGCTGGATCAGGACACGTCCGGGTGCCTGTTGCTCGCGCGCAATCCCAAGGCGCTGAAGCGCTTTTCCGCCGCCTTCGAGGCGCGCGAGGTTGAGAAGGTCTATCTCGGTATCGTTGCCGGCGAAGTGCAGGGCGAAAGCGGCACCATCGAACTCGCCCTGTCGAAGATCAGCTCTGCCGAAAAGGGCTGGCGCATGATCCCGGCGAAGAAGGGCAAGCCTGCGGTAACCCACTGGAAAGTGCTTTCGCGCAAGCCCGGTCTGACGCTGGTGGAATTCCGCCCCGAGACCGGCCGCACCCACCAGATCCGCATCCATGCGCTGGCCGGCCTTGGTCACGCACTGGTCGGCGATCCGATCTATGGTGACGGCAAGCTTGCGTGGCGCACGATGCTCCACGCTTCGGAACTCGTGGTGAAGCGCGAAGGCAAGCCTCCGATCGACGCCTACTCGC
>JBKBUD010000338.1:0-1974 GCA_046290865.1 Novosphingobium sp. | reverse complement strand
GGCGCGCATTCTCGTCGAACCCGGCGAGCGGGCGGGCGCGAGCGTTGCGCTGGTCTATTCGCGCGAGGCCGCGACGGTGCCGAGCGCTCTGGCACGATGATTGCTGAACCGGTGCATTGCTGTCTTTCACGGATGCCACCGATGATAAAGAACCTGCCGTTCATCCTGCCAGCCCTGATCGCGGCTTCTGCGGCTCAGGCACAGACGTCGCCTTTCCACGATCTGGTCGCGATCGACCGGGAGATCGCCACGTTTCTCGGCGCGCGGATTGGCGAGGACGGGGGCGCTACCTTGCCGGTCGATCGACGCCTGCGGCTGGCCGCCTGTCGCTCTGCGCTGTCGCTTGGCTGGCAGGGCGCGCGTCAGGATACGGTGCTGGTGCAGTGTCCGGATGCAGGAGGCTGGCGGCTGTTCATTGCCGTTGGCGGCACGAACCGGCAAGGCGTTGCCGCCGGGCCCGTGGCGGCGCCCGCCGTCGCGCGTGGTGATGCCCTGACGATTGCCGTTGCCGGAGAAGGGTTCTCGGTCAGTCAGGCCGGCGAGGCTATGGAGTCCGGCCCGATCGGTGGCTGGATCCGCGTCAGGACCAGTGCCAGGGCTACTCCCATCCGCGCCCGGATCGAGCGTCCCGGACTGGTCATCGTGCCGGTCGACTGAGGTACCCGCCGAGACTTCCGGCCGTCGGGATTCCGGACCCGGCAAAAATTTTCCGGTTCGGCCCTTAACGCGTCGGCAAGACTACCGTTCTTGTCCGTATCAAACGCTAGGAGCGGAACCATGTCACCAATTGAAATCGGTGCAGCGCGCCCGGTTGGGCCGGTGCAGGTCAGTACGCCCAAGACCACGCCGACGCCTTCTGCAGCCCCCGGTACCGAAGCTGCACCCCCACCTGAATCCGGTGCGGCCGCCCAGATCGAGAAATCCAGCGCTCTCGATGCCGGGCAGGCGGCGCCCGTCGATGTCGAACGCGTGAAGGTGATCCGGCACGCCATCGAGACCGGCACCTACCCTGTCGTTCCCGCCAAGATCGCCGATGCCATGATCGCCGCCGGCATGCTGCTGAGGACTGCCCAGTAATGTCCACTTCGACCGTCGCCCACCCTGCGGATCTTCGCGCCACGCTTCGGCAGATGCTTGCCGTCCTGCAGGAGGAACGGCACGCGCTTGCCGGACTCGATCTCGACATGATCATGGGCTGCGCGTCGAGCAAGGCGGACCTGTGCGGCACGCTGGCGGACGTCGATCATGCGCTGGTGGACGAGGAATGCCGCGGCCTGCTCGATGCCGCACGCCGCCAGAACGAAGCCAATCGCAAGGTGCGCAACCTGATCGCGGCCAATGTCTCGGCCCGTCTCGACGCGCTCTCCGGCTCGACCCCGCTCTACCGCCCGAACGCCCAGGTCCACCGCCTGCGCACGGCCTGAGCCTGTTTGGCACGGCCCTTGCTGAACGCCTTCCACAGCGCCGCCACACGGCAGCGGGAAGGAAAGTTCAGTGAGTTCAGCCGATGTTTTGGTCTTGCCCGCGTCCCCGGCCGCCATCAGCGGTGCCGGGGCGAACGTGCGTTCTGCGATAGCCGGAGCTGCACAGGCCACCGGCACCGACTTTGCCTACCTGATGGCGGAGGCCAAACTCGAATCCAGCCTCGATCCTTCCGCCCGCTCGCGCACCTCGAGCGCTTCGGGCCTCTACCAGTTCACCACCAGCACCTGGCTGCGCACACTGGAAAAGCATGGGGCCGAACATGGCCTTGGCTGGGCCAGTGACATGATCCGCAGCGGCGCGGCGAGTGATCCTGCTGCACGCGCTCAACTGCTCGCGCTGCGCTTCGACCCGCAAATTGCCGCAACCATGGCGGGCGAACTGGCGGGCGATAACAGTGACTTCCTGACCGGCGTCCTCGGCCGTCAGCCAGACCATGCCGAACTCTACGTTGCGCACTTCTTCGGCGCCGAAGGGGCAGGGCGCTTCCTC
>JBKBUD010000051.1:0-14721 GCA_046290865.1 Novosphingobium sp. | reverse complement strand
TCTGGCGGTCGATGTAGTTGACCGCGGTTGCCGCAAACAGCAGCGCGACGATGCCCCAGCGATAGCGACCCGCCTTGGCGGCAGCAGCATCGAGGGGCGTTTCGGGGGACTGGATCATGAATACTCTCCCGCTGAACTGCCGGTTCTGGCCGGTCTGAGCGAATTCCTGCCTGTTATCTGGTCTGGGCTATCTGGGCTGGGCGGCGACGACGCTGCAGCGCACTTCGCCGCAGCCTTCGAAGACCGCCCGGAAATGCTGGCCTTCACCGATTTCGTGAACGCCGGTGATCGCGCCCGAAGATACCCAGAAACCCTGCGATACGTCGAAGCCGCGATCGATCAGGTTGGCAAGCAGGAAGCGCACCGCACCGTAAGGACCATCGAGCATCGTGGCAGCGGTTGCCGCGCCTACTTCCTCGCCGTCGATTTCGGCGCGAACCGGGATCGCGCACAAGTCCAGCATCTGCCACCCGGCAAGAGCGGCGCCGCGCACGAGGCCAGCGTTGTTGCCGAAATCGGAGACGGTGACGGTCGGGCCGTCGGCATTGATCCCGGGATATGGAGAACTGGCGATCTCTATGCCGAGGCGAACGTCATCGAGGATGGCGATGGTGCCGGCGTCATCGGTCGGCACCGCGCCTGCAAAGCCCGGCGCGACATGGAGCAGGATTTCCGCCTCGGCAGCGGCAAAACCGCCTAAGAACACCGGCATTTCCGGGACTTCGTACGCGGCGGCATCGATCACGCTATCGGCAAAGATCGGCCCTGACAGGCGGTTGGCCCCGAGCGTTCCGTCGAGCGGCGGATTGATGCGGCCGACCTTCCACCCGATCACCGGACGACCGTCGATGACGATGGCCCGGTCCTGGATGGCATAGGCCGGTGCGAGTTCCTGCGGAGCGATACCAGGATAAGTCGGGATCGCCCGCGCCTCGCGGCGGGCGCTGACGAAGGCTGCCGCTACAAGATCCGCATTACCGTTCAACTCGATCCCCATTCCTTGATCCTTCATTGGTCCTGTTGCGTAAAGGAAACCGGTGTCATTCACAAGTGGCAGCGATTTGCCAATTGCACGAGCTAAAGCGTTACGCCCTTCTTCCAGATGGCGATTGCCCGCTGACCCGAACGCTCGGACGCGGTCCTTCGGCCGCTGGCGATTGCGAGTACTGCGTCGAGAAATGCCTCGTCGGCAGCCGCAGCCCCTTCGTCGAGCACGCACGAGGCGTCGAAATCGATCCAGTGCGGCTTGGCGAGGGCAAGCGGGCGGTTCGATGCGACCTTGACCGTCGGCACCGGGAACCCAAGCGGCGTGCCCCGGCCCGTCGTGAACAGCACCAGCGTGGCTCCCGCTGCGGCCAGCGCGGTCGATGAGACGGCATCGTTACCCGGCGCATCAAGCAGAGCGAGGCCGGGCGCTGTGGCCTGCTGGCCATAGTCGAGCACCGAGGTGAGCGTTGCCGCGCCAGCCTTCTGCACCGCGCCTGCCGACTTCTCTTCAAGCGTGGTGATGCCGCCGGCGATGTTGCCGGGCGACGGGTTTTCGGAAACGGGCAGGCCCTGGTCGAGATAATAGCGCTTGAAGCGGTTGATCAGGCCGGCCGCTGCATCGAACGTCGGCTTGTCCACCGCGCGGCCGAGCAGGGCTTCCTCGGCCCCGAAAATCTCGGGAATCTCGGTGAGGACCGGCGTGCCTCCGCATGCCGCCAGCCTGTCGCTGAAGCGGCCGAGCAACGGATTGGCCGTGAGGCCGGAAAACCCATCCGAACCGCCGCACTTCAATCCGGCGACGAGCGCCGAGAGGGGCAAGGTCTCGCGATGGGCCTTGGATGCGTGGGCAACGAGTTCATCCACCAGCACTGCCGCCTCGGCGAGTTCGTCGCCTGCGCCCTGGGAGGACAGCGTGCGCACCTTGGCGCGGGCCGTTTCCGGTATCTCGGCAAGCAGGTCGGCCAACTGGTTGGATTCGCACCCCAGGCCCAGCAGCAAGACGCCTGCCGCGTTGGGATTGGCAGCAAGTCCTGCCAGCAGAGCTCTCGTCCCGGCAAGGTCATCGCCCAGTTGCGAGCAGCCGTGAGGATGCGCGAAAGCGACGATGCCGTCGATATGGCCAGCTGCAATCAAATCGCTATGGCGGTCCTGCGCGGCTCGCGCGGCCCGTTCAGCGGTCAGGCCGACGCAGCCGACCGTGGGCAGGATCCAGATCTCGTTGCGGGTGGCGGCGCGGCCGTCGGGGCGGCGGTAGCCCTGCCACGTCGGTTCGGCAGTATCGGCTGCAGGCTGACGAGCAGCAGAGACTGACCCCGCAGCATAAGCGCATTCGCCTTCGAGCGCGGTCGCCAGATTGTGGACGTGGACATGCTCTCCCGCCGCGATCGCGCGGGACGTCCGGCCGATCTGCAAACCGTACTTGATCACCGGCTCGCCAGCGGCGTGAGCGCGCAGAGCGAACTTGTGGCCTTGCGGGATGTCCTGCGCAAGCACGACACTTGCCCCGCCGACGCCGACCGTTTCCCCTGCCGCCAGTGCACGCAGCGCTACGGCCACGCCATCGCTGGCATGGACTTGCAGGGCATCGGGCTGGGCAATGGCAACGGGCGACACGACCGAATCTCCACGTGAGTCACGTCATGAATAGCTTTTAGGTAACCGGTGTCAATCACGTGCCATTGCAAAGCCCCTTATGGAACGGCTAGGACAAATGCGGCAGTGACACCGGTGTTAGTCCGCCAGGCAGTTGGCGAGCGACGGGGGTTTGTCCGGGACTGATCCGGGGCCGAATTTGATGGGGGAACGCAGAGCGTGAAGAAGGCAAAGGACGGCAAGCCGACGATCAATGACGTCGCGCGCCTTGCCGGCGTGTCCAAGAAGACGGTGAGCCGGGTCATCAATCGCTCGCCCCTGCTCAACGACGCCACCCGCGAGAAGGTCGAGGCGGTGATTGCCGAGCTCGGGTACGTGCCGAACCCTCAGGCGCGCGCGCTGGCGCTGCGGCGCAATTTCCTGATCGGGCTGATCCACGACAACCCCAACGCGCAGATGGTTCTGGGCGTGCAGGAAGGCATCCTCTCGGCGATTCGCGAGACCGAGTTTGCGCTCGTCGTTCGCCCGGTGAACCGTCGTTCTCCCAACATGCTCGACGACGTGCGCACTTTCCTCGAACAGCAGCGCCTGTTCGGCGTGATGCTTCTTCCGCCGATTTCCGAGAACGATGACCTCGCCGAACTGTGCGAGGAGCTTGGCGTGACTTATGTGCGCATGGGTTCGGTCCGGCTGGACGATGACGAGCACATGGTCGCGTCCAACGACCGCGAGGCAGTATCGCAGGCGGTCGCCTACCTGACCGGGCGCGGGCACCGGCGCATCGGCTTCGTGGCAGGGCCGGATGGGTTCCGCTCGGCCAATGAGCGTGCCCTGGGCTATCGCGACGCGCTGGAAGAGGCCGGGATCGCACTCGACCCAGCGATCATGGCCGAAGGCAACTACACCTTCGAGACGGGCATTGCCGCAGGCGAGAAACTGCTGGCAGCGGCCCCTCGCCCCAGCGCGATCTTTGCCAGCAACGACGAAATGGCCGCAGGCGTGCTCCACGCCGCGCGCAAGCTCGGGCTGTCCGTGCCCGAGGACCTGTCGATCATCGGCTTCGACGACACCGCGATCGCCGCGCACATCTGGCCTCCGCTGACGACCGTGCGCTGGCCGATCCAGGCGATGGCCAGGGCCGCCGCGATCAAGCTGATCGACCCGGCACAGGCCCGCAAGGCGCCGTCGCATTTCCTGTCCGATCTGATCGAGCGCGCTTCCGTAGCCGCACCGTGACGCAGCACCTGACCATAAAAACCGACTTGCACCGATTATTGACACCGGTTACCTAAGCGCCAACCGCATATGCCATTCCACCGGCCATGATCTGCCGGAGCGAGAGGAAAAACCAATGAAGATCGCGCTCATCATCGAGAACAGTCAGGCCGCCAAGGCCAGCCTCGTCCACGAATCGCTGGTGTCGGTGGCCGAGCCGCTGGGCCACGAAGTGCACCACTACGGCATGTACACGCCCGACGACAAAGCCTCGCTGACCTATGTGATGAACGGGTTACTGACCGGCATCCTGCTCAATTCGGGCGCGGCCGACTTCGTAGTGACCGGTTGCGGCACGGGCATGGGCTCGATGCTGGCGGCCAACAGCATGCCGGGCGTGTTCTGCGGGTTGGTGATCGACCCGACCGACGCGTTCCTGTTTGGCCAGATCAACGACGGCAATGCCATCTCGATGCCCTATTCCAAGGGCTTCGGCTGGGCCGCCGAGCTGAACCTGCAGGACGTTTACGCCAAGCTGTTCGATGGCCAGCGCGGCCTGGGCTACCCCAAGGAGCGCGCGGCGATCATGAAGACCAACCGCGGCATCCTCAAGGGCCTGAAGGAAGCCTCGTGCCGCGACATGCTGACCGTGCTCAAGACCGTCGATCAGGACCTGCTCAAGGCGGCCATTGCCGGCGAGAAGTTCGCCGAGCTGTTCTATGCCAACAGCAAGGACGAGGCGATCTCCAACTACCTGCGCGGCCTTTCGGCCTGACACCCCCGCCCAGGGGAGAGGATAACGATGAGCACGTTTGACCTTTCGGGCCGCGTCGCGGTCGTCACCGGTGCCAACACCGGCATCGGCCAGGGCATTGCCGTCGCGCTGGCGCAGGCCGGGGCCGACATCGCCGCGGTGGGCCGCTCGCCCGCCGAGGAGACTGCAGATCTGGTCCGCGCACTCGGGCGCAAGTGCGAACTGGTGGGCGCGGACCTGTCGAGCATCGCCCCGGTGCAGACAGTCGTGGACTATGTGGTCGAAACGCTCGGCGGGCTCGACATCCTCGTCAACAACGCAGGTATCATCCGGCGGGCCGATGCGGTGGACTTCACCGAGGAAGACTGGGACGCGGTGGTCGACACCAACCTCAAGACGGTGTTCTTCCTCAGCCAGGCCGCCGGTCGCCACATGATCGCCAACCGGGAAACCACCGGGCGGCGGGGCAAGATCATCAATATCGCCTCGATGCTGAGCTTCCAGGGCGGCATCCACGTGCCGAGCTATACCGCCAGCAAGAGCGGCGTGGCGGGGCTTACCAAGCTGCTCGCCTGCGAATGGGCAGCCAAGGGCGTCAACGTCAACGCGATCGCGCCCGGCTACATCGCCACCAACAATACCGCCGCGCTTCAGGCCGACGAGACGCGCAATCGCCAGATCATGGAGCGCATTCCCGAAGGTCGCTGGGGCGATCCTGCCGACATTGGTGGCGCGGCAGTATTCCTCGCCAGCAGCGCGGCGGATTACGTGCAGGGCCATGTGCTGGCGGTCGACGGCGGCTGGCTGGCTCGATGACTGGTCAGGTCGTCTGCTTTGGCGAGATGCTGCTGCGGCTTTCGCCGCCGGGTGCACGCCTGATGGTGCAGGCGCAAAGCCTCGAGATGGTTGTCGGCGGGGCGGAAGCCAATGTCGCCGCAGCGCTCGCCTCGCTGGGGCATGAAGCGCGGATCGTGACGCTGCTGCCCGACACTCCGCTGGGCGACAAGGCCCGTGCCGAACTTGGTGCGGCGGGCGTCGATACGCGCTTCGTTGCGCGGGGTCCGGGGCGCATGGGGCTCTATTTCATGGAACCGGGCGCGGGCCTCAGGCCCTCGTCGATTACCTACGACCGCGCGGGATCGGCCTTTGCCGAGGTGGACGCGCAGGCCTTCGATTTCGCTGGCGCTCTTGCCGGGGCGAGTCTGCTGCACATGTCGGGCATCACGCCTGCGCTGGGGCCGAACGGTGTGGCGCTGGCGCGTGCTGCTGTTGCCGCCGCGCAGTCAGCCAGCGTGCCGGTGTGCTTCGATGGCAATTACCGTGCGCAACTGTGGGAAAGCTGGGACAGCAATCCGCGCGATGTGCTGACCGAACTGGTCGGCGCAGCGACCGTGCTGATCGGCAACCACCGCGACATCTCGCTGCTGCTCGGCCGGACGTTCTCGGGCGACGGGGCGGAGCGGCGCAGGGAAGCGGTCGAGGCTGCCTTTGCCGCGTTCCCGAAGCTTGAACTCGTCGCCTCTACGGCGCGCCATGTAGTCAGCAGCGATCACCATCGCATCGCCGCCCGGGTCGATACGCGTGAGGCCAAGCACCAGACCGCAGAGATCGACGTTACCGGCATCGTCGACCGTATCGGCACCGGCGATGCCTTTGCCGCCGGCGTGCTGCACCAGTACCTGCAGGGCGGCGACGCACAGGCCATGGCCGCGTGCGGCCTTGCGCTGGCAGCGCTGAAGCATTCGCTCCCGGGTGATTTCTGCCTGATCCGCCCGGATGAACTGGCGGCATTCTCGGCCCAAGGCGGCGATGTCCGGCGTTGACCTGACGCGCCGCGGCCTGCTCGGTGCAGGTGCCGCGCTGGTCTCCTTGCCGGCGGTGGCACGCGGCCGCGACCCGAGGGTGGGGCCATTCACCGGCCTGCGCGAAGATGGCGTCCTGGCCTTCAAGGGCATCCGCTATGGCCGCGCGGCGCGGTTCGAGCGCGTGGTGGCAGAGCCTTCCGCAGCCCGTCCGGTCAAGGCGCAGGACTTTGCCCCGATTGCCCCGCAGCGCGGCAATCCGGACATGGCGCAGAGCGAAGACTGCCTGTTCCTCAACCTGTGGAGTCCCGACGCCAACCCGCGAGCGCGCCGGGCGGTCATGGTCTATTTGCACGGCGGGGCCTATTCCAACGGCACGGTGACCGATCCGCTGACCCATGGCGGCAAGCTGGCGGCGCAGGGCGACGTTGTCGTCGTCACCGTCAACCATCGGCTGAATGCGATGGGCTATGCCTGGCTGAAGCCGTTCGGCCCCCGCTTTGCCGACAGTGGCAACCTCGGGCAGTTGGACCTGATCCTCGCTCTCGAATGGGTGCGCGACAACATCGCCGCGTTCGGCGGTGACCCGGCGCGTGTGATGGTGTTCGGGCAATCCGGGGGAGGCGCGAAGATCGCCACGCTCATGGCCATGCCCGACGCAAAGGGGCTGTTCCACAGCGCCGCGACGATGAGCGGCCAGCAGGTCGTCGCCAGCGGTCCGAACAATGCGTGGCGGCGCACGCAGGCGCTGATGGCGGCGCTGAAGCTGGCTCCCGACGATGTCGAGGCCTTGCGCAGCATGCCGGTCGAGCGGATTGTCGAGGCCTTGGGTGCGACCGATCCGGTGATGGGCGGGAGTCTCTACTTCGGCCCTGTGCTCGACATGACCAACCTGCCGCGCCATCCGTTCTGGCCCGATGCCGCGCCGCAATCGCTGCATGTGCCAATGATCCTTGGCAATGTGCGCGAGGAGACACGGGCGTTCATCGATCCACGCGGGTCCAAACTGCGCGGGCTGGGCTGGGACAACCTTGCCGCGCGCATTGCGTCCGAAATCAAGATCGATCTCGATGTCGACTGGGTGGTGGCACGCTATCGGGCGCAGTACCCGCAATGGACGCCCGAGCAGGTGTTCTACTCGGCAACCACGGCGGGACGCTCATGGCCGGGACAGGTGATCGAGGCGGATGAGCGCGCCAAGGCGGGTGCTGCGGCCACATGGGTCTATCAGCTCGATCGCCCCTCGCCGCTCGATCCCTTGCGCGGCGCCGCGCACACCGATGACATTCCCTACGTGTTCGGCACGCTCGATGCGCCGGGCAGCATGAGCGGCGTCGATCAGGGCGCGCAGATGACGCGTGACCTCATGATGCAGGCTTTCACCGGGCTGGCGAGGACCGGGAGGCCAGGGCTGGCCGACTGGGGGCCCTACACCCTGCCCGACCGCGCCACGCTGGTTGTGGGTGATGGCAGGGCGCAGGTCGTTGACGACCCGCGCCGCTGGGAGCGCGAGCTGTGGGCTACGGCGCCTTACGTTCAACCGGGTAGCTGACGATCAGCGCCAGCGGTTGATCACCGGTCTGGCGAATGCCGACGACAGCGCCTTCATAGAGATAGGCGGTCATGCCCTTGCGGAGCGTAGCGCGCTGGCCGTCGGAGACGACTTCGCCCTCGCCCTCCAGCACGTAATAGACCTCGTCGTGGGCAATCGGGTGCTCGCCGATGGCCGCGCCGACATCGAGCGTGCGCCGACGGAATTCCATGCGGCGCGGCTGCGGCGCGAAGTCGCTGATGCGCCAGGCGGTGCTCATGCCGATGGCGCCGTGCGGCGGTGGCTCGCGCCGCACAGTATCGGCCTCGTCGATCACCGCCATTGGCGGCGCTGCAGCAAGGATCAGGGCAAGGACCGCGCTCATGGCTGGCGCATCGCGGCATCGCGGGTGGAGAGCTTTTCCTGCGCGCCTGCCTTCTGGCCGGGATAGCGGCCGGACTTCGGCGTCATCGTGTCGAGGTTCCAGTCGGCTTCCACGAAGGGGGCGAACGTGGCCACCGGGTGGGGATAGCCGCCGACCTGCTTCTCGTCGTCGATGATGTCACCGCGCCCCTCGGCAACGAAGAACAACACGCGGATGTCGTCGGGGGCGCGGTCCCACGGGCGCGCACCGACGGACTGGAGGACCGATGTCTCGACCTCGCCCGAGGGCAGGACGGAGTAGCGCGACACGTCGGCCATCGGCGCCTTGGCCGCGATCAGCTTGGCCTTGGTCTCGCCATAGCGGCCGAACTGCGGGAGCGGATTGCCGTGGCGGTCGACCGCCCGGTTGTCCTTGCCGAAGTACTTCAGGTCTCCGTCACCGCCGAGCATCAGGAACGGCAGGCCCGGATCGGTATCGTTGCCGCCGCGCATGACATTGCCCACCGCGGTAATCTCGCCGGTGACGTAGTCGTGCCCGGTCCATTCGAGATTCATCAGGTTGTAGTGCACCGCGCGACGGCCGGGGTTGTAGATGACGTTGTTGATCATCGTGACCTGTGCCCCACCTTTGACCAGCGGCGCGCGCTCGACGTTGTGGGCCCAGACATTGCGGTAGAACGTGATGTTGGTGGCGTTGTCGTGGATTAGCGATCCCTTTGAATGCTCGCCCTTGGGGTGGCTGGCATTGGCGAGGCCCTCCGCCGCCAGGTTTTCCCGGAACACCACGTCATGACTGGTGCCCGCGCGCCAATCGGCCACGGTATTGCCGGTGAACCGGGGCCCGGAGGCGGACATGTTCTCGTCAAGAGCCCAGAGGAAACTGCAATGCTCGACGACGACGTTGTGCGCGGCAACGGTGGAGAAAGCGTCGGCTTCCCAGCCCGAAAGCTTCGCCTGGCCGTCAGCTCCGGTCATGACCCTGAGGTGCGAGAGCACCACGTCGTGGGTCCTCAGATCGATCCCGCCCTTGATGATCGTGACGCCCGGCGAAGGTGCCGTCTGGCCCGCGACCGTCAGGAACGGCTCGGTGATGTCGAGCGTGTCGCGGCCGAGGTCGATCACCCCGCCGACCTCGAACACCACCGTGCGCGGTCCCTTGGTGGCGAGAGCTTCGGCAAGCGATCCGGGACCTGACTTCGCCAGAGTCGTCACGCGGATGATTCGCCCGCCGGCACCACCTTTTGTCGGATCTGCGCCATGCGGTTCAGCGTATGCCGCGCTGGCCAGCAGCGTGGCGAGAACCGCGGAAATGGTAGCGTTTTGCAGTGTCTTGCGCATCGTCGACTCTCCCAATGCCATGGTTATTGACAGACCGGCGAAGCGAGGGCAATAAATAATGACACCGGTTACCTCAACGACAGTCCCTGCTTCGGCAAGCTGATCGGGGGGAGCCGGATCGACTGCCGGTGCCCTGCGGGTTGCAGCATCGGCGTGCGGGAGCAGTGGTGCACAGGAAGGTTCGGCGCAAATGCGCGTTCCCCTTTGACACCGGTAGCAATAGCCCCGAAAAGGGCGATGAGGGGATTAGACATGCGTAAGTCAGTTTCGCGCGTTTCGCTTTTCAGGATGGCCCTGCTGGCCGGCGGCGCGCTTGCCGCTGCAGGCACCGCGCAGGCACAGGATGCCGCCGCCACGGAACCGCAGGTCGCCGCTGAGGAAGAGGCCCCCAATGACGCAATCGTCGTCACCGGCTTCCGCCAGTCGCTGCAGGCCGCGATCAACGTGAAGAAGAATGCGGTCGGTGCGGTTGACGCCATCGTCGCCGAAGACATCGCCAAGTTCCCCGACCAGAACCTGGCCGAATCGCTCCAGCGCATTCCCGGCATCTCGATCTCTCGCGATGCC
This sequence comes from Novosphingobium sp., assembly GCA_046290865.1. Lineage (GTDB taxonomy): Bacteria > Pseudomonadota > Alphaproteobacteria > Sphingomonadales > Sphingomonadaceae > Novosphingobium. The sequence continues at coordinate 4,550 of JBKBUD010000051.1, read as the reverse complement.
GGCGAAGGCCGCGCCATCACTGTTCGCGGCCTGTCGAGCCAGTTCACCCGTGTCCGCGTCAATGGCCTCGAAACCGTCGCAACCTCTACCGACGGTGCCTCGGCCAATCGCGACCGCGCGTTCGATTTCAACGTCTTCGCGTCGGAACTGTTCAGCTCGATCGTCGTCCACAAGACCGCCGAAGCCAGCCTCGATGAAGGTTCGCTGGGTGCCGTGGTCGATCTCAACACCGGCAATCCGCTGGCGGGCAAGGCCGGCTTCACCGCAGTTGCATCGGTTGTCGGCAGCTACAACGACCTCTCCGACTACTTCGGCCCGCGCCTTGCCGGGCTTGCCAGCTGGCGCAACGATGCCGGCACCTTCGGCGTCTCGCTCTCTGCCGCGTACCAGAAGACCCGTGTGCTCGAACTCGGCAACAACACCGTGCGCTGGGCACAGGCGCGCTTCGACTCGGTCGACAGCGCACCATGCTTTACGCAGAGCGCAACCGACCTTGCCGGTCGCCCCAATTCCGGCGGTACCTATACAGCCGGGCGCAACGCGGCTTGCGACAAGGCCGCTCTGGCCTTTCACCCGCGCATCCCGCGCTACGGCGAAGTGAAACACGACCGCGAGCGCCTTGGCCTCACCGGCTCGGTCCAATTCGCACCGACCGACGCCACCAAGTTCTCGATCGACGGTCTTTTCTCGCGCTTCAACGCAAGCCGTGAAGAGCAATGGGGCGAAGTCCTGCTGCGTTCGAACGAGCGTTCGATCGATGTCGTGAACCCAGCCTACGACGCCAACAACAATATGATCTCGGCCACGCTCAACGATGCGTGGGTGCGCACCGAACATTACCTGCGCAAGAGCAAGACCGAGTTCTATCAGGTCGGCGGCACCTGGGACCAGGATCTGTCGGACAGCTTGCGCTTCACCCTGCTCGGCGGCTTCTCCAAGTCGACTGCCGACATCCCTGTCGAAACCACAATGATCTTCGACGATCGCGACGCGCAGGGGTACAGCTTCGACTATACCGACATGAAGAGCCCGAAGCTGACCTTCGGCACCAGCGTCACCGATCCTGCCAACTTCCAGCTCGCGGAAATCCGCGACCGTCCCTCGAGCGTGGTCAACCGGTTCAAGACCGTGCAGCTTCGCACCGAATGGGACGTGGCCGAAGGCTTCACCGTCAAGGCCGGCGGCATGTGGCGCCGCTTCAACTTCGATACCGAAGCCTACACCCGTGACACCGCGGTCTGCGGCAACGGCGGCGTCGACCGCATCTTTGGCACGATCAACTGCTCGGCGTCGTCAGTGTTCGGCCCCACCGCAGTCTACGGCATTCCGGTGACCAGCCAGCTCGCACAGCTGTTCAATCTCGGCAATGCCGGACAGCCTGCCGGGAATACCAACTCCTGGCTCGTCCCCAACCTCGATGCGACGACTTCGCTGACCAAGCTCTACGAACGCCCTCTCGTTGCAGATGCGGGCAACATCCGCGGAGTGCAGGAAACCACTAAGGGCGGCTACCTGCAGTTCGACGGCAAGGGCGAACTGTTCGGCCTGCGCTTCGCGCTCAACGCCGGCATCCGCTACGTGAAGACCGACCAGTCGTCCTACGGCCTTGTCAGCGGCGTGCAGGCGACGGTGAAGCGCAGTTATGAGGACTGGCTACCCTCGGCCAACCTCGCCCTGTACCCCACCGAGAACGTGATCATCCGTGGCGCCATTGCCGACGTGATCACCCGCCCGACGCTGGGTTCGCTGACGCCGGGCGGCTCGGCCGACGGCTTCAACTTCCGCGTCAACAGCGGCAACCCGTTCCTCGAGCCGTTCCGGGCCACCAACTACGACCTCGGCATCGAGTGGTACTTCGCGCCGCAGGCACTGATCTCGGTCGCGGGCTTCATCAAGGACGTGAAGAGCTTCACCCAGTCCGCCGCAATCACCGAGGCGACTTTCGCCCAGACCGGGTTGCCGGTGTCGGTGCTCAACCCGTCGTCGCCCGCCGCGCTCAACCCGGCCCTGCTGACGCAGCCGATCTGGACGCTTACCACCACGGTCAATGGCACCGGCGCGAAGCTCAAGGGTATCGAACTGGCCGCGCAGGTTCCGTTCAAGATCTTCACCGAAGGCTTCCTCGGCAACTTCGGCGTGATCGCCAACGCGACCTTCATCGACAGCAACGCCGACTACACCCTGCAGGGCCCGGCAACGACGCCAGGCGGCGCACTGGTCAACGTGACGCGCCGTGCCGCGCTCGCCAACGTCTCGAAGCGCGCTTACAACGGCACGCTTTACTACGACGACGGCAAGTTCTCGGCCCGCGTGATGGGCACCTATCGCAGCGCCTATCACGAAGGCGCGAGCGGCACGGGCAACGTTCTGGAAGGCTACGGCCCGATGTGGAACGTCGACGCATCGGTCCGCTACAAGGTCACCGAGTGGCTGGAAGTCTCGCTTGAAGGCAACAACCTGCTCGACACCTACCGCTTCCGCTACACCGACATCGACACCCAGCGGAACTACGAGAACAATCACTTCGGCCGCAACTTCCTTGTCGGCGCGCGCCTGAAGTACTGATCCGGACTATCCTGCCGGGCGCATCCCTCCTCGCGCCCGGCCGCTTCGAAGGAGCTGCCATGACCGTCGCCGCATCTCTTGATCGTCGATACTTCATGGCGGCTTCTCTTTTGTCTCTGGGCCTCGGGCCAGTGGCGCGCGGCCAGACGCCACCGCCCGCTGTGCCGGGTGGCCCCCTGCCCCCCGGCCTGCCGCAACCGGCCGAGACGATCGACCTCTGGCCCAATGGCGCGCCCGGCCAACCCGCCAAGGCGCTGATCGAGACGGTCCAGGAACGCTCGACCGACCGTCTCGTCACCGACCGCGCCGTCTTCGGCATTTCCCGCCCGCGCATGGCCGTATTCCGGCCTGATCGTCCGAACGGTGCCGCCGTGCTGATCACGCCGGGCGGCGGCTATCGCTGGGTCGTGGTCGACAAGGAAGGCTACGAGATGGGCCGCTGGCTGGCCGCCCGTGGCTTCGTCGCCTTCGTCCTGTTCTATCGCCTGCCCGGTGAAGGCTGGGCGAGCGGCCCCGATGTTTCCCTCTCCGACGCACAACGCGCCATGCGCCTGATCCGGCACCGTGCGCGCGATTTCGCCGTCGACCCCGAACGCGTCTCTGCCATGGGCTTCTCCGCCGGCGGTCACCTCTGCGCCGATCTTGCCACGCGCTTTGCCGCAAGCACTTGCGCGCCCGTAGATGCCGCCGACGCGCTCTCGGCCAAGCCGCACAGCGCCGCGCCGATCTACCCGGTCATCTCGATGTCTGCCCCCGACGCCCATCCCGGCTCGCGCGAACTGCTCGTCGGAAAGGCCGCTTCGCCCGCCCGTGAAGCTGCGCACTCGCCGCACCGCAACATGCCAGGCGATGCCCCGCCGCTGTTCCTGCTCCATGCCGAGGACGATGACGCCGTGCCGGTCAACAACACCCTTCTGCTGCGCGCAGCTGCCAAGGCGCAAGGCATCCGCGTCGAAACCCACCTGTTCGAATTCGGTGGCCACGGCTTCGGCCTGCGCAAGGCGATCGGCAAGCCGGTCGAAGTATGGCCCGAACTCTGGCGCGCGTGGGCGCGCACAACGGGATTGGCGCTATGACGATCAACCGGCGTGACGCGCTGAAGTCTGCTGCCCTTTCAACCCTCGGCCTTGCCATCCCTCTCCCGGCAAGTGCCGAAAGTGCCACGGCGCCGCGTCCAATCTCCTCGCAACGCCGAGGCTTCGACAACCAGCGCATTGCCGATCTGGGCGACGGCACGTTCCTGAATCCGGTCCTCTCCGGCGACCGTCCGGACCCGGCGATCCTCAAGGACGGCAAGGACTATTACCTCACCTTCTCCAGCTTCGAGTCCTATCCCGGCCTGCTGATCTGGCACTCGCGCGATCTGGTGAACTGGCAGCCGAGGAAGCCAGCGCTGCACTGGAACATCGGCTCCGTCTGGGCGGTGAGCCTCGAGAAGCACAAGGGCCGCTACTTCCTCTACATCCCGGTCAAGGCTTCGCCACGCAACGAGATCTACGTGATCCACGCCGACCATATCGACGGACCGTGGAGCGATCCGGTCCCGCTGGGCCTGCACGGTCACATCGACCCCTGTCACGCCGTGGGCGAAGACGGATCGCGCTGGCTGTTCCTCTCGGGCGGGGACTGCGTGCGCCTCACTGACGACGGGCTGAAAGTCGCAGGGCCGGTCGAACACGTCTACGATCCGTGGCGCTATCCCGATGAATGGGATGTCGAGGGCTTTTCCCCGGAGGGGCCCAAGATCCATCGCGTCGGCAAGTGGTTCTATATGATCACCGCGGTGGGCGGCACGGCAGGTCCGCCGACCGGCCACATGGTCATCGCCGCGCGCTCGAAATCGATCCACGGGCCGTGGGAGCAGCACCCCGGCAACCCGCTGGTCCGCACTACCGACGTGCGCGAGGCGTGGTGGTCGCGCGGACACGCCAGTCTGGTGGAAGCACCCGATGGATCGTGGTGGAGCCTCTACCACGGCTTCGAGA
>JBKBUD010000337.1:0-1984 GCA_046290865.1 Novosphingobium sp. | reverse complement strand
GCGCGGAACATGTTGGGCAGCCGGAACGCGACGAGGAAAGCGTCCGAGGCAAACGCCGCGCCTACAAAGCGCGCGAACAGGCTGTCGCGCACAAGCCCGAGAATGCGGCTGAGCAGCGTCAGCCCGCCAATCGAACCAGTGGCCTTCAAGAGGTTCATCGATGCCTCCGTCCGGCCACCGGATCAGATGTCAGATCAGGCCTGTCCGGCAGGCTCGGCTTCGGCGGTCGCCTGGGCCTGCGCCAGCTGCTGCATGTACAGGCCGTTGAAATCGATCGGCTCGAGCATCAGCGGCGGGTAGCCGGCATCGCGCACGGCATCGGCGACGATGCGGCGGGCGAACGGGAACAGGATGCGCGGGCCTTCGGCAAACAGGAACGGATGCGCCTGATCGTCGGGAACGTTGCGCATGCCGATGAGGCCGCAATAGGCCAGCTCGACGATGAACGCGGTGCCCTGGGCACCCTTCGAGGTCACATTGATCTTCAGCTCGATCTCGTGGATCTCGGGCTGGATCGCGCGGGCCGAGATGTTGAAGTCCACCGCGATGTCGGGCGCTTCGGTCCACTGGTAGGATTCGGGCGCATTCGGGTTCTCGACCGACAGGTCCTTCACGTACTGCGAGATCAGTCCGATTGCGGGCGAAGTGTCCTCGCCGTTCGGCACCGGACCATCAAGGTTGAGATTCGAAATGATGTTGCCTTCGTCGGCCATGTCAGACGTGCTTTCTGTGTGGGTTTCCCTTGGCCGCGCGCCTAGCATCATGGCCAGAAGGTCGCAATCCGCCTTTCTCTGGCGCACGAAGGCCACAACCCGGCGAGATTCCCGCCCAAGTGATCCGCCCAAAGGGCCATGCACGCGTTGTTCATTTGTAATCCGTACCTATTTGAGGCACGTTGGCATGACGCCATGCGCTCTGATGAGTCATGGACAGTTCGGGAATCTTGCGCGTGATTGTTCAAATTGTGATCCTGGCGATGATTGCGGCCTTCCTCGGCCTGCGCCTCTACTCCGTCCTCGGCCGTCGGCCCGAGCATGACGAGGAGCCGATGCGCCGCCGGATCGAACAGCCCGATCCCTCGGCCAAAACCCAGCAGCCGATCCAGCAGCAGGGCGGTTCCGCCGCGCCGCGCCCGCGCGAACTTGCCGTGCCCGCGCCCAGCACCTTCGACAACAGCGCCGAAGCCGGTGTCCGCGCGATCATCTCGGCCGACCGCCGCTTCGATCTCGCGCAGTTCCTTGCCGGCTCCAAGGGCGCCTACACGATGATTCTCGAAGCCTTCTGGCGCGGCGACAAGGACGAGCTGCTCCAGCTCTGTGACGCCGATGTCTACGAAGGCTTCAGTGCCGCGATCGATGCCCGTGCCGCCGCTGGCGAAACGATCGACGCCCGCGTCATCCGCATCGAGGAGGCGCGCATCGTCGCCGCCTCGATCGAAGGGCAGACCGCGCGCATCACCGTCCGCTTCCTCGCAGACATCGCCTCGGTCACCCGCAACGCGGAAGGGGCCGTCATCGCCGGCTCGCTCGACGATGCCATCGAAGCGCGCGACCTGTGGACCTTCCGCCGCGATCTCACCTCGCGCGATCCCGACTGGCTGCTCGACGAAACCGACGAGGCCTGAGGCTCCCGGTGAAGGCTGACCCAAGGTTCGGCAAAGGCAAGAGCGCTGCGATCATCGCGGCGCTCTTTCTGCTTGGCGGATGCGTCCGTCTCGTGCCCGAGACGTCCGGCCCCCGCCCAGTCACGCCGCCCACGCCGCCTGCGGTAAAGCCCGCCACCGCAGCGCTCACCGGCGTCATGCGCGGCCCCATCGCCGCAGGCCTCGGCTTCAAGCCCGACAACACCGCCGCCGCGCTGCAGGCCTTCGCCAAGTCCTGCCCCCGCCTCACCAAGCGCACTGACGGTTCCGGCCTCACCCGCCCCGAAGACTGGTCGCCCGCCTGCGCCGCTGCCGAGACCTGGCCCGCAGGCGAGGCCGCGC
>JBKBUD010000050.1:0-14835 GCA_046290865.1 Novosphingobium sp. | reverse complement strand
GCGCATTCTGGATGTGCGCGCTGCTGGCGCGCATCTTCAGACCGAGGATGCCGATCTCGAGGTAGAGGTGACCGGTGGAACGGGACGGATCCATGTTGTTGCCGGGCGAGGCAAGGCCATCAGTCAGGATGGTTCATCCCGTTCCGTCGGGCCGGGCGAGGGGATCAACAGCGAACAGAACCCCGTCGCGTCCAGGGCGACTTCCGAAGATGTGCAATCCGCTCCGCCGTTGGCAGCAACGCGTGACATGACGGTGGGGCAGGCGATTGCACTGCTCAATCAGCGCAATACGGTGCAGCTCCGTCTTGCTGCGCCGGCAATTGCAGAAAGGCGCCTGACGGGTGGCTTCCGTACCGATGACCCGGACAGCTTTGCCCGGACGCTCGCGCTCTTGAACAATCTCGACGTTGAGCGCGCGACTGGTGCCATCGAGCTCAAGAGCAAGCAATGAGCACGTCTGGTGCAAGCTTCCCTTCGCCCGGTGGCGACGACTTCTTATTCGAACTGCATGTGGGTTTGGTGTTTGAACGTGCTCGCAGGTTGGGTGCCGCCGACGCACAGATCTACGCCTGGTTTACCAGCCACCCGCTGTCGAGTTGGGGCTTTACCGCGCAAGAGCTCGTGCGGCGAGGGCAGATGGCGGATGTACTCGACGATCTCGAAAGGATGGCTGAGGGCGTATTCTCGTGAGTGCGGGCTCCAAGCATTTGAAAACAAGCAAGGCTTCGTACCCGCTCAAGCTCCCTGCCTCGGTGAAGGAGGCAGCGGCGCGGTTGGCAAAAGAAGATGGCGTTTCGCTGAATCAGTGGATTGCCGTGGCAATCGCGCAGAAAATCGGCGTAGTCGAGACGGCATCCGACTTTCTGAAGCGCCGGGCTGGCAAGGCCAAGCCTACGGACATGCTGGCGTTTCTTGATCGCGCCAAGCCTGAAGCGCCACCTCTGGGCGATGAATTATAAGACCCGGCTGTCTTAACCGGCCCAATTCCACTTCGAACCCTGAATGAGGTCACGCCGCACCACAAGGGCGTGACCTCAAGGGCATTTGATTCCGACCCTCACCCTGTGTCCTTTGGTCGGCCAGGGAGAGGAAAGGGGGAACCGCGCCAGTGCGCGGGGTTAAGGGCTTTCTGCCCCAAAAGTCTCCGGCCCCTTTGAGCGGGCCTCTTGCCGCGCACGCCGCCCACGCCAGGCGCGACGCACCTGTCCCTTCAGAATTTTCTGTCGGGTGTTCGCGTTCCGCAGCGTCTCCACGGCCATGAGCGCCCTTTCGAGGCGCCAGGGAGGTACGAACCATGACGTCCATGACCCGTTCCCGTTCGATCGTTGCTGCGCTGATGGCAGCAACGGTTCTGATCGCACCCCACGCCGCAAATGCGCGCGAGGATCGCCGGATTTCCCTCGATCTGCCGGCGCAGCCCCTGGCCGAAGCCCTGCGCGGTCTTGCGCTCGCATCGGGCCAAACAGTTCTGGCCGATGCCACTGTCATCGGATCGCGCCCCGCGCCGCAGGTGCGAGGCACTTTGACGGTGGGCGAAGCGCTGACGCTTCTGCTGGCCGGCACTGACCTTGAAAGTGTCCCCATCGGCGATGGCTATGCAATTCGGCCTGCGCACGCAGGTCCGGTGGGGGAAGGGACGCCGCCCCAGTCCCCCGAAATCATCGTGACGGGCACACGTATTCGCGGACAGGCTCCCGCGGGCGCCCACGTCATTGCCCTCGATCGGACCATGATCGAACAGAGCGGCCTCGCCACCACGCAGGCGGTCATGGCCACGATCCCGCAGAATTTCGGGGGCGGGGCCAATGAAGGCACTGTCGGCTTCACGCAGCGCAATAATGCCGGCAGCAACATCGGCTATGGCGCGAGCGTCAACTTGCGCGGCCTTGGTACCACTTCGACGCTGACGCTTATCGACGGCAATCGGCTTGCGCTCGGCGGGGGAGGGGGCACCTTTGTCGACCTCTCGCTCATTCCGACAAGCGCGATCGAGCGGATCGAGGTCCTCGCCGATGGCGCTTCGGCTATCTATGGCTCCGATGCGGTTGCAGGCGTGGTCAACGTACGACTGCGGCGTAAGTTCGAGGGCGCAGAAACCAGCCTGCGTACCGGCATGGCCGATGGCTACACCGAATTCCAGGCAAGCCAGCTCTTCGGGCACAAGTGGAGCACCGGCCACCTGATGGCGGCCTACGAATACTACGAGCGCGGTCGGCTTGGGTCGGAAGATCGGGCCTATGCTACCGAAGACCTGCGCCGCTACGGCGGTCCGGACTATCGGCAGCACTATGCCAATCCTGGTACGATCACCGCGGCCGATGGCAGCGTCTATGGCATCCCGAAGGGCCAGGATGGTCGCAACCTGAGCACCTCGGACCTTATCGCAGGCGTTGCCAACCTTGGCGATGGTCGCACGCAGACCGATCTCCTGCCCCAGACCCGGCGTCACGCCGCCGTCGGCGCGCTCAAGCAGGACATCACGCCCGCGATCACCCTGCGGGTTTCCGGATTCTACGCCAACCGCGCCTCCTCGCAGCGCTATTTTGCGCTCAATTCGCCGGTCACGGTGCCCGTCACCAATCCGTTCTACGTCGATCCGATCGGCACAGGACAGCCGGTAAGCGTGACCTACGATTTCCGGGAAGATCTCGGAGTGCCGGTCAATGAGGCGCACGTGACCAACTGGGCCACCACCGCTTCGCTCGAGGCAAAGCTCGGCGCCTGGGTGGCAGAAGCCTACGGCAGCTATTCTGCCGAGCACGACCGACTGCTGACCACCAACGAGGTCAACAGCGCGCGGCTTGCACTGGCGCTGGCCGACAGCGATCCAGCCACTGCGTTCAACGTGTTCGGCGATGGTTCGCACACAAGCGCGGCCACGATCGCCAAGGTGCGCGGATCGACGCTGCAGTTCCAGCGTTCGCGCCAAGTTACCGCAGGCTTAAAATTCGATGGTCCGTTGTTCACGCTGCCCGGCGGCGCGCTGCGCCTCGCGCTGGGGGCCGAGTATCGCGCCGAGGCCTTCGGGTCCTCGGAGGTCTATGACGATTTCAGCGTCACGCCGATTGCCAGCGGCAGCGATGGCTACCCGCTCTCGCGTCATGTCTATGCCGGCTACGGGGAACTCCTCGCCCCCATCATTGGACCCGAACAGGGGATCGCCGGCGTGCACCGGCTCGAACTGTCGGTCGCGGGACGGATCGAGCGCTATTCCGACTTCGGGACCACGACCAATCCCAAGGTCGGCGTGACCTGGGAGCCGGTCGAGGGCCTTGCCTTGCGCGGCGTCTATGGCACCTCGTTCCATGCGCCGGGGTTCTTCGACACCCGGCAGGGGCCGGGCCTCAGCCAGGTCGTGCCACTGCCCGTGGCGGATCTGTCGTCCTCCACCGGCTCCAGCAATGTCGTCGCCCTGTTCGGCAACAATCCCGCGATAGGTCCTGAACGTGCGCGGACCCTGACCGCTGGTTTTGATCTGCGACCGCTGGCCGTGCCGGGGCTTGCCTTCAGCATGACCTGGTTCGACGTTCGCTATCGTGACAGGATATTCAACCCGGCGGTCGATGCCTTCACCTTCCTCGCCCAGCGCCAGCGCTACGCTTCGCTGATCACTGCAAACCCTTCGGCGGTGACGTTGGCTGCGCTCTACGCCGATCCCAACTTTGCCAATCCGTTCGGCATTCCAGCCTCGTCGGTTGCGTATGTGATCGACGCGCGCAACGCGAACCTTGCTCGCACGCATCTCGACGGCATCGACTTCGACCTCGGGTATCGCATGCCGCTTGGCGGCGGATCGGTGGACCTTGGTGTATCGGGTACCTGGTTGTTCCATCTTTCACAGCAGGTGACGGCAAGCTCACCCAGCGTCGATGCGCTCGGCACGATCGGCAATCCGGTGCGCTATCGCTTGCGCGGGCGCGCAGCGCTGCAACTGGGCACTTTCAGCTTCGCGGCCTTCGTGAACCACACGGCAGGCTACACCAATACGGCCGTGACCCCGTCGGAGAAGGTTGCAAGCTGGACGACGCTCGACGTGCAGATCGCAAAGTCCTTCGGTGCCGCCCATGGCTGGATGAAGGGCACCCGCCTCTCGCTCAGCGTGACCAACCTCTTCGATCGCGATCCGCCTTACGTCAACAATCGCACGCCCTATTCGGCCTCGGGTTTCGATCCCGAACAGGCCAGTGCTGCCGGGCGCGTGATTGCCCTTCAATTGGTCAAGGCATGGTGATGCGCAAGGCTCCAGCTCCCCTTGTGCTCGCCCTGCTGGGGCTGGCGCCGCTTCCGGCTCACGCCGGGGGCGGCACCAGCTTGCGCGCCATGATCGAGATCACGCGGATCGACAGTCCGGCAATCTCGCCTGACGGTCGCTATGCCGTCTGGCGCCAGGCCCGGGCTTCGATCGAGCGCAATGCCTTTGCACTTGCCTGGTACATCGCACCGACCGATGGCAGCGCGCCGCCTCGTCGCATCGCTGATGCAGGTGAGCCCATGTGGCTCAACGGCTCGCTGGTCGTGAACCCACCGGTGTGGACCGCCGATTCCCGCACCCTGCTTTTTCGCAAGCTCGAGCATGGTGAGATCCAGATCTGGGGGGTGAGCACCGATGGGGGCGAGGCCCGCCAGATCAGCCACGAACCCGGCAATGTGCGCGACCTTGCCGCACGAGATGCGGGGAACACCTTTATCTTTGGCGAAGGTCCACCACGTGCAGATATCACGGCCGCAGAACAGGCAGAGCATGATGAGGGCACCCTGGTCGATGCCAGCGTCGATCCGCAACGACCGCTCTATCGCGGCGATTGGATCGACGGGCGTTGGGCGAGCGGACGATTGCGCGGGTTCTGGTTCGAGCAAGGCGGTATCCTTCCAGCCAGGCCCGCAAGCTTGCGTGTTCTCGACGTCACTTCGGGAACGGTTCGCGATGCGAGTGCCGCCGAGAAGCAGAGCTACGCCCCGCCGGCCAAGGCGTTCGACCAGCTTGGGGACAGCTTCGTCATCGATCGTGTGGCTTCGGGGGATGCACGCGGTGCTGCGCTCGTGCTCGGACGGGGCGTGCAATACGAGCTTGCCGTGCAGGGCACAGATGGCAGGCTTTCGGCCCGATGCCACGATTCTGCCTGCACCACATCGCCGATCCGCAGTGTGCGCTGGCTGGGCACAGACAATGCCGTGGTCTTCGAGACCCGCGACGGGGCAGGTCGGACAACCCTGTCGCGCTGGGACGTCCGCACGAACACGGTTGCGCCGATCGCGACCGGCACGGGCACGCTTAACGGCGGCGATGAGGGACAGGGATGTGCGGCGACGGTCATGACGATGCTCTGCGTCGCGGCGAGCGCCAACGAACCGCCGCGCGTTGTTGCGATCAGTGTCGTGGACGGCGCTCAGCACGTAATAGCCGATCCCAACGGCGATCTCGTCCCCTTGGAACCACAATTCACGCCGCTGTCGTGGACGGATACAAAAGGGCGCACCTTCACCGGCTTTCTCGCGATGCCTGAGCATGCGAGCCACCCCGCCCCTCTGTTCATCACCTACTACAGTTGCAGCGGGTTCCTGCGCGGAGGGCTGGGCGAGGAGTTTCCTCTGCGCGACCTTGCCCGCAGCGGAATTGCCGCGATGTGCATCAACCGCCTGCCCGGCAGGCTTGGGGGTGGGGGCAATGCCGAATCTTATCGTGACGCTGCCGACGGGATCGGCGCGATCATTGACAAGCTGGCGGGTGAGGGCCGGATTGACCCTGCGCGCGTCGGCATGGGCGGCGTCAGCTTCGGCGGCGAAGTGGCGATGTGGCTGGCCATGCACACCCGCCGTCTTGCGGCGCTGTCGGTCGCCAATGTCATGGTTACGCCGACATACTACTGGCTGAACGCGGTGAAGGGCCGCGAGGTGCCCAGGATCCTGCAATCGGGCTGGGGCCTCGGCAATCCGGACACGGACCGCAAGGGTTGGCGTGAGGCTTCGCCCGCCTTCAACATCGACCGCATTTCTGCGCCCTTGCTGATGCAACTGCCCGAGCAGGAATACCGGCCCAATGTCGAACTGCTGGCAAGGCTCCAGGCGGCAGGCAAGCCGGTCGAGCTTTTTGCCTTCCCCGGCGAAATGCACATCAAGTGGCAGCCGCGCCATCAGTTCGCAGCCAATACCCGCAATCTTGATTGGTTCCGTTTCTGGCTTCTCGGCGAGGTCGATCCGGCCCCTTCCAAGGCTGCGCAATATGCACGCTGGCAAGGCTATGGCGCGCCCAGCCAGGCCCGAGCCCAGGCTTCGGTGTCGATCAAGGGAAATAGCAGATAGGTTTCCGCATCGCCGCGCCGCGCGGTACGCGCGAGCGCGGCTTCGAGCCTCGACCGGTCGAGCAATCCGCTGCGGGCAATGTGACCCTCGAGCAGAAATGGGCGCAGGGCGTTGCGATTGCGGGTCAGCATGGCGATGGCGTAGCTGTCGAGGCCACCTTTGGTCCGGCGATCGAGCACGCTGGCGGGCAGAAAGCCGCTCCATGCCATGCGCGCCACCGCGCGATCGCGACCGTTCTCGATCCACAACCAGGTCGGGATGCGCAGCGCCGTCTCGACCACGGGTTGGCTGAGCAAGGGGAAGCGCGAGGGCGCGACCTCCTGACGGCCATAACCCTCGACATGGGCAAGTGCGGCGAGGATCGCGCGGACATGGCTGCGCTTGCCGGGAAGAACATCGGCAGGCTCTTCGAGCCAGGGATGGTCAGGTGGGGTTCCGGGGAGCGCGTCTTTGACCAGAAACCCTGACGTCCGTGGCCACGCGGGTGGAGGCATCCGGTTACGCGCCTGTCGCCACGCCATCTTTGCCACCTCCCACGTGCTGGCATGGTGGATGCGCGCAAGCGCATCGATGGCGGTCCACGCGGCCTTGCCGATTCCGAACCGGCGCAGGACGTCAGCAGCAGGAGCGGCCGATCCTGGCGAGCAGAACACGCAATCTCCGCCCGCACCGCTCACGAAAGCACCGATGATCTCGGTGCGCGCCTTCTGCGCCAGAAGTTCGTCGGCCAGCGACAGCGTCATGGGCAGGCCCGGACGTGCGCTTCGAACTGCGGCCGGCATGGCGAGATCGACCGCGCCGGTGACGGCGAGCTCATCAAGTGGCAATCCGGTCGCGGTGGTCGCCGCGCGGGCATAGACGCGCTCGTCCCCTTCGCGTTCGTCAGTCACCAGGGTGACCGCACGGGCGTCCGCGCCATGGGCAGCAAGGGCCGCCGCAAGGATTGAGGAATCCACCCCTCCGGAAAGTTCGAGTAGACATGGCATGTCGCGCGGGATCAACCCCGCGACCGCGCGCTCGACGCTAGCCCGCAGTGCCTGCCTCGCTTTGACTGGATCCGTGAGCTCGCGATCCGGTTCTGTCCATCGCCAAGGCGTCCAGACCGTGCGCCTTTGCCGGTGCCCGTCCACGTTGAGATCGCAGCATTCGCCACCAAGCAATTCGTCGATTCCGAGAAGGCCGGTTTGCCGGGTCTGCAGGTGCGCAAACGCCAGATGGTGCTTTACGAAATCCCAGTTGAGCGCTGGCGCCCGGCCGACCGCGCCCAGCACAAGGTCGGCATGCGAACCGATGATCTCGGTGCCGTTTGCGTTCGTGCGGTAGGCGGGAAGGTGGCCCAGCGGCGCGCGGAGTATCCAAACTGGCGCACCGTCAGCGGCCATTCCGATCGCGATATAGTTGCCCCAGGCGAGTTCGATGAGCTGCTCTGGCCAGCAGCAATTGGAGAGCAGGGTAGGGGAGGTGCCCTGGATTTGTCCAAGCACCACGCACCTGTCGTGTCTCAGGACGGGAAGGCTAGGCGATGCAAACAGGGTGATTTCGGCGCCAATGTCATGGCGTTGGAAATCGGTCGGTGCCAGGCGCGCTTCCGCACCGGCCAGCAGATCAGTCGACTGTCCTGCCCCGATGAACAGGAGGTAGCGTTCAGGGTTCATAGCGCGAGGATCGGCTGAAAGCGCCCGATCCGCTCGAGCGGGTCGGTCAGTACCACACCGCCCAGCTGCGCCCAGCAGTGCGCTTCGAAGGGATGGCATTTGACGCCGAAGACGAGGCGCGCGTCGTGGCCCTGCCGCCGTGCGTAGCGCGTGAACGCCAGCGCGTCCGGCAGGCAGCACGGCGCAAATGGCGCGAGCCGCCGTCCGGCATCGAAGCTGCGGGCAAGTCCGCCAATGTCTCCCGTTCTGCGCCTCGGGGCAGGGGCGGGCACGCGCCGCAACACTTGCGCGAGGGACTTGCGCCGCAGGTCCAGCCTGCTTTTCGCGCAGGCGAACACGATCCCGAGATCGTGCCAGCTCACCTCGCGCGGGCGCTCGCCGCCTTCCAGCACACTAGACCTCGCCTGCGGTATGTCGCGCGGGTTGAGAAAGCAGCTGCTCTGTTGCGGCTCTGCGGTGACGATGCCTGCACGTTCCAACGCGGCGACACCTTCGACATCGGGCCCAAGCGTTTGACCCTCTGCAATGGCGGCCAGCGTCACGGCCGCGTTTCCGCCGAACCTGGTGTAGCGGTCGCACGGTACATCGAGAATGATCACGAAGTCCGCAAAGCGGGCAAGGCCGATCCCCTCGGCAAGGCGAACCTGGGGGGCAGGAGGGGACGAGGTCATGGCCGTGTGGGCGCCGCAACAGGCGCGCCCGACCTGGGGCCGAGCACGCCTGCCGAAGGCTTACTCGGCTTCGAGGCCCAGCGGGCGCGCGATCACCCCGAATTCGAGCTGGTTGCCCGGGGCGCCGAGGGTCTCGGTGCTGGCGACACCGAGGTCTTCGACGTCGTCGATCTGTTCGATCTTGCGTTCCATGGCTTTCACTCCTTCACTTGGCGCCGCACAATCGCGGCGAAGTTCAGGCTACGCAGCCGGCCTCTCGATCCGAATTTTATACCGCGCCCATATGCCGATTGTTGGCGGGCAATTGGTCAACGCCCGCGGTACGCTGCACGCACCAACCTGGCTGCAGCGCCGATCCGGCGGTGATACCAAGCATTCCACAAGCGGCGCAGGCTGGCGCGGTCGGCGCGATCCAACGCATATTCGACGCGGGCCAGCTCTGCTGCTGCATCGTCAATCACCGTCTCTTCGAGCGTTCTGACGACATGGAGGCGTGCGGCGAGCCTGAGACTCGCGCGCGCATGTTCGCCATTGACCGAACGTCCTGCCACGGTGCCGACCAGATCCGCTACGCGTTCGGCGTAAGACCGGATACGGCGGTGTACGGGTGGATCGGCGGGGGCCAGTTCGGCCTCTTTCAGGGCAAGGCGCAGGATCTGCGCTTCAAATGCGTACATGTCCTTCAATGCCGGCTCGTCGAGTGGCGGCAAATAGAACCCGCCTGCGCGGCGCGTTTCCACAAGCCCTTCCCCGGTGAGCATGTTGAGCGCATCTCTCACTGGGGTGACGCTTGAACCCAGCCGTTCTGCCAGCAACGCCGCATCGAGCCGGTCGCCGGGGCGGAAGTCGTGCGCCAGAACCAGCGCGCGCAAGGCGTCGTAGATTCTTGTCGCGGTAGGCCCGGCGTTCATGTTGCTGCCTGTCTGCCACCGGCGAACGCCTCGGCTGCAGCCACCTGATCTGGCCTCAGCGCATCGATCGCATTCAAGGGGCCGCCGTCATAATTGCCGAGCAGCACAGACGGACATTGACCCTCGAAATTGCCAAGGTTGGGCCGATGCTGGCAGTAGCCGATGAGCTCGGCGAGCTCGGTATCGAAGTGCCGCGCAACCTCGGGCGGGTAGGCCAGCCACTGGTTCTCGTAAGGCTTGAGCCACCCCAGCGAATAGCCGATCACCACGCCGCGCCGTACTGTGTCGCTATAATTGGCGCCTGCGCCATGGAGCGTAGAGCCAAGGAACATCAACGCCGCACCGGGTGCGATTTCCCCAACCGTCTCCGTAGCTTTGGTCCCTGCCTGGAGTGCTGCGGGCCCGTGGCTGCCTTCCCACAACCGGGTCGCGCCATTCTCTGCGGTGAAGGGCGTCAGCGGCCACATCACGTTGACGAGGTACTCGACCTCGCCGACCGGACCACGCCACATGTCCTGGTCACGGTGCGGAAACTGCGCCGGTGCCCCGGGATGGATTGCGATCGCCTGCGTGGTGTTGAGCTGGATGCGATCGCACCACGGCGAGAGGATGCGCTCAACGATGGACAGGATCAGCCGGTGGCAGACAAGGGCGCGTGCATGCGGCGAGCGGATTAGGAGTCGCCCGAACCGTTTGGTCGTACTTCCGTAAAATGGACCTATCCCGAACGGCGTGTGCATGAACGGTTCCTCGAGGTCCTCGTCCAGCGCGTGGATAGCTCGAGGCGGCATCGCGCCGCGAATGATCGTGAATCCGCGCGCCGTCAGGTCCTGCACATGACGCTCGACTTGAGCTGTGGCGATCGCTGAGAAGTGAGCATTCATTTTTAGGTCCTCCTTCCCGCAGCGAGGCTTGAGGAAATGCTGGGAAGGCCCGTGGCCCTGATCCCGCCTGCGAAGAGGCGGGAAGGGGTGTCGGCATCGATCAGGATGCGCACCGCCGCGAGACGCTCACCCTTCATCTGGCCGAGCGGCCCCAGCAGCCGGCAGTCCCATCCGAAATCCACGATCTGGCGCAGCCACCCCAGTTCCGCGACCGCAAGGTAGGTGCTTATTCCATTGGCGAGCGCGTAGTCTACGAGCGCCAGCACAAGAGCATCCCGGGCCTGGCGCCGCTCGGCCGCCTTCAGGCGCCGGTCGAGACAGAAGCGGGTGATCTCCATGATGTCCGGCGCTGAAGGAACCGGTCCATCGCACAGCTTGCGAAAGAGCCCCGAAAGAATGCCTTCGCGCGTTGTCGGCAACAGCCGCGTCGAGGCGAGGTGATTGCCTTCGGGGTCGGTGAGCACCAGATAGCGGGCATGGACGGTGTCGAACTGGTCGACCTCGTACAGGCCTTCGAGAACCGGCACGTCCCATTTGAGCAGATCGACAAAGATCGATTTGCGCGCGGCGAACATGGCGCGCATGACGTTTGCGTCCGGCTCGCTGCCGGGCGTAAGAATGTTCAGCATGTGGGTGCTCCTTGACCGTTCTGGTCAGGAGCAGGATCACGTCAAACGGGGTGCCCCGGCTATGCCGGGAAAGGGTTATAGACCCACGGGCCGACGTCATGAACGGTGATGATTCGCTCGCTCACGGCACAGAAGGCAAGGGCAACGCGTTTGGTGACGCCGTACCGATCGCACGCCAAGCGGATGTGGCGGGCTACTGTCTCTTCAGAGATGTCAAGAATTCTGGAGATTTCCCAGTCTGTCTTGCCTCGGGCGGCCCACAGCAGGCAGTCGCGCTGGCGATCAGTCAATGTCCGACGCCGCGATTCGCCAAGCACGGTGCGGGGTAGCCACAGACGCCGGGCAACTTCGAAAGCCTTGGTGCCGAGCACCTGGGCGAAGGGAAAAGCATGAGCTCCGACCGCTTTGCCAATGCCATTGACGAATGTGCAGGAGCCACATGCCTCTCCCGGAACATTGACCGGCACAGTGTAACCGTCATCAAAGCCTTGGCTACGGCCCTCTTCAAGGATGGCGAGGTCCGTTCGGTTGAGGGGGATGAGGTCATGCATCTTGGACCACTGAAATCCAAAGGCTGTAACTTGGCTCGCGCGATGTACAGGATCCGTCAGCGACAGTGTCCGGCTGTCATAGCGCTCGGCCCAGTGTTCCGGATAATTGTGCAGCCTGATGGCGCGGTTGCCAGCTCTTAACAGATCAACATGATGTGTCAGTGCAAAATACTGGAAGCCCAGAACTCTGCACACTTCACTCATGACGCCGCCGAGTTCCTCCCGGCTGCTTACGCCTTCAACGAGATCGAGTAGCGCATTCGCGGTTTCCTGCATTGATGTCGCAGCCACGATCGCACAGGAGCATCTTCAATCTGCCGTGGTGCCTGTCGATCGCCCTTTCCATGTCTGCTGGACGGCCCCTGCGGTTCCCAGGCCTTCGAAATCGCCCAAGTGTTGCTAGAATATTTCTAACACATCTTGATTATGCAGCAATGCTAGAGGTCGCTGATTTGGCGAGGATTTAACGAAGATTTAACGCAGGCGAGGCAGTTCTGCCACGCGTCTTGATGAAGCGGCAGGGCAGAGTTTTTGCTTGGCATCGGCGAACAAACCAGCGAGTCTGGCTTACATGCGCTCGTCGATCGACCACTTGCCGGAAGCCAAGGCCAGGGAATTGGCCTATGTTGTCGAGGTCATTCGCTCCGGCTTTGAGGCGGCGACCGCGCGCCGGACGCAGGCGCGATTCCGTGGGGGAACGCTCCTCAAGATCATCCTGTTCGGCAGCTACGCGCGCGGCGATTGGGTCGAGGACCCAGTCGGGCGCTATTTCTCTGACTTCGACCTGCTGGTCGTCGTGGACCGCGAGGAACTGACCGACGTCGCCGAGTTCTGGGACAAGACCGAAAGTCGTCTGCTTTCTGATCTGGCCGCAGGCACGACCCTGCGCACGCCGGTGAGCCTGATTTACCACGCACTGGACGACGTGAACGACAAGCTCCGGCTTGGCCGGTATTTCTTCATGGACATCCTCAAGGACGGCATCGTGCTGTTCGAGGAACCAGGGGTCTCGTTTGTCGAGCCTCTGCCGCTGTCGCGGGAGGAAGCACTGCGCGAGACGCAGGAATATTTCGAAGAATGGTTCGAAAGTGCTCGGCGCCGTCTGGAGATTGCGACGGAGGATTTGGCTAAGGGCTATCTTAAGGAAGCAGCCTTTGACTTTCACCAGGCGGTAGAGCGGTTCTACCACTGCCTGTTCCTGGTTCGTACGCTGTGGAGCCCGAAATCTCACAACCTCAATCGCTTACGCGATTTGGCGGAAGAGATGGAGCCGAGCCTGAAATCGGTGTGGCCGCGGGCCACCCGTGCGGAGCGCCGCTGCTATTCGCTCCTGCGCGATGCCTACATCAAGGCTCGTTATTCCTCATCGTATCACATCACGCACGACGAGCTTGCCTGGATCGCCGGGCGTGTCTCGGCGCTGCAGGATGCGGTACGCGCGGCATGCCAAGCGCGGATCGAGGATCTCGAGAAGGCGGCCTGACGCGCACTCGTCGTCTGCCTTTCTCCCTCCCCCCATTCCCTCAAGCCATCGAGCAAGTCCATGTCCTTACCTGATCCTGCCACGCTGGAGCGGGCTGCGAGGTTCCTCGAGACCAGCCAGGACTTTCGAGTCCTGCGAAAACTGAAGCCTGTTGCCCGGTTTCATGCGCCCAGACCTGGTGGGCAAAGCGCTGTCGGCGTCGCGATCGACGTTGAAACCACCGGCCTCGACTGTGCATCCGACAAGATCATCGAACTGGCCGTCCAGCGTTTCCGCTTCGACCCCGAAGGGCGGATCGTGCAGGTGGGGCAGCCGCGCGTCTGGCGCGAAGACCCCGAACGTGCACTGGATCCGCTCATCACCAGACTGACCGGGCTGACCGACGATATGCTCAAGGGGCAGGTCATTGAGGACGAAACCGCGCTCGAAATCCTGTCGTCGGCCGATCTCATTGTGGCCCACAACGCTGCATTCGACCGCCCGTTTGTCGACAAACGCCTTCCGGCCATTGCGGGCAAGGCATGGGTCTGCTCGATGGCTGAGCCGGATTGGCTCGAGCTTGGTTTCGATGGACGAGCGCTCGCCCACCTGGTGTCCCAATGTGGCTGGTTCTACGAGGGGCACCGGGCAGAAGCCGATATTCTCGCGCTCATCCATCTTCTCGCGCACGATCTGCCAGATGGGCGCACGGTGATGTCGCATCTCATGGCCTCGTCGGGCAGACCCAGTTTTCGGGTCAACGCCGTCGATGCGCCATTCGACAGCAAGGATCGTCTCAAGGCGCGCGGATACCGCTGGGATCCGGTCCTGCGCTTCTGGTCGAAGGAGATCCCCGAAGCTGAGCGGGATGTCGAGGAGGCCTGGCTCAAATCCGATGTCTATACCGGGTATGGAGCACCAGCTTTTCATGCGGTATCGGCGTGTGACCGCTACAGGGGCGCGTGATGGGATCGAGCCTTCTGCTTAATGGACAGGGAATGGTGGACTACAACCTCGAGCGTTTTGTCGACGCGCAGCGCGAAACCTACCAAGGTGCGCTCAGCGAAATTGCCAGAGGCCGGAAGCAGACGCACTGGATCTGGTACATTTTCCCGCAAGTCGCGGGGCTGGGGCGTAGCGGGATGGCGCAACGCTTTGCCATCCGGTCGCTCGACGAGGCCAAAGCCTACCTCGGGCATCCAATCTTGGGGAAGCGGCTGCTGGAATGCGTGGTAACGTTACAGGATTTGCCGCTGTCCGACCCTGAGGTGGTGTTCGGCAAGGTCGATGCGGTCAAGGTGCGGTCTTCGCTTACCTTGTTCGCTATGGCCGATCCGCAGCAGCGGCTGTTTTCTGCCGCGCTTGACCGTTGGTACAAGGGCTTGAAGGATACGCGGACGCTTGAAATCCTCACGGCAGAGCAGGGGCCCGCGGCGACCTGATCTCGCTGAGATCGGATTGTCGACCGTGGATGCTCTGGCCAATCAGCGCAACCCCCTTTATCAACTGTTGATAAGAGCGTATGTTTGCGTAGAAAGAATTCCCGAAATGATCAGCGCCGATCTCGGACAGCAACTCGAGAATTTTGTGAGCAGTCTCGTTGCAACTGGTCGCTACAATTCCATGAGCGAAGTTTTGCGGGAAGGTGTACGACTGATCCACGAACGCGAAACTCGGTTGGCGGCACTTGATGCGTCGCTAGCACGCGGTCTGGCTGATGCAGATGCCGGACGCACCTCACCGGCTGAGGACGTATTTAACCGTCTCGAAGC
>JBKBUD010000336.1:0-1989 GCA_046290865.1 Novosphingobium sp. | reverse complement strand
TCCAGCGCTGCCGATGATTCCGATTCTTGCCATTGCCTGTCCTTCACGTCGCGTGCTTCATGGTCGCGATGAGCAACCCACGCAATATCGTCATTCTCACCGGAGCGGGAATTTCCGCCGAAAGCGGCATCGATACCTTTCGCGGAGGCGGCGGGCTGTGGGAGCAGCACCGCGTCGAGGACGTGGCAACGCCCGAGGCCTTCGCCAGAGACCCGAATCTGGTTCTGCGCTTCTACGACATGCGCCGCGAGGCGATTCAGACCAAGGAGCCGAACGCGGCGCATCATGCGCTGGCGCGGCTGGACCGCGAATGGCCCAAGAAGGCGGGCGGCGAAGTGCTGATCGTGACGCAGAACGTCGACGACCTGCACGAGCGCGGCGGGGCGCTGAACGTGCTGCACATGCATGGCGAGCACCTCAATGCGTGGTGCACCTATTGCGACCGGCGGCATCGCTGGACCGGGCCGCTGATCGACCGTCCGCCGTGTCCGTCCTGCGACATGCGCGCGCTGCGTCCGGATATCGTCTGGTTCGGCGAGGTGCCCTACCGGATCGACGAGATCTATCGCGCGGTCTCGGAGGCCGACCTGTTCGTGTCGATCGGCACATCGGGTGCGGTCTATCCGGCGGCGGGGCTGGTGCGTACCGCCCGCGATATCGGCGTGCAGACGCTGGAGCTCAATCTCGAGCGCAGCCAGGGCTCGGCGTGGTTCCATGAAACCCGGCTTGGCCCGGCGACGGAGATCGTCCCGGCGTGGGTCGAGGAACTTCTGGCAAGTTAAAGTGTTGCTGGCGTGAAAAGGGTGATCTCGCGCCTGTCAAAGGACCGCGAATCATGTTACCTACATCAATGTGAGCAACGTGGTCCCCCATCTCGTCCCTATCGCCGTAAAGCCCGATGACATCGACTTCATGGGCCATGTCAACAACGCCTCCTACCTGACTTGGGTGCAGGACGCGGTGATCGACCATTGGCGCGCGCTGGCTCCGGCAGAGGCAATTGCCGCGCACCTGTGGGTCGCGCTCAAGCACGAGATCACCTACCGCCGCCCGACCTTCCTCGAAGACACCGTGATTGCCCACGTCATCCTCGAGAAAGTGCAGGGCGCGCGCGCGTTCTATGAAACGATCATCAAGCGCGGCGAGGATGTGCTGGCCGAGGTCAAGTCCAGCTGGTGCTGCCTCGATGCCGAGACGCTGCGTCCGGCGCGGCTGGCGCGCGAGCTGGTCGAGAAGTTCCTGCCCTCTGCGGACTGAGCTTCAGCGCCAGTAGTCGCGCCGCAGCACGCCATCGAAACGGCCCGACCGCAGGCAGCAGCCCTTGAAATCTCTTCCCCGAACCGCATGGGCACGGGTCCTGACGACCCAGACGCTCGAGCAGTTCGACGCTCATCGGAGCGTCGGGCGTGCCCCTGACGCTGCGCAGCCCGCGCTTGACCTGCGTTTCGCTCGGGAAGCCCTTACGGCGCTTCGACGTTCGCTCGAAAGCACGGCAGAGTGTCGTAGTAGTGATGCGTTTTCATCGTAACCTCCTCGGGTAAAGACCGCGCCGCCTCAGTGGAGTTGGCGCGGCTCGGGTTTGGCGACGACTTGCCAGCGGTCGCGGTAAAGCAGTTGGCCCGGATCGCGGGTCCATTGGCGGCGGACCGGAACGCCGCACTCTTCGAGCAGTACGGCCAGGGCATAGGCGTGACCCAGCATTTCGCGGGCATCGTCGCGAAACCAGCAGACCCCATCGGACCATCGCCGTCCTTTCGCGACGACGGTGAACCGCTTGGGCACGGGCAGCCATTCGTCGAACCAGTCCAGTTCGCGCCGCAGCGCGAGCAGGGCAGGCGTGTCTTCGTCCCGGTCCCACCACAGGTCGTATGCAGTGTTGAACGGGCCGGGCGCCACGCTGGCTCGCGTGACCACGCCCGGCGTCGTGAAACGCACGTACATCTGGGAATTCTCGCTCGCACGGCTGCAGAGCACCCGCGAAAGGGCGCC
>JBKBUD010000335.1:0-2004 GCA_046290865.1 Novosphingobium sp. | reverse complement strand
CCGTCGCTGGCGGTACCGACCACCTGCAGGGCGGGTATCCGGGCACAGAGAATCTGCATCCGCTCCACGGCCAGCGGTTCGTCATCAACGATCAGCGTGCGCAACGTCAGTCCCCTCAGCATTCGTTCCGGACGACCGGCATGGTCAGCACGGTCGCATATCCCCCGGCAGGCAACGGGCCGCTTTCCACCCTGGCCACGTCCTCGCCGAACCGGGCGGCAAGGCGGCTCTTCACGTTTGCGATGCCGATCCCGGTGCCGCCATTGGCAAAGCCCTCGCCCGGACCGTCATCGGCTACGGTCAGCACCAGAAAGCCGCCAGCCTCGCGGGCAGTGATGCGGATGGTGACGGGCCGAATCGTCGTCGAGACCGCATACTTGATCGAGTTTTCGACCAGCGGCTGGAGGATCATGCCCGGCACGCAGGCGGTCATCAGATCATCGGGGATGTCGAACTCGCAGCGCAGGCGTTCGGGGAAGCGCACCGCCTCGATGTCGAGGTAGTGGCGCTGCAGGGCGATCTCGTCCTCCAGCGGCATGTCGGACGTGGGATCGCCGGCGAGGCTGTGGCGATAGAAGCGCGAAATCGACTGGATCATCCGCTCGGCCTGTTCGGTTCGCCCGACCATGACCAAAGCCGACAAGGAATTCAATGTGTTGAACAGGAAATGCGGGTTCACCTGATAGCGCAAGGAGCGCAATTCGGCCGCCTTGGCGGCACGGGCATATTGCCCTTCGCGATACTCGGCCGCGCGCAACTGCTCGCCATTGCCCAGCGCCAGATAGAGCGCGGCCCAAGCGATGAGCAGGAAGTAACGACCAAGCGCAACGTCGGTAAGCTGCCGCCAGAGTCCTTCGTTCTCCACCGTCTGGCGTATGATCGTCACGTGGTCCGGCCCGCGCAGGTCCTCGGTGACGATCTCGGACGGGGAAGGCTGTGGCGCGGTCGCCGCCTCGGCCTTGGCTGCCTCTGCCCTGGCTGCTTCCGCCTTCCCCTGCTCCGCCGCTGTCCGGGCTGCTGCGACCTCACGCGCCCGCACGGCTCTTGCCTTCTCCAGCGCCAGCTTGCGGGCCGCCTGCGCTTTCTTCAGCGCCTTGTCCGCCTCACGGCGCGCCGTTTCGCGGATCTTTTCCCTTTCCGCTGCCGACAGGACCGGCGGAGCGGGTGGCGCAGGAGGGGCTGCCGAGGCTGCCGCAGCGGGCGCCGCAGGTGCTTCAGGCGCATCGCTGATGCTCTCGACGTCGCCGTCTTCGTCAACGGTATAGACCTTGCCGCCTGTCCGTACTTCCGAGCGTCCATCGGCAAACTGGCGAACGAACAGACCCGGCTGCGAGATCACCATGCTGCCATCGGCGTCCTGCTTCACGCCGAAGTTCTTGAGCGCCTGGATCGTCGCCTCGTCGCCGACCTTGCGCAGTTCGGCAATGTCCTCCTCGCTGAGCAGGGGTTCCAGCGACGACGCGGCCTTGGGGGCAGGGGGAGCCTTTGGTGGCTGAGCCTTGGGGGGAGGGGCGGGTTCGGGCAAATCCGGCTCGGGCGGTGGCGGAGGAATGAAGCCTTCGTCGAGCACGTCGACCAGCACATTGCCCGCCATGTCGTGGCGAATCTTGACCCCCGGCTTGCCCTGACTGCCGGTGACGGTGGTCTGGGTGGTTGTGGTGGTCGAGCCGCTTTGTCCCGGTTCGGTGCTGATCCGTTCGATCATGCGCTTTTCGACCGGCGCGAAAGCCCACTGGTTGACCGCCGCGAGCGCAAGCGCTGCCGGGAGCATGATCACCAGCGCTGCAGCGACGCGCGTTGCGAGGGGGCGACCATCGAAGCGGCGCAACAGCGGCCAGCACGCCACCGTCACCACGATACCCGCAACCGTAACCAAGGCGCGGCGCCAGAGCAGGTCGGAGAAATCGCCCAGTTCCACCACCAGCCCGCGCACGGTGATCAGCAGGAAGTAGCACAGCCACAGCGCCGCCGCCGACAGGATCACCTGCCGGGCGGGAACGCGCG
>JBKBUD010000334.1:0-2020 GCA_046290865.1 Novosphingobium sp. | reverse complement strand
AATGGGCGACGATGATCGCCGGTTTCTTCACCAATGCGGCGATCAGCGGCTATTATGCCGCCTTTGCGCGCGGCTTCCCGGCTTATGCGCGGGCCACCGGCACAGGTTTCGCGCTGGGCGTGGGACGGCTCGGCGCTGCGGGAAGTCCGTTGCTGGCGGGCACCCTGTTCGGCTGGTTGGGAGACGACCAGCTGTTGACGGTGTCTATCATCATGGCGCTGGGCTCGGTCATCAGCCTCGCGCTGTTCCTGATGCTGCCCGAGCGCGATGGCGACGACGTGGTGGCTGAACAGCCTTCGGCATAGGATCACTTCAGGATCGTTGACCGGATCGGAAGGGGCGAAATGCGCGCGACCAGAAGCCTCGTTTCGCCCCTCCTTTGCCTGGCCCTGTTATGGGGGAGTTGCGGGGGAGTTGCCGCAGAGTCCCCGCAGAGTTCGCGAGAGTTGGAAAGTTCCTCTCCGCTGGTCTGGGATGGCCACAACGACGTCCCCGAACAGCTGCGCGAACGCCGCCAGGACGTGCTGGAAGGCTTTGATTTCAATGATTCCCGCGCCTCGGGAATGATGACGGACCTGCCTCGACTACGAGCCGGAAACGTGGGCGCCCAGTTCTGGTCGGTCTATGTCTCGGCCGATCTGCCCGAACCGCAGGCAGTGCAGGCCACGCTCGAACAGATCGACGTGATGAAGCGCCTGATCGCCCGCCACCCGGCCGAGATGCAGTTCTGCACCGACACGACTTGCGTTGAAAAAGCGCGGAAATCGAGGAAGATAGCTTCACTGATCGGCATGGAGGGCGGCCACTCCATCGGGGGCTCATTGGGCGTCCTGCGCCAGATGCACGCCCTCGGCGCGCGCTACATGACGCTGACCCACTTCAGGAACAACGCCTGGGCCGACAGCGCCACCGACGCCCCCGTACACGACGGTCTGACGCCCTTCGGGGTCAAAGTTGTCAAGGAAATGCAACGACTTGGCATGCTAGTTGACCTCGCCCACGTGAGCGAGGCAACGATGCGCGACGTCCTCGCCCTGGGCGGTCCGCCGCCGATCGTCAGCCACTCCAACGCGCGGGCAATCAACCACCATGCCCGCAATGTTTCTGACGAAACCCTGCAAGCCATCGGCGCGGCAGGCGGCATCGTCATGGTCAACTTCTACCCGCCCTATGTCGTTGAAGCAGCACGACAATGGAGCGCTGCCCGCGACGCCGAAGCGGCCCGCGCCAAGGCCCTCAATCGAGGCGAACCGGACGCCGAGAAGGCCGCCCTCGACGCATGGGACAAGGCCAACCCGATGCCGCGGGGCAGCGTGAAGAACGTTGCTGATCATATCGATCACATTGCGAAATTGATTGGCGCGGAGCATGTCGGCCTCGGCGGAGACCTCGACGGCGTCGAAGCTACGGTGCAGGGCATGGAGGATGTATCGACCTACCCCGCACTGTTTGCGGAACTGACCCGGCGGGGCTGGGCGAAAGCGGATCTCGAAAAACTGGCCAACGCCAACATGTTGCGGGTTATGAAAGCTGCCGAAGCTTACGCTGCCGCCCACCGCGCCGACCTGCCGCTCGAAAGCCCGACCACGTTCTGACGTTTCATTTTCGCTCTCGACGCAGTGACAGGATCACGGCAAGATAGTTTTGTTCGATAACAATCTGGACGGAGAGACCGCCTTGTTCACGCATACCTTCCTCGGCACCAACGACATTGAAAAGTCGCGCAAGTTCTACACTGCGGTGATGGAAACGCTCGGCCACGCCACCGCCGTCCCGCTGCCCCATGGCACCGCCTTCCCTTCGGCAAACGGCTCGCTGATCGTCGCCAAGCCGGGCAATGGCGAACCCCACACCGTCTCGAACGGCTACACCCTCGGCTTCAAGGCAGCGGACTCCTCAGTCGTCGATGCCTGGCACGCCGCAGGCCTTGCCAATGGCGGCACTTGCGAAGGCCAGCCGGGCGTGCGCGAGAACTCGCCGGGCAAGCAGTACGGCGCTTATCTGCGCGACCCCGACGGCA
>JBKBUD010000333.1:0-2030 GCA_046290865.1 Novosphingobium sp. | reverse complement strand
TCAAGAACATCATGCACCGCAAGGGCGCGCAGGACAAAAAGCGCTCGGCGATGTTTTCCAAGCTCAGCCGCGAAATCACCGTGGCCGCCAAGATGGGCATGCCCGATCCGGACATGAACCCCCGCCTGCGCGCCGCGGTCAACGCAGCCAAGGCGCAGTCCATGCCCAAGGACAACATCGCGCGCGCCATCGACAAGGCGTCGAAGGGCGAAGGCGATAACTACGAGGAAGTGCGCTACGAAGGCTACGGCCCCGGCGGCGTGGCGATCATCGTCGAAGCGCTGACCGACAACCGCAACCGCACCGCCACCAACATCCGCACCGCCTTCTCGAAGAACGGCGGCAACCTCGGCGCGAGCGGCGCGGTTAGCCACGGCTTCGAACGCCTCGGCCTGATCGAATACCCCGGCAAGGTCGGTGACGAGGAAAAGGTTCTCGAAGCCGCGATCGAAGCCGGTGCCGAAGACGTCGAATCCGATATGGGCGATGGCGACGAGAA
The DNA here is from genome assembly GCA_046290865.1 of Novosphingobium sp. Lineage (GTDB taxonomy): Bacteria > Pseudomonadota > Alphaproteobacteria > Sphingomonadales > Sphingomonadaceae > Novosphingobium. Next base: position 1,531 of record JBKBUD010000333.1, on the reverse strand, counting down.
TCCCGGCAGCCACCAGATCTGGGTCGCCGTCGAATCGCTCCACGAAGTGGCCCGCGAACTCGAAAAGACCCTTGGCGAAGCTGAAGGCGTCAAGCTGGCGTGGAAGCCGAGCATGAAGACCTCGGTCGATGCCGACAACGCCGTCACCCTGCTCAAGCTGATCGACGTCCTTGAAGACGACGACGACGTCCAGACCGTCTGGGGGAACTACGACATCCCCGACGACGTGATGGAAACGCTGGGCTGATGCCAAGGGCAACGGCAGCGATTCCAGTTGCCGTTGCACTCGCGGCGCTGCTCTTCACGGGCGGATCGGTGGCAAAGCCCGCTGGCCGGCGCGCCGTGGCGCCTGCCAACCTTTGCGAGAGCGGCGAACGCGTGGTGTACACCTGCCGCTTCGGCGCGAAGCTCGGCAGCGTATGCCTCGGGCGCAATTCCTTGCACTATCGCTTCGGTGCGCAAGGCAGGCCTGAGCTGCACATTGCCAGCACACCGGACTGGAGCAACATCCACACCGGCGGCAACCGCAGCCAAGGCGGTCTCAACCAGGACTACCTCCGCTTCACCAACGGACAGACGCATTACGTCGTCCATGTGGACGAGACCGGCAGCCTCAACGAGACGCCCGGCCGCCGCTCTTCGGGGATCGAGGTGCTGCAGGGAGCCTCGGGCGAACGTACCCTCGCCAGCCTCACCTGCAAGTCTGCGTCATCCTTTTATTGGGCTGCCTACGGCGACATTGCGACGGCAGCGCCCGAAAGCTGGGACGGAGCAGAAACACCCGGCGGCCCATTCGAGATGATCTACTGAGCCATGATGCCGCTCGCCATAAAGGCCGTGCTCTCGGGCCTGCTCATCGCGCTGATTTCCGAGATTGGCCGCAAGCTGCCCACCGTCGGCGCACTGGTTGCCTCACTGCCGCTGGTCTCTGTGCTCGGAATGGTGTTCCTGTGGAACGCGAGGCCCGACGCGGAGAACATGGCAGTCCATGCCGAGGCGACCTTCTGGTATGTCCTGCCCTCGCTGCCGATGTTCCTCGTGATCCCGGCGCTGCTGCGCCACGGCGTGCCGTTCTGGATCGCGCTGGTTGCGGGATGCGTGCTGACCGTGCTGCTCTATCTGGCGATGATGCAGATTGGCCCGCGCTTTGGACTGAAGCTCTGACATGATCATGCGCCGATGATAATTCTGGGCATCGACCCCGGCCTCACCGTCACCGGATGGGGCGTCGTCGCCAAGTCGGGGAGCCGCTTGAGCCACGTCGCCAATGGCCAGATCCGTACCGACAACAAGGCGACCATGGCATCGCGACTGGTCGAGCTCGATTCCGCCCTCGCCGCCGTGATCGACATCTACAAGCCCGATACCGGCGCGGTCGAAGAGGTCTTCGTCAACGTCAATCCGCAGTCTACGCTCAAGCTCGGGCAGGCGCGCGGCGTGGCCATGGTTGCCGTCGCACGCTCGGGCATCCCGGTGGCCGAATACCCGACCAAGGTCATCAAGAAGGCGCTGGTCGGCACTGGCGGCGCTG
>JBKBUD010000332.1:0-2030 GCA_046290865.1 Novosphingobium sp. | reverse complement strand
CCCAAGCCGCAGCCGCTGGCAGCGCTTGAGGATACCGTCACGATCCGGGGCCGGATCAGCGCCGAAGGCGAGGAAATCCGCCCGATCGACGATGCCGATATCCGCACGCAGCTTTCGGTGCTCAAGGCCAACGGGGTGGAAGCGATCACCGTCAGTCTCATCAATGCCTATGCCAACGGCGCGCACGAGCGGCGCGTGGGTGAACTTGTCGCAGAGATCATGCCGGGCGTTCCGGTCTCGCTCTCCCACGAAGTCCTGCCGGAAATGCAGGAATATGAACGCACCCTCACCACCGTGGCCAATGCCGCGGTGCGCCCCGTGGTGGGCAAGTATGTCTCGAACCTGCGCTCGCGCCTTGCCGAAGCGGGCATGAACGGCAAACTTTCGCTGCTGCGCTCCGACGGCGGGTTGATGAGCGCCGAGAAGGCCGAGGAACACCCGGTCAACATCCTCATGTCCGGCCCGGCGGGCGGGGTGACGGGCGCGATCTGGGTGGGCCGCAACGCGGGCATCCGGAATATCCTCACCCTCGATGTCGGCGGCACCAGCACCGATGTTGCCCTGATCGAGAACCTTGAGGCACGCCGCCAGCGCACCACCGAAGTGGGCCACCTCTCGGTCCGTGCCTCCGCGCTCGACGTGAAGACCGTGGGCGCAGGCGGCGGCTCGATCGCCTATGTCCCCGAACTCACCGGCGCGCTGCGTGTCGGCCCGCAATCGGCAGGCGCGGTGCCCGGCCCCGTCGCCTACCAGAAGGGCGGCACCCTGCCGACCGTGACCGACGCCAACGTGGTGCTGGGCTACCTGCCCGAAAACCTCCTGGGCGGCACCTTCCAGCTTGACCGCGAAGGCGCCAAGAAAGCCGTGCAGACCATTGCCGATGCGCTGGGCATCGGCCTGATGGAAGCCGCGCGCGGCATCATCGACATCGTCAACGAGAACATGTTCGGCGCGCTGCGCATGATCTCGGTCCAGCAGGGCTATGACCCGCGCGACTTCGCGCTCATGGGCTTCGGCGGGGCGGGTCCGCTCCATGTCAATGCGGTCGCCAGGCTGATGGGATCATGGCCCGCGATCTCGCCGGTCAGCCCCGGCGTGCTCTGCGCGCTGGGCGATGCCACCACCCGCATGCGCACCGAGACCGCACGCTCGTTCAGCCGCCTTGCCACGCAGACCGAAGCGGCCGATCTGATTGCGATCCTCGATGAAATGGCCGCGCAGACCCGCGCCGAACTGCTGGCAGACGGCGTGCCCGAAGACGAGATCACCACGGCCTTCGAAGTTGACGTGCGCTATGCCGGGCAGGCGTTCGAGGTGCCGCTGACGATCACCGCCGATGTGCTGAACGCCGATGGCATCGCCGGAATCCTTGCCCGCTTCGATGCCGAGCACAAGCGCCTGTTCACCTTCAACATGGACACCCCGCACGAGATCGTGAACCTGCGCGCAGTGGCCATGGGCCGCGCGCTCGACCTGCCCGCAGCAGAGCTGGAAAGGGGCGATGGCAACCCTGCCGCCGCCAGGATGCGCGATCACACGCTGTGGATGGACGGGCGCGAACAGGCCGCCGTGATCTATGACCGCGCCAGGCTGCGCGCCGGAGACGTGATCCCCGGCCCCGCCATCGTCTGCGAAATGGATTCGACCACGCTGATCGAGGCGGGCTGCGTCGGCACCGTCGACCATGTCGGCAACATCCTGATCAATCTGGCCTGAGGAGGCGCTCGAAATGCCCGCAACCATCGTCCAGACCAATACCACGCCCTTCAACCGCGTTCCCATCGATCCGGTCACGCTCGACATTATCGAGAACGCGCTGCGGAACGCGCGCATCGAGATGGACGCAACCCTCGTGCGCACCGCCATGTCTCCGGGCATCCGCGAACAGGGCGATGCCTTCCCGCTCATCGCCGATCACACCGGCAAGATGATCGTCGGCCAGTTCGGCAGCTTCATCGGCGGCTTTCTGGAAAACTACGAAGGCACCCTTGAAGACGGCGACATGATCTTCCTGTCCGATCCCTATTCGG
>JBKBUD010000331.1:0-2032 GCA_046290865.1 Novosphingobium sp. | reverse complement strand
GCGCATTGGCGCCCTTGAGCACTTCGACACGCTCGATGTTGTAGAGCGAGCGGTAGTACTGCGTATCGTCGCGCAACCCGTCGAGATAGAAGTCGGCGGTGGTGTTCTGGCCGCGCAGGTTGACCTGATCGCGGTGGCCTTCGCCCTGGCCGAGCACGACGCCCGGAACATAGCGGAGCGCATCGCCCAGCTGGGTGATACCCTGATCGTCAAGCTGCTCGCGCGTCAGCACGGTGATGGTCTGCGGCACGTTGACCAGCGGCGTCGGCGTCTTGACCGCATTGGCATCGACCGGGCGATAGCCGTCGGCGGTGCCGGTCACGACAATCACGGTGTTGGTATTCTCGGCGTCCAGCGCGGCGTCTGCGGGCACCAGATCCTCCGCAAAGGCAGCGGTCGGCATCAGCATGGTTCCGGCGAGCAGCAGGCTGGAAAGACGGTTCACGGTAGTCCCCTTGGCAATCACTGTTTGCGATAATCATTCGCAAGAAGGCGAGTATTGCGACTCAATCGCAGTTGCAAGGAGTTTTTTGAGAATTTTTCGCAATAACATTGACCTGGGTCAAAGCGGCCCGTCAAACACGCCATTGCAGGCCGGATTTCCGGGGCTATGAGACGGTCAGGAAAACCGCAGGAGGCAGCGATGAAGGCAACGATCTGGCACAACACCAACTGCGGCACCTCGCGCAACACGCTCGCGATGCTCGAAGAAGCAGGCGCTGACGTGACGGTGATCGAATACCTCAAGACCCCGCCCAGCGCCGAAAAGCTCGCCAAGCTCTACCGCGATGCAGGGATCACCCCGCAACAGGGCCTGCGCCTGCGCGGCACCGACGCCGAAGAACGTGGGTTGCCCTCAGCCGACGACGCCACCGTCCTCGCCGCGATGGCCGCCGAGCCCAAGCTGATCGAACGCCCGCTGGTCGAAACCGACAAGGGCGTCCGTCTGTGCCGTCCGAAGGAAAAGGTGCTGGAGATTCTCTAAGCATCACATCGAGTTGAACTGCGCCTCGATCGTCGGCCAGAGCGATCCTGACGCATCGCGCGGCACCGCGTCCTCCGCGTAATACCACCAGAAGTAGCCGCCCACGAAGCGGGACCCGACCAGCCGCGCGAGATCGCCGTGCATGCCCATGTAGCGGTTGGCCACGCGCTGCTTCTCGGCAAGGTCAGGGTTCGGCACGCCATCAGCAGCCCGCTGCGCCCCGATCTCGCCCAGAAGCAGTCTTGCGTTGGGGAACAGCGGGGCGAGGTCATTCATCACGGCCGCAATCGCTGCCGCATCGGGCTGCTGGCGCGGCGAGCACGAGGTCTCGTAAAGGCTCAAGGCAAGGTAGTCGGTGCCAAGCCTGATCTCTTCGGGGATGGTGCGCGCATAGCTGATGGTAGCTTCCCAGCTATTGGCGTAGCAGTCTGGTCCAGACCAGTAGTTGAGCGTGATCATCGCCTTGGCGTGGTGCTGGCGCACGATCACGTCATAGGCCGCATCGAGCTTGGCATTGATCTCGGCAGGGCCCGTGCCGACCCATTCGCCGTTGAGTTCGTTGCCGATTTCCCAGAGGTCGACATCGCTGCCGAACGCGGCCCAGTAGTCGCTGGCGCGCTGGCGTACCTGGGCCACGGTGGTTGTGGCCATGGCATCGGAATCGATCAGTTCGCCGACAATGTACGCCCGCGGGCGCAATCCGGTTACGAAGCTGCGGTAGGTCGAGGGAGGCTCGCCTTGCTGGAACAGCAGCCGCACCGTGGGCGCGCGGCCATGTGCGGAAATTGCGGCGAGGCTCGCATCGGGATCGGCAAGGGTCTCGATCGTCAACCCGCGGAGGGGTTCCGCCACCGGTCGCCCGGAAGCGGTCGAAAGGTCGGCGTGCGCGGTGGCAGTTGCCGATGGGCTGGGAGTTGGCGTGGGCATTGCAGTCGGTGAAGGCGTGGGTGAGGGCACGACGACTGGCGGGCCGCTGGCGTCCCCGCCGCCACATCCGGCGAGGCCCACGATCAGCGCTGCGCTGGCAAGGAACCGCAAATACCCCAT
>JBKBUD010000330.1:0-2047 GCA_046290865.1 Novosphingobium sp. | reverse complement strand
CTGGTGCGCCTGCCGGTGATGGATGCCGCCCCGGTCGCCATCGACGTGGTCGAAACCGACCATCTCATCGCCGTCCTGCCCGCCACCGACGTGCTAGCCCGCCGCAAGACGCTGGAACTTGCGGCGCTCGCGGACCGATCGTTCATCATCTACAGTCCGATCAGCGTATTGCATGCCACCATCCGGCTCGCCTGCCACCGTGCCGGTTTCACGCCGCGCGTGGCGCAGGAAGCGATGCAGGTCCAGACGATCCTCAGTCTTGTCGAGGCGGGGCTGGGTGTCGCACTGATCCCGGGTCGCTGCGCACGCTTTGTCGGCGCGGGGGTGCGGATGGTGAGCCTGGCCGAACCCCTGCCCATCGCCATGGGCATCGCCCGCGCCGATCAGCCGTCCGAACTGGCGCGCAATTTCATCGCGGCCGCGCTGGCGAGCAGTTCTGTCTGATACACGTTCGCTATCGAACCGCTGAAATTAAATATTTGATGCAGAACGGCGGGGGGAGCATCGCTTCCGCCCTTGGGTGTGGCGACAGAGGGCGCCACTCGGGATAGGAGCAAGCAGTCCGTGTTCGATAGCCTTACGCTCGCCAGTCTGCCGCAGGAGGACGAGGCCCTGCGCCCCGCCGTGCGCGCGTTCATCGAGCGCCACATCGCCGAACTCCCGCTCGATCGCCGCGCGCGCTCATGGCAGGGCTTCAGTGCGCAATTCAGCCGTGCGCTGGGTGGGGCAGGCCTGCTCGGACTTACGCTGCCCACGGCGTACGGCGGGCAGGGCAAGGGTCCGTTCGCGCGCTTCGTGGTGGTCGAGGAACTGCTTTCAGCCGGCGCGCCGGTGGCCGCACACTGGATCTCTGACCGGCAGAGCGCGCCGCTGCTCCTGAACTTCGGCACCGAAGCGCAGCGCCTCAAACACATCCCTGCCATCTGCCGGGGCGAGCAGATCTTCTGCATCGGCATGAGCGAGCCGGGTTCCGGGTCCGACCTTGCCAGCGTGCGCACGCGTGCGGACCGCACCGACAAGGGCTGGGTGGTCAACGGCCAGAAGATCTGGACCACCAACGCCATGCATTCGGACTACATGATCGCGCTGCTCCGCACTTCGGGCACCTCGGCTGACCGGCAGGCGGGCCTGTCGCAGCTGATCATCGACCTCAAGGCCCCCGGCGTCAGCGTGCGGCCGATCGTCGACCTCACCGGCGACGCGCACTTTGCCGAAGTGTTCTTCGAGAACGTCGAACTGGGCGAGGACGCGCTGGTCGGGCAAGAAGGCGAGGGCTGGCAGCAGGTCGTCGCCGAGCTCGCCTTCGAACGGTCCGGGCCTGAACGCATCTATTCGAGCGTGGTCCTGCTCGACGCCTGGATCAGCCACATGCAGAGCATCGGCCGCAGCGATGCCGCCGCGCTGGTCGGCCGTCTGACTGCCGAACTTGCCACGCTGCGCGCGATGTCGATTGCCTGCACGGCGCGGCTGGTGGCGGGAGAAAGCCCCGTCGTGGAAGCCAGCATCGTCAAGGATCGCGGCACCGGGTTCGAACAGGAACTGCCGCAAGTGATCGCCGACGATCTCGCCGCGCATCCCGACGAGCCGGTCAGCGCAGAGCTTTACCGCACGCTGCTCTACGTCACGCACATCGCCCCGAGCTTCAGCCTGCGCGGCGGCACGCGCGAGATCCTGCGCGGGATCATCGCGCGCGGCATGGGCCTGCGGTAAAGGGGAGACTGGACATCATGGACATGAACGAACTGCTCGAACCCTTCGTCCGCATGCTCGATGCGGCTGCGACCCCGGCGGTCGTGCGCGCGATCGAGCATGGCGGCTCTGCCGCTGCACTGTGGCAGGAAATCGCGGAATCCGGCTTCCTCGACGCGCTTGTTGCCGAGGAGCACGGCGGGGCGGGCCTCGCCCTTGGCGACATCGAGCCGCTGGTGGAAGCGCTGGGCGCCCGCGCGGTGCCCCTGCCGGTGGCCGAGACGATGGTCGCGCGTGCCCTGCTCGCACGCGCCGGTATCGCCGCGCCGGAAGGTCCGATTGCGTTGGTCACGACACT
>JBKBUD010000329.1:0-2051 GCA_046290865.1 Novosphingobium sp. | reverse complement strand
TGCGGGCGGCTTCAATCCGTTCGGCGATACCAATGCCCGCTCGCTGTCCAAGGCCTGCGTCGACTACATCACCAAGACCGCGTTCTCGCAGGAGAAGCTGCAGCAGACCCAGGCGCAGCTCCAAGTCAACGGCAAGTTGTTCGATCTGTGGGCAGGTCCTGCACAGATCGCGCTGGTCGCCGGCTATCGCAAGAATACCTTCCGTTACACCCCGGACAGCGACCTGCGGGTCCAGAACATCGAGGCCGTGATCGCTTCACAGCCTGCCTCAGGCCGGATCTCCGTCAAGGAATTCGCCGCCCAGGTCGACGTGCCGCTTCTGGCCGACAAGCCCTTCGTGCGCGAACTCGGCATCGGTGGCGCGATCCGCTATTCGGACTACTCGGTGACCGGTGGCGTCACCAGCTACGAGATGGACGCCCGCTGGAAGCCGGTCGACCAGATCCTGCTGCGCGGCAGCTACCAGCGCGCCGTGCGTGCGCCGAACATCGGTGAACTGTTCTCGCCGCAGACCGGCACGCAGCTGGTCATCGGTACGCCTCCGGGCGCGCTTGGCGATCCGTGCGACGTGCGCTCGACCGCGCGCACCGGTGCGAACGGCGCCAAGGTTGCCGATCTGTGCGTTGCCCAAGGCATCCCGCAGGCCGCGATCTCGAGCTATACCTTCCCGACCACCGCAACCGGCCAGCTGGTTTCGGGCAACACCAACCTGACGCCCGAGCGCGCCGATACCTACAACATCGGTCTGGTGATCAACTCGCCTGCGCAGAGCGGCCTCTTCGCCGACCTCACGCTCTCGGTCGATTACTACAACATCGCCGTCAAGAACGTGATCTCGACCGTTCCGGGCCTGACCGTGCTGTCGAAGTGCTTCAACCTCGACGGCTCGAACCCGAGCTACGACAAGAACAACCTCTACTGCGGTCTGCTGGTGCGCGATGCCGGGGGCCAGCTCACCACCGTTGCCACGCCTTACCTGAACCTCGGTTCGGTCAAGACCGATGGCGTCGAGGCGCAGCTCAACTGGACGGTCCCGGCGCGGTTCCTCGGCGACGAGAGCGGACGCCTGTTCCTGAACGAGGCGCTCGGCTGGCTGCACAGCTACAAGCTGCAGCTCCTGCCCGGAGCGGCGACGCTCGATTACACCGGCATCAGCAACGGCGCGGCCGGCGTCAGCAGCCTGCCGCCGCGTGCCACGCCGAAGTGGAAGGCGCTGACCTCGTTCGGCTACCGCTCGGACGGTGCGACGCTCGGCATGCGCTGGCGCTACCAGAGCGCGATGAAGGACACGACCTCGGTCCTGACGCCGGCCACGGCGCAGGTCGGTGTGGGTGCCTATTCGTTGTGGGACCTGTTCGGTTCGGTGAAGGTCGCCAAGTCCTTCGAACTGCGCGCAGGCGTCAACAACCTGTTCGATCGCGGCCTGCCCTTTGTCAGCAGCTCGCAGAACGGCACCGACGTTGCGCTTTACGACCCGGTAGGCCGCTCGTTCTACGTGGGCTTCAAGGCCAACTTCTGATCCACCCTATGTCCCGGCGCTGCCCTCTGGCGGCGTCGGGATCTTTTCAAGCAGGAACGAATGATCCGCTCAGGTCTTCTCGGACGCTCCATTCTCGCTTCTCGCTCGCCCGAGTTGCATGAGAAGGAAGCGCAGGCGCAGGGTCTGGACCTGAGCTACGAACTGTTCGACTTCACCGCACGCGGGTGGGCTGACAGCGATCTTCCCGCGGTGCTGAAGCGTCTCGTCGCCGAGGGTTTCAGCGGCTTCAACGTGACCTATCCGTTCAAGCAGGCGGTGGTGCCTCTGCTCGACGAACTTGACGACACCGCACTCGCTGTTGGTGCCGTCAACACCGTGTCCATTCACGACGGAAGGCTGATCGGCTACAACACCGACATGGCGGGCTTCCGGGATTCCGTGATCGAGGGCCTGCCGGACGCGGAGATGGACAATGTCGTACAACTGGGTGCCGGAGGAGCCGGCGCCGCGGTGGCGAACGCGTTGCTGTCGCTGGGCGTCGGCGCTCTCCAACTGGTGGACGTGGACCAAG
>JBKBUD010000328.1:0-2054 GCA_046290865.1 Novosphingobium sp. | reverse complement strand
ATGCACGAGGACGAATACGCGCAGACCTCCATCGCCAATCCGGCGCTCTACCACGCCTATCGCGAGATGGTCGTGCCCGCAGGGCCGCAGTGGGTGGAAGAACACCTGCGCCGCCTGACCGGCGCGGGCATCCAGCCCCACTTCCAGCTGACCTGCATGCCCGACATGGAGACGGTCGAGCGCCTGATCCGCCGCGGCCACTACAAGGGCCCGCTCAACCTCACGTGGGTCGGCATCGGCGGCGGCTTCGACGGGCCGAACCCTGCAAACTTCATGGAGTTCATCCGCCGCGCGCCCGATGGCTCGACCGTGACGCTCGAAAGCGTGATGGGCAACGTCCTGCCGATCAACACCATCGCCATTGCGCTGGGCATGCATGCCCGCTGCGGCATCGAGGACACGATCTACGATCCGCACGGCAACAAGATGGGCTCGGTCGCGCAGATCGAACAGCTTGTCCGCATCAGCCGCGAACTTGGCCGCGAAGTCGCCAACGGTGACGAGGCGCGCGCCATCTACAAGATCGGCACGCAGTACAACTCGACCGAGGAAACGCTCGCCCGTCTCGGCATGGCGCCCAATCGCGAGCGTGGTCAACTCGCCGTGCCGATCCGCGAAGTCGCATGACGACGACGGTCCTCTTCGTTCCGGGCCTGCGCGATCACGTGGAGGACCACTGGCAGACGCACGCGGCCAAGGCGATTCCGGGTTCGGTCACGGTGGAGCCGCTGACCGAAGACCGCCTGAGCCTGGCCGCCCGCGTCGCCGCACTTGATGCCGCGCTCAACGCGATCGGGGGCGAAGTGGTGATCGCCGCCCACAGCGCCGGGTGCCTGATGGTGGCGGCATGGGCACGCAATCCGACGCGCGCGGTGCGTGGCGCGCTGCTGGCAACGCCCGCCGATGTCGAGAACCCGCTGCCACCGGGTTATCCCTCGCTTGAGGACCTGACAGCCAATGGCTGGTGCCCGATCTCCCGCGAACGCCTGCCGTTTCCGGCCATCGTCGTGGCCAGCAACAACGATCCGCTGGGGCCTTTCGATCGCGTGGCAGAACTAGCGCACAGCTGGGGGGCGCGGCTGCACGACGCGGGCGATGTCGGGCATCTCAATCCGCCTGCGGGCTTTGGGCCGTGGGATGAGGCTCTGCCGTTGATCATTAAAGTCGCGGCGGGCTAAGCGCCGGATCGGGGAGAGAAAGATGGCGGGGCCGATCAGCATGGACAGCGGGCAGGAAGGTCCGGCCAAGGCCAGCGCCTACAGCTGGATCGTCTTCGCGCTGAGCTTTGGCCTGCTCATTTCCGACTACATGGCGCGCCAGGTGCTCAACGCGGTGTTCCCTCTGCTCAAGGCCGAGTGGAGCCTGAGCGACGGGCAACTCGGCCTGCTGTCGGGCGTCGTCGCGGTCATGGTCGGCCTGCTGACCTTTCCGCTCTCGCTCGCTGCCGACCGCTGGGGCCGCGTTCGCAGCCTTGCCCTCATGGCAGTGCTGTGGAGCCTCGCCACCCTGCTCTGCGCCGTGGCGAGCAGCTTCGGCGAAATGCTGGTGGGCCGCGCCCTCGTCGGTGTCGGCGAGGCGGCCTATGGCAGCGTCGGCATCGCGGTGGTGATCAGCGTGTTCCCGCAGCGCCTGCGCGCCACACTGGCCGCAGCCTTCATGGCGGGCGGTCTGTTCGGGCAGGTGCTCGGCGTCGCCGTTGGCGGCACGATTGCCGCAAGCCACGGCTGGCGCAGCGCCTTCATGGCTATCGGCGTTGTCGGGTTGCTCCTCGGCGTGCTCTATCCCCTGCTGGTCAGCGAGCGCCGCATCAAAGCGATGGCCGGAGGCGAAGCTGGCAATGGCACCCGCACCGCCGCTCCGCTTCGGGCCCTTGTTGCCAGCCGCTCGGTGCGGCTCGCCTACCTCGGAAGCGGATTGCAGATGTTTGCAGCGGGATCACTTCCTGCCTGGCTGCCCAGCTTCCTCAATCGCAACTACGGCTATGCAGTGGACCGCGCCGGGCAAGTGGCCGCGCTGCTACTGCTGGCCTGCGGCGCTGGGATGGTCATGTGCGG
>JBKBUD010000327.1:0-2056 GCA_046290865.1 Novosphingobium sp. | reverse complement strand
ACGCTCCATGTCCCGGCCGCATCGGGCGCACCGCGCTTGGGCTGCGTCTGCAGCAGCCGACCGGGCAGGTAATGCGCCTCGGTCAGCAGGAACAGGCAGATCTGCGCAACGTGTGTGCCCGTGGTGATATGGACGAGCACGTCCTCGACATCGGGATCGAAAGGCTGCGCCCGCGCGAAATCCAGCAGCTTGCCGTAGACTTCCTCGAAATCCCACGCGTCGGCAAAGTCGATCACGTGGCGTTCGACGGCGGTTTCGGGTGAGACCGAGGCAATATCCTCGCTCACGTACTCGGCAAGGCGGCGATGCGCCGAGCCGTGGATCATCAGCAGGCGGTCCACCCGCAAGTCTTCGTGCATGCATAGACCGACCGAGGGCCGCCACTTCATCCAGCGCGATGGACCGAACTTCGAAGCATCAAGCGTGGAGCCGAGGAAACTGACTACGGTGGTTGGCTTCATGCGCGGCACTTATATAAATTTATCCGATAGGATACAAATTGGATTTGCCAAATCTGCATCTTCGTCGCTTCCCTGCAGCTACTTTAAAAAATAATTGTTTATAAACATTATGTTACATCTTTCCTCCAGCGCCTGATCAGGAACTGGCACACAGCCTGCAGAACATCCTGCGCCGGGTGGGTCGAACAGCCCGGCAAACGCGGAACCAGAGGCGGCCGGAATGGGCCGGCCGCCTCGAAGGCTCCGCTGGCGGGAGCACTCGCCAAAGCGCTTGTTCGGCACCATGATACAATCCAGGGAGGCCGAACGTGGCCGATACGACTTTCGAGTTCCAGCATGTGCCCGGCGGGGTGCCAATCAAGATGTGGACGCGCGGCGTCCCCGTCGAGGACGAGGCGCGGGAACAGCTCAAGCGGGCAGCGCAGATGCCCTTCATCTTCAAGCACGTCGCAGCAATGCCCGACGTCCATGTCGGCATCGGCGCAACCGTCGGCTCTGTCATTCCCACAAAGGGCGCGGTGATCCCGGCAGCGGTTGGCGTCGACATCGGCTGTGGCATGATGGCTGCGCGCACTTCGCTGATGGCGCATGACCTGCCCGACAGCCTCGACGGCATCCGCTCGGCGATCGAGCAGGCAGTGCCGCATGGACGCAGCGTCGGCCGCGGACAGCGCGATCACGGCTCGTGGGGTTCGCCCCCGCCTGCCATCGTCGAGGCATGGGCAGCCCTTGCAGTGCGGTTCGACGCGATCTGCGCCAAGTTCCCGCGACTGAAGAACACCAACAACCTCGTCCACCTCGGTACGCTCGGAACAGGCAACCACTTCATCGAGTTGTGCCTCGATCAGGAGGCACGGGTGTGGATCATGCTGCATTCGGGCTCGCGCGGAGTGGGGAACGCCATCGGCACGTTCTTCATCGAACTCGCCAAGCAGGACATGCGCAAGTGGCACATCAACCTGCCTGACCAGGACCTCGCCTACTTCCCGGAAGGGACCGACCACTTCGACGACTATGTTGAAGCGGTAGGCTGGGCGCAGGACTTTGCCGCCCTCAACCGCCGCATGATGATGACCAATGTCATCGCCGCGCTGCGGAGCAGGATCGCGAAGCCCTTCGAGGCCGAGATGGAAGCGGTAAATTGCCACCACAACTACGTGACGCGCGAGCATCACTTCGGCGAGAACGTGCTGGTCACCCGCAAGGGCGCAGTGCGAGCCGCCAAGGGCGTGCTGGGGATCATCCCGGGCTCGATGGGTGCCAAGAGCTTCATCGTGCGCGGGCTTGGCAACCCTGAGAGCTTCGACAGCTGCAGCCATGGCGCGGGCCGCGTGATGAGCCGCACCCAGGCCAAGAAGCTGGTCTCGCTCGACGAGCACATCGCCGACACGGCAGGCGTCGAGTGCCGCAAGGACGCCGGCGTGATCGACGAGACACCGCGCGCCTACAAGCCGATCGAAGCCGTGATGGCAGTGCAGGCCGATCTGGTGGAGATCGTTCATACCTTGAAGCAGGTCGTCTGCGTGAAGGGGTGATCCCCTCGCGCAGACATCCCTCTCACTGATTGGCAGAAACATGATTACGATCGACGGTTC
>JBKBUD010000326.1:0-2057 GCA_046290865.1 Novosphingobium sp. | reverse complement strand
GCGTCGTTGGTGTAGCTCGAGCTTTGCGAGATCGCGCCCTGGATGCGGACCGAGCCGCCGACGTCACCGCCGACCACGAGGCCCTGTGCCCCGGCGCCGACCACCGCGACGGTGCCTTCGACCGTGACGTTGCCCGAGACGCCCTTGGTGCCGATGCCGACGCTGTTGTCGCCGACCACCTTGATCGTGCCGGTGTTCGAGATGCTGCCGGTGAGATCGGACTTGGCGACCATGCCGCCCGAGTTCAGGCCCTCGACGGTGATCGTGCCGGTGTTCTTGATTGATGCCGTGGTCGTCGCGCCGGCGCCGACGAGAATGCCGTAGCGGTTGCTCGCCGAAGCGATCGGGCCGTCGACGACGCCATTGTTGTCGGTATCTGCGCCGTTGAAGCTTTCGGTGACGGTGATCGTGCCGCCGTTGGTCACCGTGGTGTTGCGTCCGGCTTCGATCAGGATGCCGGTATCGCCGTCCTTGCCGCCGGTGTTGGTGATTGTGCCGCCCGAGGCGACCGTGGCGGTGTTGTTCGAATCGACCGTGACGGCGTTGCCGCCCGTGGCCAATGTGATCGTGCCGCCGCTCGCGACGGTGACATTGCCCGCGGTCGAGGTCTTTAGAGGCGTGGTCGTGCTGGTGCTGACCGTGGTGTCGGCCAGGGCCGCCTGCGGGGCCAGCAAGGCCAGAGCAAGGGACGCTCCAGTCAGCGTCGACAGAATGGTGGTGCTGCGAAGACGGTCCATAAACCCCTCATGAATTCTTGAAATAGGACCCGCGCCGGGGTGCGGTCGGCGCGGGTCCAGTGCCCGGATGGCAGGGGGCGCCCCACCGTCCGGTCGACAGGTCGGAGGACTGGTGACCGTGACGGCCGTTTGCCTCCGCAGCGTCTAACGGGGCATGATGCGCAACCCTTCGCGGGCTAGGTGAAAAACACATGAAAAGGCTTCATTCGGTTAGCCGTAAATGTGGCGTTCACCCGGGAACCGGCAGTCAGGCACGCTCCCGATGCAGTCCGTGCGCGGGGGTAATGGTGCGAAACGGCAGGTAATCGTGACGTTCTACGGCGACGTGCGTCCGGAAGCGGTCCTGGCTGACGACAGTCAGGTTGCCGCGACAGATCCCATCCATCGCGAAGCGCTCGATGATGCAGCGCTGATGCGCGAGGTTGCGCGCGGGTCGGTCGAGGCCTTCACCATTCTCGTCGATCGCCATTCTCTGGCCCTTTATCGCGTTGCCATGCGCATGCTGTCCGATGCCGCCGAGGCCGAGGACGTGCTGCAGGACTGCTTCGCACGGCTGTGGCAGAACGCTCCCCGCTGGAGCCCGAGCGGGGCGGGCCTTGTCGGCTGGCTGCATCGCGTGGCGATGAACCTGTGCTTCGACCGCAAGCGCCGCTTCCGCGTGGTCACGGTCGACACGCTGCCCGACCCGGCAGACGAGACACCGCTGGCCGACCAGCGAATCGAGGCGGACCAGGCCTCGCAGGCCGTCGCAGGTGCCCTGGCGGACTTGCCCGAACGTTATCGGGCAGCATTAGTGCTCTGTTATTACGAGGGTTTTTCGAACGCACTTGCGGCACAGGTGCTTGATCTCAATATCAAGGCCATGGAATCGCTGTTGTTCAGGGCGCGCCGGCAGATGCGCACGCTGCTCGAGGCGCGCGACGTGTCGTGCGCCGATCTCGGGGCGCAGGCGTGATGGCGCGCAAGGTTCCGGCCTCGCCCGCGCATGCCGAGGCGGCGCTCGATGCGGCACTGGCGCAGGCCCCGCGCCCCGCTCTGCCGCCGGGTCTGACCGCGCGGATCGTGGCGCAGGCAACGGCATTGCCACAGCTTCCCGCTGACAGTGTGGCCGCGCCGGAAGAAGCGGCGCCGCGCGTTTCGGCCAAGGTCATTCCGTTCCAGACCGCCCCTGCCGCACCGGCGGAAACTCCGCAGCCGGTCAAGGGGCGCGGTGGCCGCTGGGCCGGGGGCTTTGCCGCGCTCGCCGCGACGGTTGCTGCCGTGGTCATGCTTGGACAGTCGGGCCAGCGGATGGTGCCGACGACCGCTCCCGCGCCTGCG
>JBKBUD010000325.1:0-2059 GCA_046290865.1 Novosphingobium sp. | reverse complement strand
TGTGCGGGTTTCGTAGCAGCGGTCGTGGACCATGAGGATGATGTCGGGAACGACGCGCCAAGCATCGGCAAGAGCGGCCTTTGCGGCAGGATCGGCGAGCAGGTCGATTCAGGTCGCACCACCTGTCTGCCAACTATGGCCGACGAGCATGGCGAGCGGATACCGCGTCCGCAGAGCAGCGTGCAGGCTGCTGGCTCATCGGCAAAAGCTGGGTGCACAGCCAGTCGGGCAAAACGATGGGTTCGGCGCCTCCCGACATTCTGGTCCCAGACATTTTCGAATTGACGACGAACGGTCCGGCCTGCCCTCGCCCATCGGCGATTCCACTCACGAGCTGTAGGACCAGGAAAGCATAGCGTGGCCAGTTCGAGACCTCGGCCAGGATCGCGCCGATTTTCCCCGGTGACACTTCGCCCGCCGCAGACCTTTCCTCAGCCGCGCTCCCGCCGTCTTGCCGCAGGCGAGCGCCCGAAATAGACTTACTCCTGCGAGCCCACGCGGGGCCCGCGCTTAAGCCTAAGGAGATGCGCGAGAGATCGAACGGGGAGCGTCGATCGCGAGAAATTGGAGCTAAGACCAATGATCCAGCGATACCGTGTGCTCGGCCGCAGTGTGGCCGAAGGCGACGAACTTCAGCCGTGCCTCGCCAAAGCCTTCGCGCAAAAGGCCCAGGTCCTGTGCGAATGCCGCAAAGGGATCAACCTGCCGCTCTACATTTCGCACCGCAATGACCGTTACGCGGTGGCGCGCTGACCGGGCTTGGGCGCGCGCCATGCGACGGCTTGCGATCACTACGAGGCGCCCGATTACCTGACCGGCATGGACCAGCTGCAGCGTATGGCAAAGCCACGCGCCACGCTTCAATGCGCGCGGGCACTTCATCGGCGTGCTGGCTGATCTCAATAAGTTCGAGCGGCTCACTCGCGACCAGCGCGGCGGGACCGAGAGGCTCGTGTTCTCAATCGGTGCGTAGGTCCTAGTTACCTGCGTGGTCCGCAAAAGCTTCCCAGTCACGTTCCAGTGTTCGGGCAACCATGCGGTTTTCCGGGTCAACCGCCTCGTAACTGCGGCGCGCCAGCGCGGTTTCATATCCGGCGCGCTCACGTCGCATTCTCCATTGGCCGTGGAGTTGCCGGCGCTCTAGCTCAATATCCTCGGCCGCCGGCATGCACGATCTTCAGCGGATTGAGGTTCGAACCATTTCGGCAGCATGGCTGCGGCCGCACAGGGGGTATGTTCCGATCCAGCAGTATGGAGAAACCTGAAGGGATGCCGGGTTCGCCGGCAAGTGCGCGGATCATTGTCACCATCGCTTCGCCCACCAAGCAAAAATCGGGTGCCACTGGTATCATGGGCTACCGTCGGCGGCTTCTTCTATTCGTCTGTGCATGATATGTTTCCGCCGGCCCGCAACCAAAGAAGGAACACTCAGCAGGCTATGACGTCTACATGTCCTTGAGCGGCATAGTCGATGATCTTGCCATCTCGCGTAATGATCGGGATTTGGTGGTGCCGTGCCGTTGCGATGATGAACCTGTCGGCGGGGTCGCCATGCAGCGGCTCAGGTAGATGTGACGATGCAATAGCAATCTCGGGAAGAAGCGGCGCCTCCTTGATTCCTGGACCGCCCATGAAGCGTGCGAACCAACTGTGTGGGTCGGGAAGAAAGGAAACGGCAGGTTGCTTGGCACAGCGTACGCGGCTCAACAATCCGACCTCCCAGGCAGACGCCGGAGAGACGAAAATTCCGTCTGCCAGCGCGGCATTCGAAATCGCCGCCAGCGCATCTGGGCCAATCGGATCGCCGTTGGCCAGCCAGATGACCGCGCAGGTGTCCAGCAGGACTGCCCTCGGCACTGGCTCGGGCTTTTTCCGCTTCGTCACTGGTGCAGCTTGCCTTCGCTGGCGCTCAACGGTTCATCGAGTACGGGCGCCAAAAAATCGAACCCTTCGGGTACACTAACGGAGCCGCGCATGAAACCGTGCAGTGCGTCGACCGCCTCAGCCGCGCTCGGCGGCGGTGTCAGCACGGCAACGGCATGGCCGCGTTTGGTTATGG
>JBKBUD010000324.1:0-2074 GCA_046290865.1 Novosphingobium sp. | reverse complement strand
CTGGACGGCGTTTCGACCGGCATCACGCCGCGTGCAAGATAAGGCATGTCGGCCATCGGTTCGGTCCTTCCCATCGACGATTCTGGTCCGAACGGTATCGGACCGTTCGGTTCGTGGCAAGCTGTGTATGCGCACTTGCCGGGAGGATGCATGTGACCGGCAAGGTGCTATAGGCAGGCCATGGACGCGGCCCTGCAGAACCGGACAGAGCAACGGATGCCGCCGCGCGTGCTGCATCTGCTGGAGGTGGCGCGGGCCGAATTCGTTGCCGAGGGCTTCGACGGCGTCAGCATCGACGCGATCGCTCGCAAGGCCGGGGTCAGCAAGGAAACGATCTACCGCCATTTCCCCGACAAGCAGGCGCTGTTCACGGCCTCGCTCGAGGAGATGGCCAACCACTTCACCGCCAGGGCCGAGGCGATTGTGCGCTCGGGCCATAAATCGGCGGTGCCCGTCGCCGAGGAACTGGCCGGGCTGGCCGAGGCAATTCTCGATGCCGCTGCAGGGGGCGGTCTGCTCAGTCCGTCGTGGCTCGCGGCCGGACTGGGCAGCCGCATGCCCGCATTTGCAGCCGAACTGCAGGCCGCGCAGGCGGCGCGGATGGAGCCCGTGCGCGAGGCCATCGCCGATATTGCGCGCTCCAAGGGGCTGGCGCGGGCAATTTCCATCGAGGATGCACTCGATTTCGGCTCGCTTTCGGTGGAAGGTTCGGCACTGCTGATGGGTTTCGCGCCACCGTCTGCAGAAAGTCGCAGGATCCATGCGGCCCGCGTCGCCGCGCTGTTCGAGCATGGCATACAGGCGATGCCCAAGGGGCCTGCCATGCCCGACCGAGCGAGCGAAGCGGCAGGCACGTCCCCTTGCGGCCCCAAGCATCCGCCCCACTTGTGCCGATTGCTCGACGTGTCCGCCGACCATTTTCTGCGCGAAGGTTTCGATGCAGCAAGTCTGGGCGAGATCGGGGCAGAGGCACAAGTCGGGCGAGGCACGCTCTATCGCCATTTCGCGAGCAAGGCTGGCCTTTTCGACGCCGTCCTGCGCAACCTTGCCCGGCAAGTCGCACGAACGGCAAGCCCTCCAGAGTTGCCACCAACTGCCGACCTGTCGGCCTTGGCGGGCTATCTCGCACAGGCAACGGTGCAGCTGACCGGGCCGACCTCGGTCGCACTGCATCGCGTTGCGATCTCGGCTTCCCGTCGCACCCCCGCGCTGGCCCGAGCCGTGCATGACGAGGTTCGTGCCCCTTGGGTGCGCCCGTTGGCCGCTTGGATCGACTGCATTACCGGTCACCCCGACGCCGAATGGCTTGCGCGCCAGGGCGTGGTACTGGCGATGCAGGGCAACCGATCCATCGCCGCCGGACGGGGGCCGACCGGTGACGCGCTCTCCCGCCACGCACTGCGCGCCGCCGGGCTGTTTCTCAACGGCCTCGGCGGCTGAACGCGCTGCCCGACGACCGGGTCAGGCCGCCTGCCGTTCCTCGGGCTCGGGCGGGAAGATCGTCGGCTGGCCGGGGTCATAGACGCGGGTCAGCAGGCCGATGAACGCAGGATCGGTCAGCGGATCGTTGGGCACCTGGAACGCCTCGCCGCGCTTGCGCAGGTCCGAGATGATGATGTCGAAGATCATCTCGTGCGTCAGGTCGTCGGTATGGTCGAGCGCGCGCTTGAGTTCGGCCATGTCCATGTAGATGTCCGCACCCCAGTGGACGAGGAAACGGAACTCCTCTTCCGGGATCTTCTGGATGACCTTGCCGTCGGTGGTGATCTGCCAGCCGGTCGGGTCCTCGGGATCGGCTTCCATCAGCGAATTGATCGCAAGGCCCTCGGGCCGACGCAGCGCGGCGGGGCCGTTGGTCTGTGCGGTGTGGAACATCTTCTCGTTCTCGACCACCACGGCCCGGCCCCACATCGGCGCCTCGATCACCTGCGGCGCCTCGCGCGGGCCTTCGGGCCAATAGGTAAATCCGCCGCCGGTCCGCCCCTTGTAGTACCACGCGATGACCTGAGCCTTCTTGGCCCGCCAGCGTTCGAACAGTCCGGTCTTGACCATGGTGTTCATCAGCCAGATCGGC
>JBKBUD010000323.1:0-2077 GCA_046290865.1 Novosphingobium sp. | reverse complement strand
AATGGCTGGCCAAGGACGCAAAGGACTTTCAGGTGCGTCCCGGTGGATGGCCGGAAACGCGGTACGAGCACAAGGCGCGCACGGTGTATGGGCATGAAGTCTGGTACTTCCGCTACCGGCGTCGGTAAGCTTAACGAGGACAGCAGCCTGCCGCAGCAAAGCGGCATTTCGTGGCGCGCAATAAATTCTTCTGTTTTGGTAGAGATTGATTCCGGCTAATCGTCGCGCCCGACAGGGGAAGGATTCGCGATGGATTTTCTGGCCGGTATCGATTTCACGGCGCTGCTTCCGTTCATCGCGGTCGGCTTTGCCGCGCAGATGGTGGACGGCGCGCTGGGCATGGCGTTCGGCGTAATTTCGAACACCCTGCTCGTGGGCGTTCTCGGCGTGCCGCCAGCGATGGCCTCGCAGCGGGTGCACATCGTCGAGTGTTTCACCACGGCGACTTCGGGTATCAGCCACCTGCTCCACGGCAATGTCGACAAGAAGCTGTTCTTCCGCCTGCTCCTGCCAGGCATGGCCGGCGGCATCCTCGGCGCCTACGTGCTTTCGTCGCTCGATGCTTCGGTCGTGAAGCCCTGGGTGCTGATCTATCTTTCGGCGATCGGCGTCTATCTGCTGGTCCGCGGGATCTTCTACCCGCCGAAGATCAAGGAAGCCGGCTGGGTTGCCCCCCTCGGCCTCGTCGGCGGCTTTCTCGATGCCGCCGGTGGTGGCGGCTGGGGACCGGTGGTCACCTCCAACCTGCTGATCCAGGGCGCCGATCCGCGCAAGGTCGTGGGCACCGTCAACACCGTTGAGTTCTTCCTGACGCTGACGGTTTCGGCCACTTTCATCTGGCATCTCGGCATTGTCGACGTTGCCGGGGCAACGCTCGGTTTCCTCATTGGCGGGCTTGCTGCCGCGCCCTTCGGAGCGTGGGCCGCCAAGCACATTCCGGCCAAGAGCATGCTGATCATGGTCGGCGTCGTGCTCACGCTGACCAGCGCGTACGGAGCCTACAAGGCGTTTGCCTGACGTTGCCAGGCGCTGCGCAGTCTTGCGCAGCGCGATCGGAGCCGACCACTAACGCGGAATTAACCACGATCTGCCACCCTCACACAGCCGCAAACACGAGTCGTGCGGCTGGAGGGCAGGACCATGGCGCATCTCGGCGCGAGCAGCATGACCATAGGCGAACTGCGCGAGTTCGCGAGCTTCGCCCCGTGCGAGCAGCGCTACATCCGCCGCAGCCTCGATATTGCGCGCGGACGCGGCGAGGTCGCGCGGCGTTGGGCGCGCAGTGCCGAGGAGGAACGCGCGATCGGACAGCAGGCCGATCTTTACCGCGAGCTTGCGCTGCTCAGGCAACTGCTGCCCGACGTGCAGGATCTCGTCAGCCTCGAACCCTTCATCGGCCCGCTTGTCCGGCTGACCGCGTTCGACCTGTCGCAGGATCGCATCACCGGCTTTTCGGCCTATCGCTTTCTCTATGAGCGCTTGCTCGGAGCCGAAGTCAGACCATGGCTCCCCGGCGCATTCTGCGGCGCCGCTGCCCTACCCGTGATCCGCCCGAACCGTCGGCGCCATCTGCTCCAGTCGATCAGCGAAGCTGCTGCGACGGCGCAAGGCTGGTCCAAGCGGGAACCGGTGTTCTTTCCCGAGTTCGTCGAGGCCGAGGCAGCCTAGGGTACGAGCACGGTATCGCGCGCCACCGCGTCGGTCTGCGGATAGTCCAGCGTATAGTGCAGGCCCCGGCTTTCATGCCGCGCCCGCGCCGAACGCACGATCAGTTCGGCGCTCTGCAGAAGATTGCGCAGTTCGATCAGGTCGGTCGTGACGCGGAAGTGGCCGTAGTAGTCATTGACCTCGTCGTTCAGCATCTGGATGCGATGCGCGGCGCGCTCAAGGCGCTTGTCGGTGCGCACGATGCCGACATAATTCCACATGAACCGGCGGATTTCGGTCCAGTTCTGTTTGATGACCACTTCCTCGTCCGAATCCGTCACCCGGCTCTCGTCCCAGGGGCGAACGTCGGGTGGAGAAGCGAAGCTGTCCCAGCGCCGCAGGATGTCCCGCGCCGCCGCGTCGCCGAAGA
>JBKBUD010000322.1:0-2079 GCA_046290865.1 Novosphingobium sp. | reverse complement strand
CCCACCTTGATGCCACCATGGACGGCTATACCGAAACCGGCGGCGGCTTTCCGCTCACGCTCGGCAAGACCGGCGCCCGTCTTGACGAGACGCGGCTGGGAGCGGCGGCGGCCTTCCGTCTCGGCGAGAAGACGCGGCTGCGCGCGGCAGGTGAATGGGTTCACCGCTTTGGCGAGGCGCGGCCTGCGCTTGCCGGGACGATCATCGGTATCGGCGCCTTTGCCACGGTTGCGCCCGGCCAGGAACGGGACTGGGGGCGGCTTGGCCTTGATCTCGACTTCACGCTGGGCCGGGGCGTCCTGCTCAACCTTTCGGGCCATGCCATGGCCGGGCAGGGCGAGGATGCGCGCGCGGGCGGCAGCGTGAGCCTGCGCCTGGCGTTCTGAGCGCCAGGCGCAGGATGATGGAGCGCTGTCACAAAACCGTCGCAGCTTTAATATTTCCGCCATCGAACTGTCGCTCCACCGTCAAACAATGCGCCTAGCGCCCCTCTCGACAAGGATTTTCCCAAGGGGGGCTTACCAATGCTTCGTTCGCTTCGTGCCGCTGATCGCGGTCAGACGTTCCTGCGCGCGCTTCTGCTGGGCACGACCGCGCTGGCCTTCACCGCAACCGCCAACGCGCAGGAAGCGCCCGAAGGCGAGGAAGAGCAGCCCGGCATCGTGGTGACCGGCCAGCGCCCGATCGCCGAATCCGAAGCCGCCGCGCTTCAGGTGCAGAAGAATGCCGATTCGCTCGTGACGGTGCTTTCGGCCGACAGCGCGGGCCGTCTGCCCGACCAGAACATCGCGCAGGCCACCGGCCGTCTGCCGGGCGTGGCGGTCGAGCGCGATCAGGGCCAGGCCCGCTACATCAGCCTGCGCGGCGCGCCCAACTACTGGACCACGCTGAGCTTCGACGGCATCAACGTCGTCAGCCCCGAAGGCCGCGATGCGCGCTTCGACTCAATTCCCTCGGCCATTGCCAAGCAGGTGATCGTGTCCAAGGCGGTGACGCCCGACATGCCGGGCGAGACGGTTTCGGGCAACGTCAACGTCATCACCCGCTCTGCCTTCGATTTTCCGGGGCTGCACGTTCAGGGCAAGGCCGGCATCGGCTATGCCGAACTGGGCGACCGCCGCGAATACGAAGGCTCGCTGGTGCTGTCCGACCGGTTCAAGGCCGGTGACGGAGAGATCGGCATTCTCGTTTCGGGCACGTTCTTCGAACGCAACATGATTACCGACAACTACGAAATCGACTGGGAGCGCGTCTCGCAGGACCAGCGCCCCGGCAACGGCACCCGCTTCTGGGCGCGCGAAACCGAGAACAAGCTCTATCGCCTGACGCGGCGCAACTGGTCGGCATCGGGCCGGCTGGACTGGAAGCCGAATGACGATCACATGATCTCGGTGCGTTCGGTCTATACCATCTTCACCGACGACGAAGCGCGCGACAATTACATCTTCGACCTCGATGACCGGCAGAGCGACCTGTCGAGCAGTTCGGCAGCCTGTCCGATCACGGTCAACACCACGCCCACGACCACGGGCTATGCCGATGTCTGCATCGGCAACACGCCGCTGACGGGCACCGTCTATGGCATCGACATCAACCAGCGCTCGACGCTGCGCGCATTCCGCCAGTCGATCTTCACCAACACGCTGGAAGGCACGCACAACTTCGGCGACGGGTGGAAGGTCAACTGGCTGGGCAACTACACCGAATCGAAGGATGACCGTTCGGTCGTGGGCGAGGCGCGCTGGGACAGCCCGTCGACCCGCACCCTGCGTCCGACGGTGCAGTACGATTTCACCAACAAGCTGCGCAACACCCCGCTCCTGTTCACCACGGTGCAGCTTTCCAGCCCCACCCGCTACACCGCCGGAACGCCGGTGACGGCCATCGATACCTTCACCAAGCCGCTGTCCTCATTCCGCGTGCTTGATGCGGTGGATACGACCAAGGCCTATACCGGACGCCTGATCGTGTCGAAGGATGCCGAGTTCCTTGGCAGCAACGCCACCTTCAAGGTCGGCTTCCAGTTCGACCAGCGCACCAAGGTGGCCGACGAGAACCAGATCCTCGTGAACACCGCTG
>JBKBUD010000321.1:0-2085 GCA_046290865.1 Novosphingobium sp. | reverse complement strand
CCGACCGTGCCCGATTACGCGGCGCTCAAGGCGGCCTTGCCCAAGGCCCAGACTCCGAAGCAGGCAGCGCTGATCCGCGCCAACATGGATCGCTGGCGCTGGCTCGCGCGTGACCTCGGCACGCAGTACCTGCTCGCCAATGTGCCCGAACAGATGCTGCGGATCACCGTCCGCAACAAGATCATCAGCACGTACAAGGTCATCGTAGGCAAGCCCGGCAAGACCGCGACGCCGCAGCTCGCCGAAACGGTGGAGGGCGTGATCTTCAACCCGACCTGGACCGTGCCGCAGTCGATCGTCGTCGGCGAGGGCCTCGGCGGGCGTCTGGTGAACAATCCGAAGCAGGCCGAGCGCGAGGGCTACAAGGTGACCAAGGCGGCAGACGGCACGATCTATGTCGTGCAGCAGCCGGGCGACACCAACTCGCTGGGCCGCATGAAGCTCGACATGCCCAACGAGCACGCGATCTTCCTGCACGACACGCCCAACCGCAACCTGTTCAACCTGCCCGCCCGCGCGCTCAGCCACGGCTGCGTGCGCGTCGAGCGCGCGACCGAGCTGGCGATGACCATGGCGATCCTGGGTGCCGGGATGACGCCGGACGATGCGGTGCTTGCGCACACCTCGAAGGTCTACACCAAGGTGCCGATGACCAAGACCTTCCCGGTCTATCTCACCTATTTCACCGTGGCGCGGGACGTCACCGGCATGCTGCGCTCGTTCCCCGACATCTACGCCCGCGATGCGCCGGTTCTGGCCAGCTTCGCACAGCCGCGCCAACTGCACACCTCGCAGCGCAAGAGCAACGAGGCTGTGATCAAGCTCGACAATCCGCTGTGATCCGGGCTGTTCCGACGCCGTGAGGACGAGGCTCAGCGTCTGTCAGCGCAAACAGCGGTTTGCCAGCGGGTCGGACGCTGAAGCGGCTGCAACGGCGATCGGCCTTGTCCTGCATCCATACAGGTGCGATCGCTGCTTTGGTTGGCACCTGACGAGCCGAACCAAAGGACGGCGCATGCCGCGTCCTCAGCCGAGTCCCAGCCTGTCTGCGTAGATCAGGCGTCCGCCCGAAAGGTGCCACAGCGCTTCGTTGAAATCGGCCTCGCTCATGGCAAAGCAACCGTCGGAGCGGCCGAGCTTGCCCCATTTCTCGAGCATGTCCGGGTTTGCGTACCACGCCGGATGCAGGACAATCGCGCGGTCCAGCACGTTCGAGTTCTCCGGCGAGAGGCCGCCAAGACGGATCGAAGTGCCGTACTTGCCCTTGTACCATTCGTAGGTGACGTAGGCCCCGCGTGACGTGGCGAGGCTGCCGACGTCGTTCGAGAAGGTCTTGAGAAACCCGTCGTGCTCGGGGTCCGAGCCACGTCCATGGGCCACGAGAAACGAGCGGACTTCGCCGCGCTCAAGATTGGCGAAGTGAAAGCGGGGCAGGGAGGACGGTAGCGCGAAATCGGCGATGCCGACGATGTCGGTGCGCCACAATGCCGCGCGATGCTTTTCGACCTGCTCGGCCGCGATGCGCAGGACTTCGCGGTGCTGCTCGTTGGGGTAGTAGGTGGCGGCGGCAACGCGCGGCGGGAACACGGCCGCGGCGGCGCTTGCCGCTACGCCTGCGAGTACTTTCCGCCTGTTCACTGCGTCTGTCATGCCGAGTCCCGTACCACGCCGCCCCCTTATCGGGCGTGAACGAGGCGCATTCTATGCATTTGCGACCGAATTTCCAGCGCCTGCGCCAAGCTGCGTCAGCGCTGCGCCATCGACGCGCATGACGGTCCATTCGTCCATGAACTTTGCACCGAGCGACTTGTAGAAACCGATGGCGGGCGCGTTCCAGTCCAGCACCGACCATTCGAGACGGGCGCAGTCACGCTCGACCGCCAGAGCAGCGAGGTGCGACAGCAGGGCCTTGCCGAGGCCGGAGCCGCGCGCTTCGGGCTTCACGAACAGGTCTTCGAGATAGATTCCCGGCTTGCCCTCGAACGTCGAGAAATTGTGGAAGAACAGGGCAAATCCCTGCGGCGCGCCATTGAGCTCGCCGATCACGACTTCGGCGTAGGGGCGCGGGCCGAACAGCTTGGCCGC
>JBKBUD010000320.1:0-2108 GCA_046290865.1 Novosphingobium sp. | reverse complement strand
GCCGCAGCGCTGCACCGATCACGCCGACGCCACCGACGAAGCCGGCTACCAGCAGCGGCTGGCCCGACACCGCCCACAACACCCCGGCGCTGGCCACGACCGCCCCGCCAAGCATCAGCCAATCGCGCAGCGGCGCTGGTGCCTCAGCCCCAGTTGCCGCGTCGCTGCCGGCGCCGGGCATCAGTCGGGGAAATCGCGTGCAGCGGCGCGCAGCTTGCGCACCTTGCGCTTGTGCGCGGTCCACCAGCGCCACCCGAAGGCGGAGAGCACGTAGCCGACCGCCGCCGCGACGACCGAGATCAGGAACAGACCGATGATCAACGACGGCGCAGCATCAGTCCCGAGCCAGGCGAGCCACTCGCCCACCCCGGCTCCCTTGGTGACCAGTGCATGGACGGTCGAGAAGTCGGCGTGGTAGCCGAAACTGTTACCCACCGCGATCGCGCCGGGAAGGAACACGAACAGCGTCGTCGGCGGGATGGAGATGAAGGTCATCAGCACGGCAAGCGGAATGTTGCCCCGGCACGGCACGCACATCAAGGCTGCCCCGACGATCTGCACGCCGGGTATCAGCGCGAAGATGCCGATGAACAGACCGGCGGCCACGCCACGCGGCACCGACCGGCGGGTGAAGCGCCACAGTTCATGGCGCGCCGCCAGCGGACGCGCGAAGCGATTCTGCTCCATCTGCTCGCGCGTCGGCATGTTGGCCCGCGCCCAGTTG
Organism: Novosphingobium sp.; assembly: GCA_046290865.1. Lineage (GTDB taxonomy): Bacteria > Pseudomonadota > Alphaproteobacteria > Sphingomonadales > Sphingomonadaceae > Novosphingobium. The sequence goes on along the minus strand of JBKBUD010000320.1, from coordinate 1,384 downwards.
ACGATCCGCTCGAACATTGCGCGTCTGTTGTACCCGTTTCCCGTCCGCCCCGCCACGGGCCCGTTTGTGCGCCTTAGACCGGACTTCCTTGCCGGTCGGTGAAGTGGATCACCGTTGCGGTGACTTAGCCGTGGTCCTTCATGATCCGGGCCTTGTCACGCTTCCAGTCGCGATCCTTCATGGTGGCACGCTTGTCGGCCACGTTCTTGCCCTTGCACAGCGCCAGTTCGACTTTCGCACGGCCACGGCTGTTGAAGTAGATCGACAGCGGCACCAGCGTCATGCCCTTGCGCTCGACCGCACCTGTAAACTTGGCGATCTGGCGCTCCTTGAGCAGCAGCTTGCGCGGGCGCTTGGGCACGTGGTTGAAGCGGTTGCCGTGGCTGAATTCCGGCACGTTGGAATTGACCAGCCAGACTTCGCCGCCCTTCACCTCGGCATAGCTTTCCGCGATCGAACCCTCGCCGAAGCGCAGGGATTTGACCTCGGTGCCGGTCAGGCAGATGCCCGCCTCGTACTTCTCCTCGATGAAGTACTCGAAACGGGCCCGCCGGTTCTCGGCGACCACTTTGGTTTTGTCGAATTCGGGATGTACGGGGCGTGCCATGATGCCGCCCATGTAGGCGCTGGCCCGACAAAGCGGAAGGGGAACTTCGCACTTTGTCGGGCAGTTGCTTCCCGGATGCGGCGCCTCAGATCAGCCCGGCGTGTTCCAGCGCGGCGTCCACCTTGGCGCGGGCTTCGGCGCTGGCGGGGACGAGTGGCAGGCGCAGTTCATCGTTGATGCCTTCGAACACCCGGCTGAGCGCATACTTGACCGGTGCAGGCGACGCGTCGGAGAACATTGCGTAGTGCAGCGGATAGAGCTTGTCGTTGAGCTCGCGCGCCTTTTCGAGATCGTTGGCGGCGCAGGCAGCCTGGAATTCGGCGCAGAGCTTCGGCGCGACGTTCGCCGTGACCGAGATGCAACCAACAGACCCTGCAGCATTGGCAGGAAGCGCCAGTTCATCGTCACCCGACAGCTGGCAAAAGTGCTTGCCGATGCCCATGCGGTGGTCGGTCACGCGGCTGAGGTCGCCGCTGGCATCCTTGATCGCGACGATCTTGTCCGGATAGCGCTTGGCCAGTTCGCACACTGTTTCGGGCAGGATGTCCGTCACCGTGCGGCCGGGCACGTTGTAGAGCACGATCGGCAGGTCGTTGTGTTCGGCAAGGTAGCTGAAGTGGGCGATGATGCCCGCCTGACTCGGCCGGTTGTAATACGGCGCGACGCAGAGCGCAGCCTGGGCACCGCACTTCTTCGAGAAGTTCATGTGCAGCAGGGCGTTCATCGTATCGTTGCTGCCGCAGCCGGCGATGACCGGTACGCGGCCCGCAGCCTGTT
>JBKBUD010000319.1:0-2120 GCA_046290865.1 Novosphingobium sp. | reverse complement strand
TCGATGGCCATTGCCACCAGGACGCTGTCCTCCACGACAAGTATGAGACGCTCGCTGTGCGGATCCGTTATCGTTTTCATATCTGGTTCCATGTCGGGAACCCTACGGCACATGGCGGGAACAAACCCTGTCTTTTGACATAGCACGACCGACGGGGGCGTGTTGTGAGCAAGGAGTGCGAATGGGCAGGGACGATCCAGTAGCCGGAACAGTGACGGAAAACGGTGGCGTTGCCATCGTTCGACAAGGGGGAGGGGGACATCTCGTGCTGAACGGAGGGCAACCTTGCCTCACCTGCCCGCTGGCCGACTGCGAGGCGCTCCACCAGCCGCCGCCCGAGGTGCGGGGCTGGATCGCCGCGTTCCGTCATGGCGAAATGCGCTTCGCCCGGGGCGAGCAGGTCTTCGCGCAAGGGACGCGACCGACTTATCTCTACACTGTGCTGTCCGGCGTGCTGATGCGCACGCGCCTGCTCGAGGACGGGCGGCGCCAGATCATCAACTTCATGTTCCCGGGAGACTTCATCGGCCTGCAGGCTGCGCTCGATGCCGAGATGAGCCACGCGGTCGAGGCCTTGACCAATGCCACGCTGTGCACTTTCGTCCGCGAGAAGTTCTTCGATCTCGTCGCGCAGCAGCCGCGCCTGTCGTTCGATCTGACCTGGCTGGCTGCACACGAGGAGGCGGCTCTGGAGGAGCATCTCGTATCGCTGGGCCAGCGCAACGCGCGCGAGCGGATGGCGGCATTGGCGGTATTTCTCGTCCAGCGCGGGATCGATACCGGCATTGCGCCGGAAGGGATTCTGACCCTCACGGTCACGCAGGGGCAGATCGCGGATATGCTGGGCCTGTCGCTGGTCCATACCAACCGGACGTTGCAGGCCCTGCGGCGGATGGGGCTGGTCGACTGGACGCTCTCGACCATCAGCATCCCCGACATTGAAGCCGCAAAAGCCTACGCAAAGATCGACGGAAGTGCTTTTTCTTCGCGACCATACATTTAAGTATTGAATTTATTGAATAAAAAATTTCTCCCAACTTGGGAACCGGCCTCGGGGTAGCTCGTTTAGCAATTGTCACCGCCGAGACCCCCCCTCCCGTCCAAGCGGCTGGTGATACGATCCCGAAAGGTCCCCGATGGAAACGTCGGGGACCTTTTTTTCGGAAAGATCGGCCCCGGCCGTGCCGAAAGGCGTGGCCGGGGTTTCCGTGGGGCGGTCCGGAGCCTCCGGCGGTGGCTGGTCTACTGTCCCGAGAGCGCGTGGCGGATGCGGCCGAGCAGGCCGGTCGGCCGCTCCCTTTCAATCAATGCGATCAGCGCCTGGGTCCGGAACGGCTTGGCCAGAACATGGCCCAAGTCAGCGGCCGAGGCCGGGATCGAGCCAGGCGTTGCGGTGGTGAACACGATCAGCGGCGGGCTTTCGCCGAGCTGGATTGCCAGTTCCGCCAGGGCCCAGCCATCGTCCCGGTCGGCGAGATGGACGTCGAGCACGAGCAGCGAGGGCACGGCAAGCTCCAGCTGGACCATCGCTTCGGCAACGCTGGCGCAAGTGACGACCGGCTCGGCCCCAGCCTCTTCCAGCGCTTCGGCGATGTCCATCGCGACAAGCCCGTCGTCCTCGACGACGAGCGCGTGGCCGAGCGTGCGCAAGGCCTTGCGCCTTCTGGCGCTGCTGCGGTCTTGTCGCGTGGTTGGCACCGTGGACCTGTTCCCGTGAATGGCCATGACCGGCCGCTCTTTCGAACGCAGCGACTGGCCGGGCAGTTCCATCTGCCCTGTGCGTCGTTCAGCCGCGCCGCCTTACAGCGGCTTGTCGTAGATCACGTAAGTCTTGTTGACGTGGCTGTCGATGGCCTCCGCGATGGCGTTCATGCCCTGGTTGTCTTCGAGGATCCAGCCGATCTCGCCGCGCGTCGCACCATAGTCGCGCACCGAGTTCTGGCGGATCGCCTCGATCATCATGAAGGCGAGCTGGCTGGCGAGGCGCGAGGCCTGCAGCCGCTTGCGCACGCCCATCAGCGGCACGCGCATCGTGCGCACGCGGGGCTTGCGCAGCCACAGCAGCAGCTTGGCCCAGTTGAACGGGAACAAGCTGCCGCCCATCGGCTTGATCGCCTCGT
>JBKBUD010000049.1:0-16305 GCA_046290865.1 Novosphingobium sp. | reverse complement strand
CTTTCGTCATTCTCGGCGAGGAGATGATAGAAGGGCTGATCGCGCACCGGACGCATGTCGGCGGGGATCGATTCGTACCATTCCTCGCTGTTGGCAAAGACCGGGTCGATGTCGAAAACCACGCCGCGAAAACCGAACATGCGGTGCCGCACCACGTCTCCGATGGCAAAGCGTGCCGATGAAACGGGCGGAGCCGAAATCTCGCGTCCGGCCTGTGGCGAAAAGAAACTCGCACGGTGCATGGTAGGGATATAGTGTCCTGCTGCACCGCAAACAAGCACCAGGCCCACAAAGGCAGGCATGAGCACGGGAAAGCACTGCGCCGGCGTGCCCGGCGGGTGCAGAAGCCGCCAGCCCCGCGGGGATGAGGGCGCGGCCGAGCACCAGGTAGGTTTTCGCTTGGCAAGCCATAATTCTTGGGCTAACGGCGCGCTTCCTCGACCGGCAGCCCCGCAGGCTGCCATATTGGCACCACGGAGAGGTGGCAGAGTGGTCGAATGCGCCGCACTCGAAATGCGGTGTACGGGCAACCGTACCGTGGGTTCGAATCCCACCCTCTCCGCCATTTAATCCCAAATATCCGTTTTTATTGAATGGCTTGCTGGAAATGCGCTTTCCAGTCCCCTCAATTGTCCCCACATGGCGCGGCGTATGGGGGCGGGCTGGGGCGGACGGCTGGGGGCGCTTTGGCGTTGACGGGGTTTGCCGGGTGGTGTGCGGTTCAGGGCGCGCTTCAGGGGGCGGGGCGGGGCTTGGCGCGTTTGGCGACGCGGCGGTTCTTGGCTGCGCCGATGGTCTGGAGCGGGTTTACCAGCGCTTCATAGCGGCCAAACAGGTGTTCCACCCGGTCGCGGTCGGATGCGAAGGGGGCTGCGCGGTAGAGCCGGTCCACGGCGGTATCGAGCGCGGTATGGGCCTTTCGCAAGTTGGCGGGCATGGTGTCCGGATCATAGAGATCGGCCAGGCTGGCGGTGGGGTGCGCGGCGCGGGCATCGAGCACGGCTTGCGCCAGCGCCTCGATCCGCGCGCGCTGCGCGGGCGTGGCATCGGGCCAGGGGAAGGTGTTGTAAACGAGGCCATGAGTGTAGCTGAAGTCGCTTTTCAACCTCCCTCCCACATATCCAAGCCATGCCATGTGGCACCTGCTAGTTAAGACACCGAACTCCCAAAGGGACGCATCTGCGAGAATGCGCAATTTTTGACTAGCAATGCTCTGCGGGGATAGCCAGCCGATAGGGACATAATCGCGGCGCTCCGAACTGGTATTCGGAATGACAAGGTAATCTGACGTCAGCCTTTCATCTACGCCCAGCTTAGTCGGATAATCCGCCATTGCTTTCGTGCTCGCCCGGCTGCTTGATGCTCGATAGGCCTTCAGTTTTTGCATACGGTCTGTCACCAGCGGAAGGGTTCGCAGGAAGGCCGGATCGGCATCGGCAAGGTAGAGAATCCACCGGCTGAAGCCGTTGATGTATTCATCGCCGCCCAAGAACTGGCGGAACAACGGTTTGGCTTCAGGCTCTTTCGCAAGAAAGTCTGCCATTTCGGTATAGGTGAACGTGAGGATTCTGTTGTCGATCATCTGGACGCCTGACTTCACTCGCCGCGCTCCATTGATCGGCCTGCTTTCCTCTTTTACCACCAGATGCCGGTTCGCCACGCCGCGCGCATCGAACAGGTAGGCGGTCAGCGCGCCGTGGCGGCTCTCCACCGGATCGCCCTTGATATCGGGATAGGAAAACAGCCGCTTTTCGGCTGGTTCATGGTCGCGGTGGGCAAGGCCCACGATCACCACATGCACATGAGCCTTGCCGCGCGCCTCGCTGCCCCATGAAAAGGTGCGGTGGGCAAAGGCAATCTCCAGCCCGAACCGGTCAAACAGGATCGGCCACAATTGCGCCACCTGTTCACCCTGGCAGATGGAGTTGGTGGCAACGAAGGCCACCCGGATGCGCGGGTTCGCGGCCACGAACTGCCCGGCCTTGATGAACCATGCCGCGACATAATCGAGCGTGCCGCCGCTGCCGCCCAGCCCGGCAATCCGGCGCACCTGCGCGCGTTGAAGCTCGCTCTGGAACTTTGCGCCCACAAAGGGCGGGTTGCCCATGATGAAGTGGCACCGATCCGGCGGCAACAGTGCGCTCCAGTCCGCCTCCAGCGCATCGCCGTGCAGGATATGCGCGCTGTCTTTCAAAGGGATGCGGGCATAGTTCAGCCGGAACGCCTCGTTCAGTTCATTATTGGCGATATGGTCCATCATCCACATCGCCACTTCGGCAATGCGGGCCGGGAATTCTTCATATTCGATGCCGTAGAACTGATCGACCGTGACGCGCGACAGCAGCGCTGCATCAATCGCCTGATCGCCATATTGCGCTTTCAGGCATTCCAGCTCCAGCCGCCGGATTTCGCGGTAGGCAATCACCAGAAAATTGCCGCAGCCGCAGGCCGGATCGAAAAAGGTCAGCCGCGTGAGCTTGTCCTGAAACTGCGCCAGCGCCTTGTCGCGCCCCGTGCGCCGGGCGATGATGCTGGCAAGTTCGGCCTTCAGATCATCGAGAAACAGCGGGCCGATCACCTTCAGGATATTGGCTTCGGTGGTGTAGTGCGCGCCTTTGGCCCGGCGTTCCTTGGGCGACATGACAGACTGGAACAGCGAGCCGAAAATGGCCGGGGATACGCCGGACCAATCATGGCGGCAGGCATCCAGCAGCAATTCGCGCATCGCACCGTCGAACTTGGGAATGCGCAGCCGCCCGCGAAACAGCGCGCCGTTGACATAGGGGAAGGCGTCCAGCTCGGCAGAGGTGCCCGCCAGCCGCTGGCCTTCGGGCGTATCGAGAATGTCGAACAGTTCCGACAGCACGTTGCCGGTGTCGCTGCCATCGGTCTTGGTGTCGTTCTCCAGCAATTGCAGGAAAATGTCCTTGGGCTGGAAAATCCCGGTGTTGTCGGCAAACAGGCAGAACAAGAGCCGCACCAGCAATTGTTCCAGATCGTGCCCGGTGTAGCCCGATGCCTCCAGCGCATCGTGCAGCTTGCCCATGAGTTCCGCCGCCTTGATGGTGACGGCGGCCTGCGTTTCAAAGCTGACCTTGCGGCCCAGCATGAAATCGAAGGCGGTAATGTGCTTGTGCAGGTCTTTGAGGTGGAACGACAGTTCGCGCCCGTTATCGTCCAGATCAATCAGGTTCCAGCGCTGGAAATCGCAGGTGAGGATGAAGCGCGGCTGATCGCGCGGGGGCAACCAGTTGAAGTATTCGCTGGCCTGCATTTGCGCGGCCAAGAGGTCGCGGCCTGCGCTTTTCTGTTCGACAATCAGGGTGCCCGGCCAGAACAAGTCAATGAAGCCCCGGCGGTTCTTGTCGAGCGCCTGAACCTGCTTTTCATAGACTGCCACCTGGCGACGCTTGATCCCGAAAATCTCGAAGAAATCGTTGTAGAAGCTGTGGGTTTCGCCCTTTTCGTAGTGGGCGTCCTTCCATTCTTCGCTGAACGCCTTGGCGCGCCGTTTGATTTCATCCCAGCCAAGCCGCATCGGTTCTCCCCTGTCCGCTGAAGGGCTTAACGCGGGTTAGGCCCGACGCCAACCCCATGAGAGGAAAGAGGATCGGGCTGGCATGGCACACCCCCCGGTTGCAAAATCTTATTGCGGGGAGAAAGTTTAATTCGCCCGCGCAAATTTTTGACGGCCCACCGGTCCGGGATTGCATGGCCTTCCAGAGATTGCATCCCCCCTCCCTATCGGGGCCGCCAAGCGCCCAAGGTGCGCTTGATGGTGTCAGCAGCCGCCAAGGCTTCGGCCTCGCTCATACCTGCCAGCAGATCGGCGGCGCGCGCATCCCCAGCCGCAAGGTGGGCGCACACGTCCTTCGGATCGGCGCGCTCTATGGCCCGCCAGTCGCCCAGCGCACCGCCAGAGGCTCGCAGCGCGCCCTTGCCGCCAGCACCTTCCCGCAAAGCCTTTGCCTTGCTCTCGGCTGGCGGCAAAGGGTGGCATTTACGCCCAGCCGCCTTGCCGTCCGAATGCATTGAATTCGCGCCCTTCACGGCCTCACCATGTCCCCCGTCCCCTTGGCCCGGCTGATTGGCCGGTGCCGGGGGACATGGTAACTTATATGCGTCACCGCTGCGGTAGCAGGGGCCAATTTCAGGAATGCCGGATTTCCGTGGTTTCTCGGCTTGCGCTGCTACCGGTGCGGTAACAGGCGCGCGTTCCTCTGCTACCTCTGCGGTATCATCTTTGCCCTGCGGTGCTACCGCTGCGGTAACGCTTGATTGATCGGCTGGCGCGGCGTTGGATAAGCGGGGCGGCCTGCCAGCCGTAATGGCTGCACGCTGGCGCTTGATAGGCATGGCGGGCGCATCGGGTGCCCAGCCGCGATAGGCAAGGGTGGGCGGGCGGTAAGGTGGTGCCTTGCCAGACAGCAGCCAGCACAATCGGTATTCGCGGGCCTCGCGCTCTCGCCAAGTGCCCTCTGCCGCCAGTTCGATAAAGCCGTGCGTCAAGAGTTCATCGAAGGCCGCTGTGACCTTGCGCGGACTGACACGCAAAAGCGCGCGGGCTTCGCGATGGCTCATGGCAATGTCGCCGTTATTGTGTCCGTTGAAGCGCTTTACCAAGTCGAACAGCAGGCACCTCGCAGCATTGGAAAGATCGGCATAGGCTGCGCTGTTCATCACGTCATGGGGGATTGCCGCAAACCGTCCGCCTGCCTTGCTGGTATGGGGCGCTTTCTCCCTGCGCTTACCCATAGCCTTGCGCGGTCCCGGTGCCGCCTGCCCTTGCCGCCGTGCGGCTGGGGTGCGATAGATCGACCAGCCACGCCCCCCGCGTTGCTTTCGCCCCAGCCGCGCTCCCCCGCGCGCTGGGGCTTCCCATTTGCCGCGCCACAATCAGGCGGCGGCGTCGGCGGTGGGCAGGCTATCGGCCCAGCTTTGCGCATCGGCCCGCCGGACGCGGGTTGCCGCGCCAATCTTGACGGTGCGCAGCTTCCCGGCCTTCACTTCGGCATAAAATGTCGTCCGCCCGATCCCGTAGGCCTCGCAGAATTCGGTGACGGTGTAGAGTTCCCGTTGCATTGGCGGCTCCCTTCCGGTTTCGCCGCCAACCGCTGGCGGCGTGATTGCCGCCCGTCTGAATACGCACGAACCGCTGCAACTCAACAAGCCAGTGTGACCACAAATAGGCACCCGCGCCGGTGAATTGTGGTCAAGCAGGCCCGTCGCGCTCCAGCCGGACGGCTTCCCGCTGCAAGGCCCGCCCGATCATGCGCGCCGGGTTTGCGGTGGTCGGCTCCCCAATTGCCTCTAGGATGATTGCCACCAGCCGCACAAGCTGGCCCTTGGGTGCAGTAAGGGGTGCCCAGTCACGCCGCCAGTCGCGCGCTTCATCGCAATGGCCCAAGTCCAGCCCATCGAACAGCGCCTGCAAGAGGTGATCCCGCGCGGCTGGTCTGCCCCGCTGTGCTGGCTCATCCGGTGGGCGCAGCTCATGCGCCGCCGCTGCCAGTTCGCGCACCCGCTCCAGCCGATCAGTATAGGCACCCAGCCCAAGGGCATGGATGGTGGCGCGATATTCGGCTGTCCCGGCCTCATCAAGCGCGCGGGCAATGTCTGGCGGCTGATAGTGCGCCAACGCCTCACCCAGCCGTCTTGCGCGGCCCGACAGCGCCAGCGCCTCCAGTTCTTGGGCAAGCGCACCCGCCAGCGCGGCGATGCGCTCATGGGCTGCATCCTCTGGCAAAAGGCCCGTTGGGGGCGCGGCTGGGGAGAATGTGAACGCTGGATCATCCCGGCGCATCACGCGGGCAAGAGACAGTTCCACGAGCCGGATTGCCTCTGGCTCAAGGCCCAGCCGCCCGATTTCATCGCGCGCCCGGTCTGGCAATCGCCAGCCGCGCCAGTCTTGCCAACCCGGCCAAATGGGCCGATCAGGCACCCGCCAGCCGTGCCACGTCCGCCATGATCGCAGCGCGCACCCGGTCCGCATCATCGGCGGTGCGCCGGGCGAACAGGTTCAATTCCGGATCGAAGGCAATTTCCAGCTTCAGCTCCAGCGCCGCCAGATCGGGCGCGGGCGTTTCGAACAGCGCCCACGCGGCGCGCTCGCCCGCTTGCTGGGCATCGCCCCAGCGGGCGAAGGCGCGACGGAAGGTCGCACCCTCGAAGGGGCTGGGCGCGCGGCTGGTTTCTTGGGTCTGCATTGCGTTCTCCTATGCTCTCGCCTGCGAATGCGGCTCGCCAGATCGGCCCGCCGGTTTCCTGTCTGTCACGCTGCACCGCCCTTCCGGCGCGGCTGGATCGGCACCACGTTGCCGCTGGGGCCTGCGATGAATGCGGCCCACGCCTCCATGAGTTCGCGGCGAAGCTGGAGAAAGTCCGTCCGCCGGTAGGCCTTGCGCACCTTGTCGGGGTCGCCATGGGCAAGCGCCGCCTCGCTCACGGCATCGGGGAAGGCGGTTTCCTCTGCCGCCCAGTCCTTGAAGGCAGAGCGGAAGCCATGGACAGTGAAGGGTTGGCCTGCATCGCGCAGCACCTTCGCCAGCGTCATGTCGGACAGCTCGCCGCCGGTCCGGCTGGGGAACACAAGCGCGCTGGGCTTGGCGCTTTTGCGCAGCGCCGCCGCCCGCTCCAGCACGGCAAGCGCGGCTGGTGACAGGGGGACAGTGTGCGCGCGGTGCGCCTTCATGCGGCTGGCAGGGATGGTCCACACCTTGGCGGCAAGGTCCACCTCTCCCCATTGCGCGCCGCGCACCTCGCCTGAACGGCTGGCGGTGTAGATGGTGAACAGCAGGCCCAGCCGCCCAGCGACAGGCGCGGCGGCTTCCATAGCCGCGCAGAACGCGGGCACGTCGGCAAAGGGCATGGCGGCGAAGTGCCGATCCCGGCGCGGCTGGCGGGGAAGGCCCATGAGCACGGACCGCATAGGGGCCTCTTGCGGCCTCCAGCCGTTGGAATGTGCCCAGTCCAGCACGGTCCCGATCCGCTGGCTAACGCGGCGCGCGGTTTCGGGCTTTTCGAGCCAGATCGGTAACAGGGCCGCGCGGATCATCGGCGCGTCAATCTGGTCTATCCGGCTGGTCCCCAGCGCGGGGAAGGCGTAGGCGCGCAGGCTGGAGAGCCATTGCGCCTTGTGCTTTTCGTTCCGCCAGCCGCTCTCGCGCTCGCCGTGGACGGTTTCCGCCGCTTCGACAAAGGTGGGAATTTCGCGCTGGGCCGCGCGCGCCGCGCGCTTTGCGGCCACCGGGTCCACCCCGTCCCGATATTGCTTGCGGATCGCCGCCGCCCGTTCGCGCGCTTCGCCAAGGCCAATATCGGCGGCTGGCCCGATCCCGAATTCGCGGCGCTTGCCGTCCACCTGGATGCGCAGACACCAAGAGCGCGCGCCGGAAGGCTTCACCAACAGGAACAGGCCTTCGCCGTCCTGATAGCGCCCCGGCGCGGTGGCGTTCTTCACGGCAAGGGCTGTCAGCTTTCCCATAATCCCCCCGTCTGTCCCCCCAATCGTCCCCACACTCATACGCGAACACAGACGAACAGGCAAGCGCGGCGAAGGTGAAGGGCGGACAAATAATGGTTGAATTAAAGGTATTTGGATACGGGTAGCGAAGGGCGGCGAACAGGTGCGGAGGCTATGTTATTCGGACACCCTCTCCGCCATTTGCCCTTGCCAAGACATGCCGTACCGTGCCAAAAACCCCAAGGAAACCGGGCGGTCTGTCCCATTGGGACGTGCGGCGAGTGCCATGCCATGCCATCCTTGCACTGCCCGCTTTGGGGTAACTGTGGGGGTAGCGCTCTAGCCGATACCCCCAAGGCAGAGGTATCGCGATGCTCTCCGACACGAAGATCCGCAAAGCCGCACCAGCCGAGCGAGACTACAAGCTCGCCGACGAGAAGGGCCTGTTCCTCCTCGTGCGCAAGAACGGCGGCAAGCTCTGGCGCATGAAGTACCGCGTCGAGGGGAAGGAGAAGCTCCTCTCGTTCGGCCCCTATCCCGACGTCACCCTGATCGACGCACGCGAGAGACGCGACGAAGCCCGCCGCCTGCTGCGCCAGGGTGTCGACCCGAGCGCAGAGAAGAAGCGCGAAGCCAAGGCCGCCAGATTGGAGGAGGCGCATTCGTTCGAATCGGTCGCGCGTGAATGGCACGAGCTCAACAAGGGCCGTTGGACCGACGTGCATCAGGCCGACGTCCTGCGCTCGCTCGAGCGCGACGTATTCCCTACCCTGGGCAAGCGGCAAATCAACGACATCGAGGCGCACGACGTCCTCGACCTGTTGCGCAAGATCGAGAAGCGCGGTTCGATCGAGACGGCCAAGCGCATCCGGCAGCGCATCAGCGGCGTATTCCTGCTGGCGGTGTCCAAGCGCATCGCGCGAGACAATCCGGCCAAGGATCTGAATGCCGCTCTGCTGCCGAAGCCGAAGGCTAGGAAGCAGCCAGCCGTTCTCGACCTGTCCGAGCTTCGCGACCTGCTGGCGAAAACCGAGCGATCAGGCGCTTCGCCGGTCACGTTGCTAGCTTCACGGCTCCTTGCCCTCACTGCCGTTCGACCGGGCGTTGTGCGCGGCGCGCGATGGGAGGAGTTCAAGGGTCTCAAAGGCGACGAACCCTACTGGCACGTCCCGGCCGAGCGCATGAAGCTCACTCTCGATCGCAAGGACGAGCAGGCTTTTGACCACGTCGTCCCGCTGGCGCCGCAGTCGGTCGACGTGGTCAACGCAGTTCGCCGCCTGACCGGACGCGGCGAGCTCGTGTTTCCCGGCCAGCGCCACGCGCATATCCCGCTATCCGAGAACGCAATCGGCTATCTCTACAACCGGGCAGGGTGGCACCGCCGACACGTTCCTCATGGTTGGCGCGCAGCTTTTTCCACCATTATGAACGAGCGGGCTAAGCTCGCCGGGATTGCAGACGATCGCGCCGTGATCGACCTGATGCTGGCGCACGTTCCCGAGAACAAGGTGGAGAGCGCCTACAACCGGGCCGAGTTTATGCCGCGTCGGCGCGAGATTGCCTGCGAGTGGGCCGACCTGCTGCTCGATGGCCTGCCGCCCGCAGAGGAGCTGCTGACCGTGGCGCGCAGGAAGGATTAAGGCTCGCCCTCAATGCTCAACGGGCACAGCTTGTACCCGACGTTCAGGACGGTGCCGGCGCCGTACTTGCAGAAGTTGTTCCCGCCCTCGATCCATTGCGTGACGAGATAGTAAGTCATCGCTTGGGCAGGCGTGGCAGCCAAGATCGCCGCGGCAAAGAGTAACGCGCGCATTCTCGTGTCCTTCATTCCTGTTTGCCAATGCTGGCGTGTTCAGAGCCATAGCGCGCCGAGCAATATCCGACGGTGAGGCACGTCACCAAAACCGCAAGGCCAGCAAGACCAATGGCGTGACGAGGATACCAGTCGCGGCGCAAGTGGCGTGTCCACGCCCAAGCAGCAACGGTGACGGCAGAGAGAAGCCCGAGGGCCATCCATGGGTGCATGGCGACCGCCTATAGCAGTCGCCACGCCCTTCGTCACTCTCTGCTCTGCATCGCCTGATTCCACGCGGTGTTGAACTCGGTGACGACCAGCTTTTCGGCGCGGTCGACCACTTCCTTTTGCTGGCGATAAGTGGCGTCGTTGATCTGCCCGCGCTCCTTGGCGGCCTCGATCTCGCGCCGCGCCTTGCGTACCTCGCGCATATCTTTCTTCGCCTGCTTTACCGCGCTTTCCAGCGTCAGGATCTTGCGGTTCTTCTCGGCATAGGCCTGCGCTTCTTCGGTTTTGCCAGCGTCGAGATAGTCCTCAACGTAGCCAATCTCCTGCTCCACGCGGTTGACCCGGTCATAGTAGGAGGCCTTATCCACCCATGACGGCTTGCCGCCCACAACCTTGCGTGCGAGGGGAATGTCGTTCGCGCTGACTTCCTCGCTCTCGTCGAAGCCTTTGCCCACCAACGTGGCGATGCGATCAAGGAAGCCGCCCGCCGAACCTACGACCGTACCAGCAAGGTATTCGAGCGTCTCTGGTGACACGTCGATAGCGCCTGGCATAACCTCGTCCCCGCCGCTGGCGGTGTTGAAAAAGTCCGTGATCGCGCGCCAGTGCGGCCCCACGCTGTTGAAGTAGCGCTGATTGTCCGGTTCCTCCGGCCCGTAGGCTGGCTGGTTCGGCATGATCGGCTTGCCGGTGAAGTCCCTGTTGAGCTCAAGGTCGACAAGCGGGTCCGTGATTGTAGGCGAGATCATGCGCAACAGGCTGTCCGAGCCACCGATCGGATTGAACGCGTCCGCTACAGTGCCGACGAACTGCGCCATAGTTTCCTTCCAGCGATCCCCACCACGGCGCGCAATCTCTGCGGTCGATCGGCCCGCTTCAAAGAAGGCGTTGTAGCCGTAGGGCATGGGGATCTTGAAATAGCTCTTCCCGTCGGGCGACATGATGATGATGTTGCGCGACTTTTCGAAGGCGGGGATCTTGTCGTAGATGCTCTCGCCGTCGTCGTCGATCGCCGTCACCAGTGCGTTCAGGATCTCCATAGCCGCGCCTGCAATCATCACTCCGGCTACCATCTTGCGCACGCGCGGAGAGCGCAGCGCCATGATGATGCGGGCCGAGCCCTGCACCGAGGCGTTAAAGAACAGGTAGGCCGCATTCATCGCCGGACCAGCTGTGCCGCGCCGATTGAAGTTGACCGTGACGTTCTTGGCAATGCTCGCGGCCTGCGCCGGTGTCAGGCCTGCCTCGCGCGCATTCTTGTAGACCGAGAGGCGGACGGCATTTTCGACGCCGTTGTTCAGGTTCTCAATCATGTCGCGGCCTGCGAGGAACAGGCGCTTGGCCTGCAGGCGGGGGCCGCCTTCGCCTGCCTTGGCCTTCGCCATGTCGGCAGCGCCCTGTATCCGCTTCTTGATCTGCTCGACGTTCTCGACCTTGTTGAAATAGACGCGCCCGCCGTTCATCACGAACTCGTCGTACCACTTGCCCCACTCGCCTGAGTGCTTGCCGAACGCGCCCTTGGCCGATGCCGCCAGCGCCTTGCGGTAATCCTTGAGTGTGCCGCGCACGATGCCCTTCACACCATCGCCGGAGAGGTTGAACGTCGCGGTTTGCAAATCGCGGAAGGCGTTGGTGATGATGAACTCGGGGTTGTAGCTCGTGTTCACCGCCGAGAGGAAGCGGTTCACCTTGCCCATGTGCAGCGTCACCCAATCAAGCTGGTGCTGGGTCAGGTTGCGCATGGCGTCAGCGAGGCGGCGCGCGTCGACGTTCTGCTTGTTCATCGTGACGCGCACTTCGCGCCCGTTGATCTTGGCGCTGACGGTCCAGTCCTTGTCCTCGGCCAGAAGGTTGTGCGTCAGGTACGATTCGACGAGCCCGCTATCTTCGTTCATGCGTTTGCGGGCCGTCGTCTTGTTGATCGTCCAGAACTCTGGATCCGGGTTCGCCTTGGCGAGGTTGTAGAAGCGCTGCGCCACGAGATTAGTTTCGCCGCGGATAATCGCCTCTTCGGCTTGAAGGATCGTGTAGGCGAGTGGGCTATCAGCCTGACTGCGACGGCCAAAGGCCTGCTTGCTTTCGCGCCCGCGCACGTTGATCCCACCGCCTGAGCGGTTCATGCGCTCAGGAATTGCGTCGGTGCCAGTCTCCTTGAAGCCCCGCAGCGGCACATAGAACTGGTAGGTCGAGCGCCACTCCTTCGCTTCATCCTTCGAGATCAGGCCGGTCTGCACGCGATAGTCAAGCGCATCGTCTCGGATGCGGTCGACGCGATTGGCCAGCCGTTCCATGGCCTCCATCTTCCCGGCCTTGCGGATGCGCGACATGATCGCCGCAGCCTCAAGATCGGTCATGCCGGAGCCTTCACCGTCGGTGAACTCGGGATTGATCTCGGCAATGCGTGCGTTCCGCTCCGGTGCGTGCCGCGCATAGAGGAAGGACTCAAGCTCCTCCACGCTTACGCCCGCTGCGTGCATCGCGTCGAACAGCGGCTGCACATGATCCTCGGCCAACCGCTCAAGGCGCGAGCCAATCCGCCCGGTCATAAGCTCTTCGCCCATGTACGGGTTGCGCGATACAGGCAGGGGCTTTCCGGTCTGCTCCTCGATCTGGCGCTGCACCTTGAGCAGGGGCAGGTAGCGGTCCTGCATGGCCGTGCGCCAACGGTCGAATGCGTCGGCGACCTTGCCCTTCCACGTCGGATCGGAGCCACCCAGCGCAACGAGATCGTCGCGCTCGGGCATGGAGAACTTGGAATCTGGCTCGCTATCGCCTATATTGCCATCGGAGCCTTCGGGGGCGACATTCCGATCTTGTTCGGGTGCCGACGTCTCTGACACCGATGGAGGCTCCACCTCCAAGGTTTCGACGGTGTAGAGCGGATTGGGCTGATTAGGCCCAGTCGTCTCCTTGACCGTCATCTTGACATCCAGCGAACCGCCTTCATTCGTTTCCATTCGCGCGACATAACGATGGATCGCTGCGATTGTCGGCTCACCATTTCGATCCGCGTGGGTCTCCTGCAGGACAGCGCCTTCGAAGAGGCGGTCAACATTTGCAACAGCGCGTGCATGGTCCGCCGCACTTGTCGACTTCTGCACGGCTTTGCCGCTGGTCATCTTGAGTAGGTTATTTCGAGAAACGGTTGCCACCAATCCGGTAGCCGCATTTTCGATTGGCCGACCTACGAATGCAGCAGCGGCGTCTCGCGCTTCCACGAGATTCTTTGCCGACCGCTCGACAGGGATCGACCGCGCGAGCGGTCCTGCCGAACCGTCAAGCGCAGCTTGACTGTTGAGCCCGCCGACTTCACCGCGCGCCACGTCCTGCATGACGCCCTCTGCCGTGCGCAAGCCACGTCCGGCAAAGACGTTACGCACCGCCTCGAAGAACTGGCGCAGCATCTTGAACAGGCGATCGGTCGTGCCCTCGGCCTTGTAGCGCCCATCCTGATAGCGGGCGAACTGGTCCGCCACCGCTTCCTCAATGATGGCTTCTTCCAGCGCAGCGCCGGTAAGCCCGCGCTTGCGGAAGCCTGCCTCGTAGCGCTGGCGCACCGAGCGCATGAGCATGGTGTCGCGCCGGGCCTTGGCGGACAGGATTGCCCACTCCTCGTTCTTGAACAGGCCGAGCGCCCGCAATGCGTGCATGGCCTCGTGATTGAGAGTAAATACCTCGCTCTGCGGCGTGTCGGTCGCGATCGAGACGATCTGCGCGCGATACTCGCCTGCCGCGCCGCCCAAGGTGTCGACGAGACGCACCTTGACCTTGTCGGCAAGCCGCAGCCCGGCAAGTTGCTCCTGCAATGCCGTGCGGATATCCGCCGGACGATCGCCCTGCGGCGCTGTCTCCGGGATTGATTGCTGGGCTTCGGGCGAAGCCTGCGCTTTCAGGGCCGCGTCCCTTGCTTCGCTCTCAGCCTTGAGGGTCGATTCGAGATCGCGGATCTTGGTTCGGAGCGCGTCACCCTTGCCGCCATCGTCGAACGTGGCGCCGAGCTTGGGCTCGAAGTCGGCAATGCGCTGCTCTGCCTCGGCCTTGCGGTCCTCGGAATAGGTGAGCTCCTTGTCGAAGCCCTTGATCGCGTTGGTCAGGCGCGTCACCAGACCGCGCGCGTCAGTGCCCATGTCGACGCGTGTCTCACGCCCACCTGCTCGCTTGACGTAGAACGACAGGGCCATTTCCCCACCAGTGCGGGGGGAGACTTCGGCCACCAGCGGGAAGCCGCCGAACGAGCCTACGCCTTCGCGCAGTTCCTTGCCGTTCGACTTTTCGACAAGCGCGTCCATCGCTGCCATGAGAGCCGCGCCATATTCGGTGCGGTCCTCGAACGTCTCGCCGTTGAGGATGACGGAGAACTCCTCGCCTTCCTGCAACTGCCGGCTCTCGATGTCGCTCTTGATCAGCGGGATGAGACGGTCCTGCTCGGCGACGTCACTGCGCGCCGATGCGAGGCGCATGCGGACGCTCTGCTGCTCGCGCTCGTGAGCCATCTGGCGGCGCTCGATCTTCTCGAGCTCCTGCTTCCACTCCGTCAGGTCCATGATGCGAGGGTCAGACGTCGTCATGGCCGAGGCCTGCTCGTACTGGCTTGCCTCGCCCAGGTCTTCCATGTCGCGCATGGTCGGATCACCGCGCATGAAGCCCTCAATGAACCGGGCCTTCTTCGCCATCAGGCCCCACATCGTCGAATCGTAGGTACCGTTCGTGGCGTAATCGAGGATCTCCACTTCCGGGTTCATGTTCCCTTGGCGGATAATGCGCCCGTTACGCTGCGTGTCGTTGGCCGGGTACCACTGCGCATCCATGTTGTGCAGAGCACGAAGGCGCTTCCGAGCATTCACGCCGGTGCCCATCTTGGCGACCGAACCGATCAGCACGCGCACCTTGCCCTCGTTCATGTCGTTGAACAGGCGTTGTTTGGCAATGTGCGTCTTGAAGTCCTGAATGAGCGCGATCTGGCTGGCGGGAATGCCGCGCTCGATCAGCGCGCTCTTGATGTACTTGTGGACCGGGAAGTCACCGTTGATCCCGAAATCCGAGAAGATCATCTGCGTGGCCGGACCATAGGTTTCGGGCTTTTCGGAGAAGCCAGCGCCGCCCGGCAGCGGCTTGTGGAACGCCGTGCGGGTGAACTCCTTGTGGCGACGCGCGACCTCTTCGATCATGCGTTCAAGCTTCGAGCCCGCTTCCTTCGGCGCGCTGGCGTCGATCAGGCGATAGTCGATCGCTGCCTTGCGCCCGTCACCGATCACCGAGAGGAGGATATCATCCCCCTTCTGAGGCGGCCCGCTGCGCTGCTTGATCGCTTCCATGCGCGATTGCAGCGTCGCCTTGTAGCGCTCCTGCTCCGGCGTCATTTCCACGGTGATGAGATTGCGGCCCCCGCCCTTGAGATTGGGCAGGCTGACGTACTGGCGAAGCTCCGTCGCGCCGACCACGTCCATGACCTGCCGGACCATGACCGACAGCTCAGGCACGTTCACGAACTGCGCAAAGCGGGTGACAGGCTTGTATCCGCCGGCCGCATCCTGTTCGAGCGCTGTGACGGTATCGCCGAAAGCGCCCGCCCAAGCGTCGAAATGACCAAGGCCGCGCTTCTCCAATTCGCCCTGCTGCAGGTAGCGGCTGACGCTGAAAAGCTCTGCCATCGTGTTCGTGATGGGCGTGCCGGATGCCAGCACCAGATTGCGCCCAGGCTGCCGCCCTTCGAGGAACCGGGTCTTGGCATACAGGTCGAAGCTCATCTGTGAGCCCGCCGGGTCGATGCCCTTGTGGACCGTCTTGACCTTTTTAAAACGGTTGGCGGGCTCTGCGGCCTGGGCGTGTTCGCACCGCGGGCACCGGTGATAGCCCGCGCCTCGCGGTCCCTTGTTCAGAACGAACAGCTGGCCGCGCGCAGTATTCTCCCCTTGCAGGGGGCGCGCGGGAGCAAAGAAAGTCGTGACCTTGGTTGGCAGGTCGGTCGGCACGAACTGATTAGTAGGAGCCGTTGTCACCAACCGCGCTTCTTCGGCGGAACGCTGCCGCACCCGTGATGCGGCGGGATCGCGGCCATGCTTGGCATCGATCGAGGTCAGGAATGCCTTCGGTTCGATGAACGAGGTCGCCTTTGCAAGATTGCTGCTTCCGCATTGTTCGCAGGCTTCCGGGAGATCGTCCTTGAAACGCCGGATGGCAACATGGCCACAGTCGTGACTCACTTGCGCGAGCTGTTCTGGCATGAAGTCGTTAGGATAGCGCACGATCCCGGCGCTGACCCAGATCCGGCCTCCAGCCACGACTTCAGCGCCAGGCGCATATTCACTTATACCAAGGACCGCGGGGCGATCGAGCTGAACTGCTTCGTCGCTTCCGCCGAAGGGCGTTGCTTGCTTGCCACTTTGCTGAGTGACCTCCAACCGAACGCTGTGGACGGGGAAGCTGTAGGTCGGGATGACTGCAGCGCGGGAGAGTGCGTTGATCAGGAATTGGTCGAGCAGGCGCTCCTGTTCCTTGCCCAGCTTGAAGGCATAGCCATCGTTCTTCGCCTCGCGTGCCTCTTCGAGGCGTTCTTCGAGCGTCTGCCAGCGGCTGGCATAGTCGTCTGCAAAACTGTCGAGTTTTTCGCAGGTGTGCGCAGCGAGTTCGAGCCCAGAGAGGCCGATTGCGCGTTGGCTGGAAGGGAGATGGTCGCGCAGTCGCTCGGCCTCGGCGAGTTGACCTGCCCCCCGCTGGCTCCCTCGATTTGATGTAGAGTCTGCCTCGCGCGAAGGAGCGGACGAATGAGGAAGAGTCGTTTTACCGAGGAGCAGATCATCGGCATGATCAAGGAGCAGGA
>JBKBUD010000318.1:0-2146 GCA_046290865.1 Novosphingobium sp. | reverse complement strand
CTCCCTCATGATCCGGCGCATCGCCTCCCTGCTCGACCCGTTCCTGATGGCCCTGATCGCCACGGTCGTTCTTGCCAGCGTGCTTCCCGCGCGCGGCAGTTTCGCGCCCTTGGTCGGCGCGGCGGCGGATGCCGGGATCGTGCTGCTGTTCTTCCTGCACGGCGCCAAGCTTTCGCGCGAGGCGATCTGGGAAGGCGCGCGCAACTGGAAGCTCCATCTCGCGGTCCTTGGCGCAACCTTCGTGCTGTTCCCGCTGCTCGGTCTCGCCTGGGGGTCGCTTCCCTTCCTGCCCGCCGAGTTCGCGGCAGGACTGTTGTTCCTCACCCTGCTGCCCTCTACGGTGCAGTCCTCGATCGCCTTCACCGCCATCGCCCGAGGCAACGTCGCGGCTGCGGTTTGCGCGGCCTCCTTCTCGAACCTTGTCGGCATCTTCGTGACGCCCGCGCTGGTCGCGCTGCTGATGGGCGGTGCCACCGGCGGCTTCTCGTGGGCCTCGGCTGAAACCATCGTCCTGCAACTGCTCCTGCCCTTCGTGGCGGGACACCTGCTGCGCCCGTGGATCGGCGGCTTCGTCGCCCGCAACAAGGCGTGGCTCGGCAAGGTCGATCGCGGTTCGATCCTGCTGGTCGTCTATGCCGCGTTCGGCGCTGCCGTGGTCGAGGGGCTGTGGCAACGCGTTCCGCCGCTCGGGCTGCTCGTGCTGACGCTGGTCTGCGTTGTCCTGCTCGCGATCGTGCTCGGCACGACGTGGTGGCTGGCCAGCGTGATGAAGCTGCCGCGCGAGGATGCCGTGGTCCTCCTCTTCTGCGGTTCGAAGAAGAGCCTCGCCTCGGGCGTGCCGATGGCTGGCGTGCTGTTTCCGGCGGCCTCGGTCGGCATCGTGCTGCTGCCGGTCATGGTCTTCCACCAGCTTCAGCTCATCGCCTGCGCACTGATCGCGCCGCGTCTGGCCGAAAGCGCCCCGGAACAGGAAACGGCGGCGTAGCCCGAAGCTCCGCCGCCGCTCCCGAATGCCGGTCCGATCAGAACCGGTCGGCGTTCATCACCTTGGTCCACGCCGCCACGAAGTCGGTCACGAACTTCGCCTTCGCGTCATCCGAGGCATAGACCTCGGCCACGGCGCGCAGCTCGGAATTGGAACCGAACACCAGATCGACCGGCGTCGCCGTCCACTTTGCCGCACCGCTGGCCCGGTCCTTGCCTTGATAGAGACCGGGCGTCGCCGACTTCGCCCAGACCGTGTCCATCGACAGCAGGTTGACGAAGAAGTCGTTGCTCAGCGTGCCCGGACGGCTGGTGAACACGCCCGCCGTCGATCCGCCCGCATTGGCGCCAAGCACGCGCATCCCGCCCAGCAGCACGGTCGTCTCAGGCACGGTCAGCCCGAGCATGTCCGCCTTGTCGACCAGCGCCTCGGTCGGCCCGTAGAACGAATCCGCCGCGTAGTAGTTGCGGAAGGCGTCCGCCTTGGGCTGCAGATAGCCGAAGGACTCGACGTCGGTCTGCGCCTGCGTCGCATCGACCCGGCCCGGCGTGAACGGCACGCTCACGTCCTGCCCTGCCGCCTTGGCCGCCTGCTCGATGGCTGCATTGCCGCCCAGCACGATCAGGTCCGCCAGGCTCACCTGCTTGCCGCCCTTCGCCGCCTTGTTGAAGCTTACACGGATTTCCTCGAGCTTTGCCGTGACCCTGGCCAGCTCGGCCGGATCGTTGACTGCCCAGTCCTTCTGCGGAGCAAGCCGCACACGGGCACCGTTGGCCCCGCCGCGCATGTCGGTGGCGCGGAAGGTCGAGGCCGAGGCCCACGCCGCCCGCACCAGTTCGCCCGTGGTCAGGCCGGAGGAAAGGATCGCACCCTTGAGTGAGGCGATGTCCGCGGCATCAACCGGCGCGTAAGTGGCCTTGGGCAGCGGGTCCTGCCACACCATCGTCACCTTGGGCGCATCCTTGCCGAGGTAGCGCGCCTGCGGACCCATGTCGCGGTGGGTCAGCTTGAACCACGCGCGGGCAAAGGCATCGCTGAACGCCTGCGGGTTCTTCTTCCAGCCGAGCGTGATCTTGCGGAAGCCGGGATCCTCGCGCAGCGCGATGTCGGTGGTGAACATGATCGGCGCATGGCGCACGTCGGGCCGGTGCGCATCAGGCA
>JBKBUD010000317.1:0-2150 GCA_046290865.1 Novosphingobium sp. | reverse complement strand
GCCCGCCGACCATCTTGCGGCGGCCGAGTTCGACGAGGATCGTGCGGGTATCGAGGCCGTAGGTCTCGGCTGCCTTCTCGGCATGGCGCAGGAAGCTCGAGTAAACCCCGGCGTAGCCCAGCGCGAGCGTCTCGCGGTCGACGCGGACCGGGCGGTCCTGCAGCGGGCGGACGAGGTCTTCAGCGGCGTCCATCAGCATCATCACGTCGCAGCCGTGGTTCCAGCCCTTGCGGTCGGCGGCGGCGATGAACACTTCGAGCGGGGCATTGCCCGCGCCTGCGCCCATGCCAGTCAGCGAAGCGTCGATGCGCACCGCGCCGCACTGCGCCGCGACAATGGAGTTGGCAACGCCCAATGCGAGGTTGTGGTGCGCGTGCATCCCGCGCTGGGTTTCGGGCTTCAACACGCGGTCATAGGCTTCAAAGCGCGCACGCACGCCATCCATGTCGAGCGCGCCGCCGCTGTCCGTCACGTAGACGCACTGCGCGCCGTAGCTTTCCATCAGCAGGGCCTGTTGCGCCAGGGCATCGGGCTCGATCATGTGGCTCATCATCAGGAAGCCCGAGACGTCCATGCCGAGATCGCGGGCGATGCCGATGTGCTGCTTCGATACGTCGGCCTCGGTGCAGTGCGTGGCGACGCGGACCGAGCGGACGCCGATGTCGTAGGCGCGCTTGAGTTCCTCGACCGTGCCGACGCCGGGTAGAATCAGCGTGGTCAACACGCACTTGTCGAGCACATCGGCCACGGCTTCGAGCCATTCCCAATCGGTGTGAGCGCCGAAGCCATAGTTGAAGCTGGCGCCCGACAGGCCGTCACCATGGGCGACTTCGATGGCATCGACGCCCGAGTTCTCGATGGCCAAGGCGATGGCGCGGACGTGGTCGATCCCGTACATGTGCTTGATGGCATGCATGCCGTCCCGTAGGGTGACGTCCTGGATGTAGAGCTTGTCGCCGCGTTCGACGTTGAAGGTTGAAGTCATCGTCCGGTCTCCTTCAGGCGGCAGCAGCGGCCATGCGGCGCGCGGCGAGCAGTTCACCGGTGGCCTTGGCGGCGGCGGTCATGATGTCGAGGTTGCCGGAGTAGCTCGGCAGGTAATCGCCCGCGCCTTCGACTTCGAGCATGATCATCGACTTGATGCCGGTGAATTCGCCTTGCCCCGGGATCTTGAGGCGGTTGTTGTCGCCGAAGCGTTCGAACTGGACTTCCTGCTTGAGGCGGTAGCCGGGGACGTACTTCTGCACTTCGGCGACCATGTCGGCCACCGAGCGGCGGATGGCGTCTTCATCGCCACCCTCGGACAGGGTGAACACGGTATCGCGCATGATCATCGGCGGTTCGGCGGGGTTGAGGATGATGATCGCCTTGCCCTTGGTCGCGCCGCCGACCTGCTCGATGGCGCGGGCCGTGGTGCGGGTGAACTCGTCGATATTGGCACGGGTGCCGGGGCCGGCCGAGCGCGAGGAGACCGAAGCCACGATCTCTGCATAATGGAGCTTGTCCGAGACGCGGGCGACGGCGGCAACCATCGGGATCGTCGCCTGGCCGCCGCAGGTCACCATGTTGACGTTGGGCTGGTCGAGGTGCTGGCCCATGTTGACCGGGGGCACGGTGAACGGACCGATGGCGGCAGGCGTCAGGTCGACCACCTGGATGCCATCGGCGCGCAAAGCTTCGTCGTGGACCTTGTGGGCGTAGGCCGAGGTCGCGTCGAAGGCGATGCCGATGTCCTTGTAGAGCGGGTGCTTGCGCAGGCCTTCGAGGCCTTCGTGCGTCGTGGCGATGCCATGCTCGCGCGCCATCCGCAAGCCTTCGGAATTTTCGTCGATGCCGACGACGATCGCCAGCTCCATGTTCTGCGGGTACTTGATCATCTTCATCATCAGGTCGGTGCCGATATTGCCCGAGCCGATGATCGCGGCCTTCACGCGTGCCATGGAGTGTTCCTCAAACGAAGTTGGCGACGCAAGTACCGAGCGGTCCTGCATCGTTGCTGAGAGTCATTTCGAAACGGTCGCCCTTTACCGCGGGCGCGAGCGGAACGAGCGATCCCGAAAGAATCACGTCGCCCGCATCGAGCGTCACGCCATAGGCCCCGAGGGTATTGGCAAGCCACGCCACCGCCTGCGCTGGATCGCCCTGGACCG
>JBKBUD010000316.1:0-2151 GCA_046290865.1 Novosphingobium sp. | reverse complement strand
GAGGTGCTGGCACAGCGCTGTCCGGCTGCGAGGCGGTCGTCATTCATCGCCACGCACATCGAACAGCCGGCGAAGCGCCATTCGAAACCGGCGTCGAGAAACACGCGGTCAAGCCCTTCGGTTTCGGCCTGCGCGCGGGTTGCGGCGCTGCCCGGCACGACAATGGCCTTGACGCCCTGCGCGACCTTGCGTCCCTGCGCAATCGCGGCGGCGGACCGCAAGTCCTCGATCCGGCCATTGGTGCACGATCCGATGAAGACTTGGTCGATGGTGATGTCGGCAAGGTTCTGCCCCGGTTCGAGGCCCATGTAAGCCAGGGCCTTCTCGGTTTCGCGGCGCTCGATCGGATCAGCGATATCGGTGGGGTTGGGGACGGCAGCGCCGATCGGCAAGGTCTGGTTGGGGCTGGTACCCCAGCTTACCTGTGGCGCCATGTCGTCAAGATCGAGCGTGACGACCTTGTCGTAGACCGCGCCTTCGTCCGTTGGCAGCGTGCGCCATGATTCGACGGCGCGCTCCCACATCGGTCCGACCGGTGCCAGCCTGCGGCCCTTGATGAAGGCGAACGTCGTAACGTCTGGAGCGACCAGGCCGATACGGCTGCCCGCTTCGATCGTCATGTTGCACAGCGTCATGCGCTGCGCCATCGACATCGCCGATACGGCAGAGCCGGTGTATTCCACGGCATGGCCGACTGCGCCGTGCGCGCCGATCTTTGCGATCAGCGCCAGTGCCACGTCCTTGGCATCGACGCCCCTGCCCAATTGCCCCACGACTTCGACCTTCATTGTCCGCGCCCGGGTCTGCGGGAGGACCTGTGCGGCCATGACCGTGCCTTGCTCGCTGGCTCCGATTCCGAATGCCAGAGCTCCGAACGCGCCGTGGGTGGTGGTGTGACTGTCACCGCAGACGATCGTCGTGCCGGGCAGGGTAAAGCCCGTTTCCGGCCCGATCACGTGGACGATGCCCTGTTCGGCTCCGTTAAGGGTCGCGTAGGGTATGCCGAATTCGCTCACGTTTGCTTCGAGTTCGGCGACCTGGCTGCGCGCCAGAGGATCGGCAATCTCGTCCTTGCGGGCGCGCGTCGGCACCGCATGATCAGCTACGGCAAGATGCGTCTCGGGACGGCGCAACTGTCGCCCGGCCTCACGCATGGCAACGAAAGCCTGCGGACTACTGACTTCGTGCAGGATCTGGCGGTCGATGTAGAGCAGCGATGCGCCGCCGGGCAATTCGGCGACGACGTGGCTGTCCCACAGCTTGTCGTAGAGGGTGCGAGGCTTGGTCATGTCCGTCCACTAGGTCAGGGCGGCGCAGCTTTGGCCGCTGCGCCCTGTTTTAACCGAAGTGCGAACAGGGGCGATCAGGGTGCGGAGGGAACTTCTGGGGGCAGGATCGGGGTTGCGGCCTCAATATAGGCAGCGGTCATCTGCGCGAAGCGTTCCGGCACTTCAAGCGGCGGGTAGTGCCCGACATCTGGCAGCGAAACGCGCGAGATCTGCGCATTCGATAGGTATCGTCCGATGGCGCTGAGCGCCGATTCCGGCAGCAACGGATCGGCCGTTCCCCACAGCAGCAGGACCGGCTGGCGCACTTTGGCCATCTCGATCGTGGCCTGTTTGCCATCGCCGATGCGGGCGATCAGACCGATGAGGTTCTTTTCCGGCACGCGGCGGTAGAAGTCGTAGTATTCCTTCTGCGTCCGCGCTGAAATGCGGGCAGGATCGCCTGCAAAGAAAGTCAGGAAATTCGTCCAGAAATCCTGATCGCGAAAGCCGGTCTGCTGCGCGCGGTCCATTGCCGCCTTGAGGCCTGCGCTCAACTTGAGGTGGCTCGTGTCGACCGGATCGGAGGGGGTATTCGAAAGGATTAGGCGTTCGATCATGTCCGGCCGGCGCGCGGCCATATACATGCCCATGGTACCGCCGCTGGAAACGCCAGCAAACGTCACCTTACTGACTTTCAGGTGTTCAAGCAGGGCGATTGGCACGTCGGTCGGGACGAGGGTCTTCAGGGATTCGTCCGTCGGACCATCCGACAGGCCATAGCCTGGCAGGTCGAGCCGGATGATGCGGTAACGGGCCTTCAACTTCGTGGTGATGACGTCCCATGTGCGCAGGGAGCTTTCCGAACCATGCACCATGAGCAGGG
>JBKBUD010000048.1:0-16491 GCA_046290865.1 Novosphingobium sp. | reverse complement strand
ACCAGCTCGTGCAGACTGGCAGTCGTGATACGGGTCGATTTGCCGAGCTTGATGACCTGAATCTCGCCCGATGCAATCAGTTCGTAAAGCTTGGTGCGACCGACGCCGATCATGCGCGCAGCGTCATTGACCTTCACACAGATCGGCTCGACCGAAGGTGGCGCTGTCAAAGCCCCGCGCTCTCATTCCGATACGAGACCGGATCATCGATCCAGCGGTTCACAGCGGATTCCCGCCAGCCCGCGCCGTGAACGCTGATCTTCACCTGAGACGGGAAAGTCCCCTCTGCGATTTTGCGATACATGGTGGAGCGGGACAGGCCGGTGCGGGCGAGAACGGTCTTGAGGCGGATAATCTTGTCAGGGTTGGACATGGGACTTGCTTCCATTCATTGGCAGTTACTGGTGCCCCCTGATCCAAAATTCTCGTTATGAGGCATCGAGCGCAACAAAATTCGCTGTCCCTGATCCGGTCTTCGTAGATACGGACAGAATAACTTGCGGAAGGATAGGCACGGATACGGAAGAGTAGAGACGACGGTGGATGGAAACATGGGGTATCTTAAGGCGGAGTTTTTTCTGACGTGATCCAAGCAGACGCGGCGTCATGCCGCTAAATCTGCGCACAAGTGGCGGATATTTGCGCCACAACTAGCGATGCTTGCGCACGAATCGGCCTTTGCCTTGCGGTTCACGCTGGTGCACGATCCAATGCTGGCCTTTCAGATAGCCTCTAGGCATGTTGAGCCTATGAATGACGAATTTCCAACCCGGCTACCTTGGCCTGCCAACTTTCCCGATGTGGTCATCCACACAGATGTCCGCACGCGTGACAGCCACCCAGGATACGCAGCAGCAAAGAGCGGTGATGCAGACGCAGGCCTGATGCTGGCTGCGGACCTCCTCTCGCCTGACGGGTTGGCTCACATCCAAGCACTTGTTGGGGGCCGCCCCACCCTGCTTCTGCCGGTAGTCGCGGACGAATTGACCGGTTTCAACGCAATCCCTGATGCTATGGCTCAGGTCATGGGGAGCAGGCTTGGTTTGCCGGTGATCGCCGGTGAAATTGTTCAGACGAACAAAGTCGGCCACACCCGTGCTCCGGCATTCCAGCGGTTGGTCACACCTGCAACGTTTGAAGGGCAGGTCCAACCTGGCGCAAACTATGTGCTCGTGGACGACCACGTCGGCCTAGGCGGCACTCTCGCCAACCTGCGCGGCTACGTCGAGGCACGGGGCGGAGAGGTCATCGCGATCACGACCCTGACCGAGAGCCGGGATGCACGCATAATTTCATTGCAGCACGCAACCCGAATTGTGCTATGGCAACGGCATGGCCAAGCACTTGACGACCTCTGGCAAAGCCAATTCGGCTACGGAATCGACTGCCTCACGGAGGTCGAAGCCCTCAACCTATGTCGTCAACACTCCGTTGCCGCCATCGAGGATTTCTTGGCTCAGGCAGCAGTCGAAGCACGTGGCCGAGGTCTCCAGACAGCGGTTGAGCCAGGCGACTGATTGAGGACGGCTGAGCTTTGCATAGTCGCGGTCAAAACGCGGATGATGGCAACGGGTCCGCGTTAACTTTGGCAGGGTTTCTTCCCGGTGTTCCAGTCGAACATGTATTGGATCGATTTGCTGCGGCTGGCGGAAATGAAATAGGATCCGGCAAATTTCAGAGTCCCGAAAGCTCCGCCGCCCTCGCCGTTAACTGCTTCGGGTGGTTCATCTCCCGCCCGTCGCGCTTCCCCTCGCTTCCGGGAATCGACACCAGCGACACTGTGGAAATGGTGGACGTAGAGTTTACCGCACGCTTTCCGTGGGCAGGCGGACGCCATCCTTGGCTGGATGCGGTTGTTCAGACGCCAAAGATGCTGATCGGGATCGAAAGCAAGCGGTTCGAACCGTTCCGTGACAACAAGTCCGTTTCGCTATCCTCAGCCTATGACCGCCCGGTCTGGGGGGACAACATGCGCCGTTACGAGGACATGCGCGACAAGTTGCGTTCCGGAGCGACGCAGTTTCGTCACCTCGACGCAGCCCAGTTGGTCAAGCACGCCTTTGGGCTTGTGACGGAAGCTGGACGACGAAACCGGAGCGCCGCACTTTACTACGTCTTCGCCGAGCCAGCCTCTCGTGAAGGCAAAGCCATACCAGATAGCGATCACGCGAGACATCGGCAGGAAGTAGCGGATTTTGCCTCAGCCGTGGACGGGGACGATGTGCGGTTCGAGGCCGGAAGCTATCGGGAATGGATATCGACCTGGCCTAACGACGACAAAATCCAAGCACATGGCCGAGCCATTCTTGCGACTTTCGCGCCATGAGCGCTGGCAGTTTGCCACGCACGGTGACGGCGGCAGAGATAGCTCGGGCTGCAGGCATCGATCCGAAGACCTTCCGTGCGGCACTGAGGCGAGCGAACCTCAATTGGCACGCGCATTACGAAAAGTGGGAAGTCCCGTTTGGCAGCGCCGAGCATCGCGACATGAGCGACGTGCTGGCATCGCTCACGCTGTCCGACAAGCCCGCACCGACATCACTTCCGCGCACCCGCTCCCTTCAATCAGCGCCACGCGGAAACAGCGATGAAACATGGATTATCGGGCTATGCGATGAGGTGATCGGGGAACAAGCCATCCGCCAGCATCGGTTCCCATTCCTTACGGGTGATCCCGGATCGACGGGCCGCAGATCACCGCTACCGGTCGATGCGTTCTATCCAACGCGAAAACTCGTAATTGAATTCCATGAAATCCAGCATTCGCAGCCAGTCGCGCATTTTGACAAACGCCAAACGGTATCAGGCGTATCACGCGCTGAACAATGGCGCCGCTACGATGAGCTTCGACGCACAGTGCTTCCCCAGCATGGAATAGACATCGTCATTTTCGACTATTCCGAGTTCGAACACACCACTGCGGGCCGCTTGCGATGCACCAGCCGGGATCGCCAAATCATCGCAGAGCGGCTGCGCTGCTATGCCACCCCTAGAAACGATGATTGATGTAATCGGTAATCGCCGGGCCGCTTAGCTCAGTAGTGGCGTTGCCGCCGCGAACGAAGAACCGCTGTTCCTTGCCGTCCTTGAGGAAAGCGGCTTTCGGACCAGGCTCGCACCTGACAATCAGAACCCGCTCGCCTTGCTGGTCATCGAAGTGGGGATGGACATAGGGCAGGAAAACCTCGCCGATCCGATCCTTGATGAGATTGACGAGGTGTAGTCCCATCTTGTCCTCGTTTGGAAAACCGTCGGCGCTGATCCCGAGAACTTCACCATCATCAGCAACTCCGATGAGCAATGTGCCACCCTTCGCGTTCAGGAACCCGGCAATTGTCTTGAGCGCCGACAGATGCATCTTTTCGTCGGGCTGGCCCGTGTGCAAATTGATGCGGAGCGTTGATTTGAACTCAACGGCACCAGTTTCGCCGCCCGCAATCAGCTCTGCGACTGAGGGTGGCGACACGGCCTCAATAGCTGCGTCACCGCGCAACCGCTCCCATGCGCGCCGGACGACCTGGGCCATGCGAAGGCGGCGCTCGACCAGAAACTGATCGTAGGTCAGTTCCCACCAGAGGTGCGGCAGGGCGTGCAGACCGTACACGCGCTCCCGTTCCGCAGCCGTCATCTGGGAATCAAGCGCCGGAACATATTCCGCCGGGGGCTGCTTCCCGATCTTGATGTTGTCCGGCCATTCAACCGGCGCGAAATTGGCAATCTGGTTTATCAACTTCAGATCGGTGACGCCTTGGGCTTCAAGATAGGCACGCGGGAACAGATGGTGCTGTTCCAGCGATGCTTTCGATCCCTTGATCGCGGGATCAACCATGGCCGCAAGTTTGAGCGGGCTGAAAAGCGCGGGCGCATCGAGCATGATGAGCGAAGCCTGATAGGCGAAAAGCGTCGGGCTGCGCGCCGCTGATGTCGCGAGCTGGCTGGGCAGCGTGATTTCCCAGTAATCATTGGTCAGCGTCGTATCGCAAATCTCGCGGAGTTTC
Source organism: Novosphingobium sp. (assembly GCA_046290865.1). GTDB lineage: Bacteria > Pseudomonadota > Alphaproteobacteria > Sphingomonadales > Sphingomonadaceae > Novosphingobium. Next base: position 12,493 of record JBKBUD010000048.1, on the reverse strand, counting down.
GCGACGAACACTTCCCCGCTTGCCAGATCGCGGACCTGGCCAAGATCGGCTTCGAACCGGGTTTCGGGAGAACTTGTGTATCGCCCCGTCATCGATGCCATGAAATAGAATTCGGCGATGGCCTGCCGCATCCGGGTGCGGTCGATACCGTAGTCCCGGATGCCGATGAGGTAGAGCACATAGCTGAAAATGATGGCCGCTTCCGAGCTGACCATCTTCTGCCCACGGTATCCCGCCAGCTTGAGCGCATCGAGAAAATGGTGCCAGTTGGCGAGGTTCAGAACCGCCGTCTGCGCTTCGCGCATCAGGGTGAACTGCCCCTCGCGCTTGTCGGGATTGTCTACGCCGGTCGCCGCGTCCTTGCCGCGCAACGCGCTGTAGACATTGGCAAGCCTCGCCCGCTTCAGCGCCAGCCCTACGGTGGCGCGCAGCATCTGGTCCGGCGAAGGCTTGATGAAATGGTTATATGGCGACGCCTGCCCTTCGCTCGGCACGGTGGCGTGGAGCGAGAAGTTCTCCAGCTCGACACGGCCATCCTCCCAGAACACCGACATCAGTGTCATGATGAAGTCGGCCTGGTTGAGCGCCTTGCCCTTGCCGTTGATGCGCACGAAGACTTCGGCGATGGTTTCCTCATCGACCGACGAAGCCAGTGTCAGTGCAACGAAATTGTAGTTCGGCAGATTGCGAAGATGGTCGATGGCATCTTCGATGGCCGTTTCCTCCTCATCGGAAATCTCCCGGATTTCCTTGAGTTGAGAGAGAAACGCCTTGCGGAACGCGCCAGCCTTGAAGTCCGGCCTCCACAGCACGGAGATATCCGGGATGAAGGCACGGTCCTTCTTGATGGCCGCATCGGCCACATCGAAGCGGCCAGACAGCGGGTTGAACGCGATCTGGATACGCTCCTTCTTGAAGTTTGAACGAAGGACTTCCATCCCTTTTACCACGGCATAGAGTGAGGTCAGGCGCTGCTGGCCATCAACAATTGCCAGTTCCGGCACCGACTGTTTCGGGCCGGTGCCAATGCTCTTCAGACCTCCATCTGCGCCGGTCTTCCAGAACAACAGAAAACCGGCGGGGTAACCGCGATAAAGGGAATCGAAGAGATCGCGCACGTTGACGTTCGGCCAGACAAAAGGCCGCTGCAATTCCGGCAATCCGATCTTTCCCATATCGATGTCTTCGATCAGGGACGAAATCGGAACATTACTGGTTGTGAAGATTGCCATTGATTGCCCGCCATTGCAAAAATCAGGTCAAGACATCGGTTTTGACCAACCCAAGGTTTAGAACATATCGTCGTCGATTACCGGCTTCTTGGGATCGTCCGAGTTGTTGGCCTTATCCGTCTCCATTTTGGCCGCAACCTGCTCCAGTTGATCGCCTGCAATGTCGTTGAAGAACCGCAAGGAGTCGGACTTGCCAGGGCAATGTTCCCCACGGATCGACATGCGGCCTGCGTCCCACCACCGATAGGTGCAGCCCTTCTCGCTTGACCGTTCGGAACGGCCATACTCGGCATCGAGCAGCCCAATGAAGCGTTCATAATCGGCTGTCGATTCAAGGATGTATTCCGCCCGCAGCAAATGCCGGACGAATCCTTCGATGACGACTTCCCTGACGCCGCCAAGACCGACGGGCGGGGACAGCGTCCATTTGGGGAAGGATTCGCCGGTATCGTTGCTCGCAAGCACAGTGGAGCCGCGCCCCTCGAAGGCAGCCACAATGCCATACACATCGGTCGAGATCGGGCTGACGCCCGCGAGTTTCACGCCGGTCGATGGATAGTCGACCACGGTAATGCCATAGAGACCGTTCCACAGGCCCTTGACCCTGTCGTCTTCCCCGAAACTCCTGGTGTCACTGACGATGGCCGACATTCCCTTCTCCAGGATCGAGGTGAGCGTCAGGCGCGGGCCGGTGAAGCCGAAGCTGATCCTGTCACGGTAGGCCACGTTGCCCGCCGAAAACTTCTCTCCGTCGCGAAGATCGCGCAAGCCGCACCGTCGCAGCACGTTGAGATCGGTCATCCCGAGCGAGAGCACCAGCAGGTGAATGCCCTGCCCTGGCTCCCGGATGAAATGGATGTGAACTGTCTCGAACTTGTCAGGCGTCGCGGGATTGTCTTCGCACACCCATTTGGCGCGGTGGGCGCTGTCGGTAGACTGGCGCGCGCAGCCGGTGAGCGCGGCGACCGTTGGCGCGAGCTTTTCGAAATCGCTTTCGAACCGGGGCGTGATTTGCGGCAGGCTGCACCAGTTCATGGCCTGCGCTGGCACCGCCGATGCCGCCGCTGCCAGACCAACCAAGGATAAAAACGCGCCCCTCATCCCCATTCACTCCTACAACTCAATCCCGGATATGCGCATCGGGTTGCCCGGCCATCAGCGCGTTGATCCACAGCAGCGCCAGTTCGGGGCTGCGGTATCGGCCTGAATAACGGGCGCGCTCTTCACGCTCGACAGTCGGGAAGGTCGAATAGATGTAGCGGATGTCGTCGCGCGATTTGGCCGGGTTCGCCGCATCCCAGACGCCGTAGAGAATGAAATAGAGCGCATCGAGCTTCGCCCGGAGCATGAAGCGGCGTTCCTCGTCCCATGCGAACGGCGGCTTCACCTGCCCAGCGCCATCCACGTGCCCGAGATCACGGGCGAAGGGTGCCAGATCATGGGCCGTGTATGACAATTCGAGCACTGCCTGACGGACGATGTCAGCGGCAGTCTTGGAGCCGAACTGACGCAGATATGCCGACGGCGGGACGATAGGCAGTTGCTCAAGAATATACTTGTTCAGATGGCGGCTCTGAATCTTGTTCCGCGCGAAATAGTCACATGGGATCGAGTTGAGGTTCCCAACAAGCAAGCTGCAATCCGAGGCTTCCATTTCGTCAAGCAACGGGAGTGTGTTGCCTGCTCCAACCTCAGGAACGATGGCTGCAATCAGTGAACGTTCATTGTTTGTATTGCAGACGTCATTGAACCCAATAGCGTAACCTCTTTTGATCGCGTCAACTTTCGCAGCATTTACCCAATATCGCGGTGTGGGAACGAAGTCTGGTGATGCCAGATCATCCAGCGACGAATGAATTGCCTGTCCTTGCCCACTCACAGAACCCGGCGGCGTAACAATCGATGCATAGCGATGGTTGAAAATCTGAACGCTTTTGCCCTCGAACAACGGTAGCCAAGTCCCGGATGCTGATTGATATCGTTGACCACCAATTGGCCAAGCGCCTTCCTCAGTTTCCAGCTCTGCTTTGTTCCGGAACTCTTTGCTCGCGTTCGTCATGTCGAACATGCGGACATATTTTGCCGACCAATCCGAAATCTCGCCCTGCCCAGATTTGCGGATAAAAACCGGCACCCGGCTATATGTTTCCGACACGATCCGCGCGTCTTCCGATGACCGGAAGATCGGCATCGTCCCGGTATTCGGATTTACCGCAAACAATGTCTGCGCATCCATGAGCACGGTGGGGTCAGATTGCTCGTCGGGCAGCGCATGGAGCTTAACGGCATATCGGAACTTCGGGTAACGCCGCCGCCCGTTGGAGGCGATCAGCATGGTCGGCTGATCTTCGGCGTGAACATCCTTGAACAGCCAGCGGCGCTTGTTCTCGAAGGCGATGAAATCCTTGAGCTGCTGGTCCTCCGTGATGGCCGAGATGTATTTCGCGCTGGTCTTGTCGGTGCCGATCCCGATGGGAACGAGCAGCCCGATCAATCCGTCACTTTTGGCCAATGCATGCGCCCGTTCGACAAACAGGCTGTAAAGATTGATATCACCACCGCTCAGCAGCGGGTAGTGATCGGACGGCGGCGGGATGCGCTTGCCGGTTTCAGGGTCCTTGCTGGCCTTTCCGCTGGCAAACCGGGCCATGCGCAGAGAATCCAGAGCGCGTTTGTCCGCACGTTCAAATTCGGCGGCCAAAGGATCACCAGACGCCACCAAAGCCTCGACCATCGCCTCCCTGTCCGACGCACGGGCCTGCGCGGCAATCTCAGGCCTGCGAACCGCAAACCATTCGACCTGCTGCAACTTGATCCGGTCCCAGGGCGGGTTGCCGACGATGGCATCAAAGCCGCCCTTGCGCTCGCCGCTGGCCCAGTCCTGCCAGACACCCGGAAAGGCGATCTGCCAGTTGAGGAACCGCTCCTCCTCGATCAATTGGCGGGCGTTGCGCCAGATTTCGGTAAAGGCTTCGACCTCTGCCGGTCGCGCCTTGCCGCCTTCCGGTTCCTTGCGGCCGCGCGCAATGGGGATGGCATCACCAAACCGGCCATCGAGCCACAGCCGCACCAGCGCCTTCCCGTCCTTGTCGAGATTGAGCCAGTCCAGCGCGTGCATGAAACTGACAAAGCCATCCAGCTCGCCCGTCATCAGCTCGACATCCTGCCACATGGCAGCGGAGCGGTGAGCCTCGGCAATCTCGGCGTCGGTCAGCGCTTCGATGGTCTTCATCGCCTCGGCACTGCGCTGGGCATTGCGGAGCGCCTCGTTCCAGAGCAGCTCGCCGCCCAGCTTTGCCGCCTTGTCGATGGCATCGCGGACCCACAGGCCGAACAGGCTGTCACCGCACCGCAGGTGATGGTCGATGAAGGATAGGGGCGCGCCGACGGTGAAGGTGTGCAGCCACAGCGCGACCTTGGCCAGTTCCACCGCCATCGGGTTCTTGTCCACGCCATAGACGCAGCGCTTCAGCACCATACGGCGCACGATGTGGCGATCATCGAGCTGGGATTCGTCTATCGCCCAGCCCTCTTCACGGGCGTTCTTCAGGATGGTGCGACGAATTTCGCCGATCCTGTCGGCCAGCGGACTGGCGTAATCAACGCCTGCCTGTTCCGCCGCAGCCGATGCTTCGGCCATGGCTTCCAGAACCTTGTCGGCCATGAGATCGACCAGACTGACCAGAAAGTGCCCGGATCCCATGGCAGGGTCGCAGACACGCAGCCGCAGGATGGCTTGCGCCGGATCGGCATCGCCCAGTTCGGCCCGGACATAATCTTCCGCATCGCCCTTCCTGATCCGGCCTATCGCCGCCATGAAACCGGCATTCGCATCGGCGAATAGCGGCTCAAGCGTCTTTTCCAGGATCAGGGTGACCAGTTCGTCGGGTGTATAGTAGCTGCCGCTGTTCTTGCGCGCGAAGGCATTGGGGCGGACAGCGATAACGCCGTCCTCGCGAACGACCTCATGCTCCAGCAGCCGCTCGTAAATCGATCCGAGCTGCTGGACGGTAAGGTCGCGGTAATTGATATAGCGCCGATCACTGCCCTGCCGTTCGAACGACAGCTTGTCGATAATCGGAGCGAGAACGCTGTCCGGCAATCGAATCTGGTCAAGCAGCGGGGTGTTGGCGGGCGCGAACAGACCGCCATTGTAGGGCGGAATGCCGATGGAAGCGTCACCCCGGTCAACGATCCGGGACAGATCAGCAATCCGCCCCCAAATCTGTGATGCAGTTACAGAGAACGCATCGCCGCGCCCCATGCGATCACCGACTTCGAGCCGCTTTGGCCGGAGCGCATAATCATCATAGCCATCGGAGTTGACCGGCAGTAGATCGCGATCTTCGGCATACAGCAGGAACAGCAATCGATAGAGCAGGACAAGGGAAGCGTCGCGCACTTCCTCCAACGGCGTCTGGGGTGATGCCCCCGCAACCGCCGTGGTTAGTGCCGGGAAGATTTCGTCGAAAACGAGCTTGGACAGCGACTTGGCAACGCGCTCTTCATAGAACGCAGCTTCAGCCCGCGCGCGTTCGTGGAAGGACCGGCCATCGGCACCGGTCTTGGCGAACGCGGTGCGCGAGAACACTGCTGCGAAAACGCGAAGGGCATGGTCGCGCGCATCATTATCGCTGGCGGTTTGGTCGCGGGCATCGAGCGCAAGCGCGCCAGCCAGATCGACCTCCAGAAACTCTTCACTGACTGACCGCGCGCCCGCCCAGTAAAGCCGCCAACGCGAGCCATTGGTGAGGATGCCCCAACGCAATCCATGCTCACTGTTATCACCGATGCGGCGGAGATAACGCAGCATCTGGGTGGAGGGCGCGACCGCATCTTCGCGTCCCACCGCACGATCCAGCGGCCTTGCCCAGCGCTTGCTCTCGACAACGGCTGCGCCATGTTCGTAGCGACGCCATTCCTCCGGCTGTGCATTGGCGCGATCCTTGGCGTCACCGTCAATGAACAGCAGGCCATCGGGGACGTCGAGTCTGCCGCCAGCGGACAAATTCTGTTGCCTCAGGCTCTCCGACCAACCCAATTCGGCAAGAATTGGCCAGATGAAATCATCTTCCGTCTGGCTTTCGTTCGGGGATGATTCTCGCGGGAACCGATCCGCGATAGCGATCAGGGCAGATCGAAGCGCATCAACATCAACCGCCCGGTATTCGGTCGATTGCCGGATGGCTTCTTCAAGATAATCAGTCGTTAGGAACGATCCGGCGAACAATTGCATCAGCATGGACTAGCAGCCAATTTCGTGTCGTTCCACGAAAGGTTTTCCACCAGTGCGGCTATGAGCTGCTTTCGGTTTTGAACGCCCGCTTGCCCTTGCGTTTCCAGAGCACCAGCGCCTGCTCGCGTTCCTCGCCCCGCAGCTTGGCCGCGACGGTGAGGAACGCGCCGTAGAGCGTGGCGCGATCATCGTCGGCGAGTTCGACCAGCCCGGCCTTCACGACCAGGCCGCCCAGTTCGATCAGTTGCCGCGTGCGTTCGCGGCGCTTGACCTGCCATTCGCGCATGTCGGTTCGCGCCTTTGCCGCCTCAAGTCGATGCCGTGCCGCCGTCAAGCGGGACAGTGCCATCCGGCTGGCCTTGAGGTCCATCGCCACGCTTACGCGCCTTGCTTTGAAAGAAGACCGCGCCGCGCTTGCGCCAAGCCTCCTTCCGCTGGGCTTCGCTGGTTTCCGCGATGACGAGCAGCGCACCGGCCAGCGTTTCCGCATCGGTCGCATCGGCTCCCGTGGCGATCACCAGTTCGCCGAGTTGCTGCACGCGGCGCTCCTTCAGTTGCTTCGCCTTGTCGGCGAGCGCCTTAAGTTCCGAATCAAAGTCACGGGGTTTGCGCATCGAAGTTCTCCATTGAGAGGTGATGCGCCGATGATAATATCGATGTTCTCCCAATGCTGTAGAGTCGTCGAGACGGCCTGATACTGGATAGTCCCGATCAGGATTTTATCATGGGAGGGCGCGCTTATACGTCGTGCCGACGTGGCGCTCATGGCGTAGATGGATTGCCGTCATGGCGATCTTCCACCTTTCCGTTAAAGTCATCAGCCGGTCGAGCGGGCGCAGCGCCGTGGCCGCAGCAGCTTATCGCGGAGCCGAGCGTTTGCACGACGAACGCCTAGACCGCGACCATGACTTCACCAACAAGGACGGCGTCGTCCATTCCGAAGTGCTGTTGCCGGAAGGCGCGCCGGAGGAATTTGCCGACCGCGAAAAGCTCTGGAACGCGGTCGAAGCCGCCGAGAAGCGCAAGGACGCGCAGCTTGCCCGCGAGGTCGAATTCGCCATTCCGCGCGAGCTGACCAAGGAACAGCGGAGCGCGGCCTTGCGCTTTCCGGCGAGCAACGCGCAGCATTCGAGCATGTCACCGATGGGCGCGGTCTCAGTGTCATTGTCGGGTATGCCGGGACCGGCAAGAGTGCGATGCTGGGCGTCGCGCGCGAGGCTTGGGAAAGCGCCGGCTATACCGTTCGCGGTGTCGCACTTTCCGGCATTGCCGCCGAGGGGCTGGAGCACGGTTCAGGCATTGCATCGCGCACCATCGCGAGCCTTGAACACCAGTGGGGCCAGGGCCGCGAAATGCTCACCTCGCGCGACGTGCTGGTCATCGACGAGGCAGGCATGGTTGGCACGCGCCAGATGGAGCGCGTCCTGTCCTATGCCGCCGGTGCAGGCGCGAAAGTTGTCCTGGTCGGCGATCCGCAACAGCTCCAGGCCATCGAAGCCGGAGCCGCCTTCCGCGCGATCCATGAACGGCACGGCGGCGTCGAAATCAGCGAGGTCCGCCGCCAGCATGACGGCTGGCAGCAGGACGCAACGCGGCACCTTGCCACCGGGCGCACTGGTCTTGCCATTCAGTCCTATGAGACAAGCGGCATGGTGCATGTTGCCGAGACGCGGGAGGCAGCGCGTGGCGAGCTGATCGAGCGTTGGAATCGCGACCGGCAGGCCAGCCCCGACGATACGCGGATCATCCTCACCCACACCAATGACGAGGTGCGCGAGATCAATGACGCGGCCCGCGAAAAGCTGCGCGCCAGTGGCGATCTGGGCATTGATGTGAGCATCCGGGCCGAGCGAGGCGAACGCCAGTTCGCCAGCGGCGACCGCATCATGTTCCTGCGCAATGAGCGGGGCCTGGGCGTCAAGAACGGCACGCTCGGCACCGTCGAACAGGTGACGCCGCAGCGCATGGCTGTTCGAACCGACGATGACCGCAACGTCGCTTTCGACACCAAGGATTATGCGCACATCGATCATGGCTATGCCGCCACGATCCACAAGGCGCAGGGCATGACTGTGGACCGCACCCATGTGCTGGCGACGCCGGGCATGGACAGCCACGGTGCCTATGTCGCGATGTCCCGCCACCGTGATGGCGTGGCTCTGCACTATGGGCGCGACGACTTCGCCGATCAGTCGAAACTTGTCCGCACTCTGAGCCGCGAGCGCGGCAAGGATATGGCCAGCGACTACAAGCCAGAGCAGCGGTTCGCCGAGCGGCGCGGCATTACCTTCCGCGAACGTATCGTGGAAATGGCCCGTCAGTTGCCGGAGCGCGCTAAGTCGATCTTCGCCGGTTTCCGCCCGCAGGCCAACCGGCTCGAAGCGCTGCCGACCGATCAGGCTGGCCTTCCAAATCAGCGCCGGGCTGTCGAACGCTATGCCCATGCCGCCGCAGACATCGGGCAGATGCGCGAACAGGGATTGCCGGTCCTTCCCCACCAGCGCGACGCGCTGGAGAAGGCCGGGAAGGCACTCGACGCGATCCGGCCCCATGGTACAGCCGACCTTGCCAGCGCCTTGCAGCGCCACCCCTCGCTCGCCCGAGATGCCGCCGATGGTCGCAGCCAGGGTGCAATCCGCGCCATGCAGCTTGAGGCCGAAATCCGCGTCGATCCCGCGCAGCGCGCCGACCGCTTTGTCAGCGACTGGCAGCGGCTGGGGCAAGCACGGCAAGCGATGCAGCGCGATGGCGACACCAATGGCGCGCAGAGGCTCACCAACCGCATGACGGACATGGCGAAGGGGCTGGAGCGCGACGCGCAGGTCGAATCCCTGCTGCGCGGTCGCACCCGCGAGCTTGGCATCAAGACAGAACTCGGTCGCGATCTGGCCCGCGACCTTGCGGCTTCCATCTCGATGGAGCGGAGCCGGTCAATCGGCATGGGCCTGTAGGAGAAGCGTAATGGATACCGATGATGATGACGTAGAATTGACCTTGGACCTTGAGCCGGAGCCGGACCCCGTTCCCGACGCGCCCGTTCCGGAGGCCGCAGGCGACCCCGCCGCCGAGGCGTTTGCCCGCCTTGAAGGTGAATTGGCTTTGATGCGCCGTGCGGTTCAGCACCTTGCCGCCGAGCGCGCCGACATTGTTATTCCCGACTACGGCGCGACTCTCACCGACATGGCCAAGCGAATGGGCGCGATCAGCGAGAGCCTGAAGGGCATGGCGCGCCATCCCGCATTGCAGATGACCCCTGACAGCATTGGCAATCGGATCGCCGCCGCAGTCGAAGCCGCGCGACGCAGCGATCAGGACAGGATAAGCTAGGCTCGGAGCGACTTGAACCACGCCGCCCAGGAGATGCGCAGCGTCACCGCCCACGCACGCACCGCCGCCGAGCAGCGGCAGCAGCTCTACCAGGTGGCAGGCGGAGCCTTGCTTGCAGGCATCCTGCTTTGGTCCTTTCTTCCTGGCACCATTGCCCGTGTCATGGCGGAAAGCTGGCACTGGCCCGAGCGCATGGCAGCGCGGATGGTTGGCGCATCCTCCCGCTGGGACGCGGGTGCACAGCTGATGCAGAGCGACAGCGCCGAGGCATGGAATGCGCTGGTACGGGCCGTTGACATCCAGCGCGACAACCGCGATGCCATTGACGCTTGCCGGAAGACCGCTGCAACGTCGCAACAGCCAGTGCGATGCAACGTCAAGATTCGTCAAAGCAGTCAAGAAGGGGAAACAGCCGCAACGCAGGTGGAGGCCGCGACACGATCCCAGAAAGGGGCATAACAGCCCATTCCGACCTGCACAAAATGTGGGAACGAATGTGGTTTCGATTTTCCGGAAAAGTCATTTTATCCTTTGAAAACAAAGCAATAAATGACTTGAATGGTAGCGGAGGAGGGACTCGAACCCCCGACACGCGGATTATGATTCCGCTGCTCTAACCTGCTGAGCTACTCCGCCCCGTCAATCGGCCCGTCAGGTTGAAGACATCCTGTGTTCGCCGGGCAGGGCGCGCTCCTAACCGCAGGGGCGGGCGGGGTCAACTGGTTTGAGGCGATTTTTTCCCCCATGATGCGGCCATTGCCCCGGTTGTGCGGGCGCGATGACAATCCGGCCATGAGGTGGCATAGGCTTTGCCATGCGCACGACCTTCCACGATGCCAGTGTCCGGCTTTATCACCTGTCCGACGGGCCTGATGGCGGGGCGGCCGAAACGCTGTTCTATGGCCCCTTGCAGCGCGCGCTGGAACTGGCGGCTGCCCAGCCCGAAGCGGTGCAGGAAGGGCTGTTCATCGCCACGGACAACGATGTGGTGGCCTATCTCGATCTGATCGAAGGCTGATATCTGCGGACCAGTCAGACGGCTTCGCCCGCAGCGTGGCCGCTGGCCCATGCCCACTGGAAATTGTAGCCGCCCAGCCAGCCCGTCACGTCCACTGCCTCGCCGATGGCATGAAGGCCCGGCACCTTGCGGGCTTCCATCGTCTTTTGCGAGAGTGCGGCCGTGGAAATCCCCCCCGCCATGACTTCGGCCTTGGCATAGCCTTCCGTGCCGGTGGGGTGAAACGGCCACTGCGCCAGCCGATCCTGGACGGTGCGCAGCGCCGCATTGCGGCAAGCGGACAGTTCGCCGTCGATCGCAAGCCGTGCGGCCAGCGCTTCGGCAAGGCGTTCGGGCAGGCGGCGGGCCAGCGCGGAGCGCAGACCGGCCTTCGGTCGCGCGCGCTTTTCCTCGATCAGCCAGTCAGCCGCCGCATCGGGCAGGAAATCGACGCTGATCGGCGTGCGGTGCTGCCAGTAGGACGAGATCTGGAGCATGGCCGGGCCGGACAGGCCCTTGTGCGTGAACAGCGCGGCCTCGCGGAAGGCCGCCTTGCCCCAGCGCGCCACGACATTGGCCGATACCCCTGAAAGCGAGCGGAACAGCGCTTCGTCCTCGCCAAGGGTAAAGGGCACGAGGGCAGGGCGGGTCTGCACCACGGGCAGGCCGAAGCGCCGCGCCACGTCCATGGCGAACCCGCTGGCGCCCATCTTCGGGATGGACAGTCCGCCCGTTGCCAGCACGAGGCAAGGCGCGCGGTGCTCCTTCCCGTCAAGGGTCACGCGGTAGTGACCATCCGCGTGATCGAGCGCCGAAACCGGATGGCCGAAGGCAAAGCGCACGCCGCCTGACCGGCATTCGGCCATGAGCATCTCGACGATCTGGCGCGCGGAATGATCGCAGAACAACTGGCCCAGCGTCTTTTCATGCCATGCGATGCCGTGGCGGTTCACCATGTCGAGAAAGTCTGCCGGAGTATAACGGGCGAGGGCCGAGCGCGCGAAATGCGGATTTTCCGAAATGTAGCGATCGGCAGCGGTGTGGATGTTGGTGAAGTTGCAGCGCCCGCCGCCCGAAATGAGGATCTTCTTGCCCGGTTCTTCGGCATGATCGACCAGCAGCACGCGCCGCCCGCGCTGACTGGCCGTAAGCGCCGCCATCATCCCGGCGGCGCCAGCGCCGATCACGATGGCGTCGTGGTTGTCCGCGCTCACTTCAGCACGTCTGCGGCCAGCGCTTCGGCCACCTTGATCCCGTCGACGGCGGCGGACAGGATGCCGCCCGCATAGCCTGCGCCTTCGCCCGCCGGATAGAGGCCGCGCGTGTTGAGGCTCTGGCAATCCTTGCCGCGCGTGATCCGCACCGGTGAAGAGGTGCGCGTTTCGACGCCGGTCATCACCACATCGGGGTGGTCATAACCCGGCACCATGCGGCCGAAGGCGGGCAGTGCCTCGCGGATCGATTCGATCACGAAATCGGGCAGGCACTTCTTCAGTTCGGTAAGGTGGACGCCCGGCTTGTAGCTGGGAATGACCTCGCCGAATGCGGTCGAAGGCCGGTCCGCCAGAAAATCGCCCAGCTTCTGGCCGGGGGCCATGTAGTTTCTTCCGCCCGCCTCGAAGGCGAGGCTTTCCCAGTGGCGCTGGAAGGCGATGCCCGCAAGCGGCCCGCCCGGATAGTCGCGGCTGGGGTCGATATCGA
>JBKBUD010000315.1:0-2157 GCA_046290865.1 Novosphingobium sp. | reverse complement strand
GCGCAGCAATCCTCGGCAACATCGCACAGCAAAACCGGCTCTAGCAGGAGCATACGCAACCAACCCACCCCGCACCCAATCGCAGGTGCGAGCCTGGCAAGGTGAAGTGGCGGAGCGGGAGGGATTCGAACCCTCGATACGCTTTTGACGTATACTCACTTTCCAGGCGAGCGCCTTCGACCACTCGGCCACCGCTCCGCATTTTGCTCTGGAAGGCGCCCCCTAGCCGCACAAGATTGCTTTCGCAAGGCGTGGCTTCCTGCAATGATCAAGTTATGTCACTTCTTCTAGCCCTCGCCGCCATCGCGGCTACGCCTGCACCCTCGGCATCGGTGCCATCCCCCGGCGAAATCGTTGCTGCTTCTCCTGCAACCGACTGGGCGGCGATCGCCCCCGAGGACCTGCTGGTCATGGATCTCGCACCCGATGCCGCGGGCAAGCCGCGCCGGGTGGTGATCCAGTTGCTGCCCGATCCCTTCTCGCAAGGCTGGGTCGGCAATGTCCGGACCCTTGCGGCGACGCACTGGTGGGACGGCCTCTCGGTCTATCGCGTGCAGGACAACTGGGTGGCGCAGTGGGGCGATGCCGATGGCGAGGACAAGGTGAAAGCCAAACCCCTGCCCCAGGACCTCGCCCGCGTTCCCCAGGAAAAATACGTCCTGCGCCCCGAAGGACCTGAGCGCAGTGCCACGCACGAGGAACTCGACACCTGGCTTGCCACGATCCAGGGCACCCACGCCGCGTGGCACGCGCTGACCGGCAAGGGCGCCGCGCTCAAGGATTCCGATCCTTACGCCGACGAGACCTTCTTCTATCGCGGCTGGCCGCTCGCTGCATCGCGCAAGGGGCCGAGCGCATGGCCTGTGCATTGCTACGCCAGCATCGGCGTTGCCCGCGACGGCCCGCCCGATACCGGAACCGGCGCCGAACTCTATGCGGTGATCGGCCATGCCCCGCGCCAGCTCGATCGCAACCTCGCCGTCATCGGCCGGGTGATCGAGGGCATCCAGCATCTCTCCTCGCTGCCCCGCGGCGCGGCGCCGATGGGCGTCTATGCCGATCCGGCAGAGCGCACGCCGATTGTCTCGATCCACCCCGCCGCGGAAGTGCCGGATCTCCCGGCCTACGAGTATCTCTCGACCGAGAGCCCCTCGTTCCGCCGCTACGCCGATGCGAGCGCCAATCACCGCGAACCGTTCTACGTCCAGCCCGCCGGCGGGATCGACATCTGCAATCTCAAGGTCCCGGTGCGCCGCCGCAAATGAGCAGTGATGCTTATGCAGTGACATGCCAGCTCTGGCGCTGGTCGGGCGGCGCGAACGGGGGCGACTGGTTCTTTGTCACGCTTGACGGCGCGGTCGGGGAAGCTCTTTCGGCCACTGCCCTGATGCACCGCCTCGAAACCGGCCGACGCCCCGGCTGGGGGTCGGTCAAGGTCACGGTGCAAGTGGGCGAGACGGAATGGCGCACCTCGGCGTTTCCGTCAAAGGCACAAGGCTGGATGGTTCCGATCAAGGCCTCCGTGCGCAAGGCCGAGGGGCTGATCGAGGGGGAGGCTTTTGATCTGATGCTGCGCTTCTAGGAAGCCTGTCACCTCCAACCCCAAGGACTCTCCCTTGCCCCACAATGTTGCTCTCGTCGGCTACGGCTATGCCGGAAAGACCTTTCACGCTCCGCTGATCACGGCAGAACCGGCCTTGCACCTTGCTGTCGTCGTGTCGCGCAATCCGGCCAAGGTCCATGCCGACCTGCCTGCGATGCGGGTCGAGGCCGATATCACCACCGTGCTCGCAGACCCGACGATCGACCTCGTCGTCATCGCCACGCCCAACGACAGCCACGCTCCCCTCGCCCACGCCGCGATCGACGCGGGCAAGGCAGTAGTGGTCGAAAAGCCGCTTGCCCTTACGCTGGCCGAGGCCCGTGAAATTGCCGCTCACGCGGTTGCCCGCGACACTCTGCTCAGCGTGTTCCACAACCGTCGCTGGGATGGCGATTTCCTGACGATCCGCCGCGCCGTCGAAGAGGGCCTGATTGGCAAGGTCGCCCATTTCGAAAGCCATTTCGACCGCTTCCGCCCGCAGGTCCGCGACCGCTGGCGAGAGAACCCCGGCCCCGGCAGCGGCGTCTGGGCCGATCTCGGGCCACACCTCGTCG
>JBKBUD010000314.1:0-2165 GCA_046290865.1 Novosphingobium sp. | reverse complement strand
AACCGTGCGCCCCAGATCATCCCGATGTCGAGATAGGTGCCGCCGATCGGCTGGAGCGAATTGACGTAGTTCTCCATGTCGGTGCGCGACCATGTGGTGAGCCGTCGCGCTTCGGTGGGGCAGGCCCAGAAACCGGTGCTGTAGGCGTTGTTGAGGATCCAGCCGCTGGTGGTATTGCGCGTGGTATTGGTGGTGGAAGTCGTGCCCTGGGTGCGGGTATAGACCACCTCAGGCAGCATCGGACGCCAGCGGGTGGCGGCACTGTCGGGGATGCGGTTGATGTCGAGGTCGAAGGCGTCGGCAGGAATTGTCAGACTGGTGCCGCCATTGATCGACGAGGTGGTGTTGCGCTCCTCGATGCAGCCGTTCCAGGTGGCCGTTCTGGTGCCGACTCCGCTGTTGACGAGGGGCAGCTGTTGCAGGTTGTAGGTGCCGCCCGGATTGGCAACGGTGCCATTGGCATCGGTGGCGATCACCATCGTGCCCCCCGGCTGCTTGAACAGCGAGGTATCGTAGGTTTCCTGCCGGTAGGTCCAGCTCGTGAAGTCGCGGCGGGTCTCGTAAGTGGTTGTCGTGATCGTGCGCCAGCGACGGCAGCTCCGATTCGTGCCGGAAGTGATGGGCGCGCCCGCCCAGCCCCAGTTCTGGCTGGCGACATAAGATGCGCTGCTGGATGTTCCCCGATACGTCGTCTGGGTTGTCGCCGTCGGAGCGGGCCCGCCGCCGTTCACCGCGGCTGCCTGCACCCAGCTCTGGCATTGCGAGGTTGACCGGGTTGCCGTGGGGTGCGGCGTGTCCTGGCCGGTAGTATTCCCGTTCCAGTATTCCCAGCCGGAAGTGGATGTGGGCGGATTGGCGGGATAGACCAGTGTGTTGAAGTTCGCCACGCGCGAGGGATAGGTCGTGCTGTCGGTAATGTAGGACGGATTGACGTTGTAGAGCAGTCGCCCGACATTCACCGTGCTGGAATAGGGCACGATCCCGTAGCGCAGGCGAAGGCCCTGCGCCTGCAATTGCGCCTGAACCGGGGCAAGCTCGTCATAGAGGGCCATCACCGCACTGCGCAGCGACTGGATCTTCGCAACGCCATCGACCGGGTCGGCCATCGAGCCGGTCACGTCGAGAACAAGCACGACGTCGGTGTTCACGAAGTTCAGCGATGCGTCGCAGCTTACCCGAAGCGGGATGGAATCGTAGCCGAAGATGCTCATCAGCGTCGTCGGGATACGGGTGGCGGCCGTCATGCGGATCACGCCCGTGGTGGGGCGCGTGACTGTAGGGGTGAAAGGCGTGGTGCTGAAGCTGCCCTGCGGGAAGTTGAAGGAGAAGAAGCGCAGCGCCGTCTGCTGCACTTCGGTGGTGAGATCGTCATTGCGCATGATGCGGCGTGCCGCAAGCGAGCCGGCATCGCAGGCGCTTTGCAGGCGTGTCTTTGCGGAATAGGCGCGGCTGAGGTCCACGGCGCTGCCGATCATCGCCGTGAGCGGAATCATGGCAACAGCCGTGATCACCAGGACGTTGCCCGATGTTGCTTGCCACAAGCGGCTGAAAAACTGACGTAACCTGTTCATGCAGCCCGAACCTCGACCGATCCCGCGCATGGTTGCGGGAATCGCTCCATTGGGCCTTTTCCCAGCAAGTGGTTAAGGTTGTCTTGTCGATTGCACGTATGACCGGTTGCATGGCTGCATCGGGACTTGGCCGGGCGCGGCAATGGGCGACCAATGGGCGGATCATGAGGGGGCGCCTGATGCGCGCAATGCCGCAGACCGGACTTCCCGCCGTTGTGCAGCGCGGACAGCAAATGGGGGCCAGCATTGCTGCCGGCCCCCACTCTACGTCCATTCCGGCCTGTCCGCGTCGCGGCCGCTCCGGTTTCAGAAAGATGGAACGCCTATCGACATGCCATCTGCTCCGTTCACCTTCGCCGGTAGAGCGTCCTGTCATCGCCATGTTCAGCAGGATGCCTTCCGGGGCGCGAAGCCCCTGAGCCGCGATCACTGCGTTGCTTTCGCATCGACAGGTGCCGCTATCCCGCCTTGAAGCGACGGACCCTGGCAGTCGACATGCTCCTGCCACGCTCCGCCTTTCGCGACAGCTTTGGATCATGCCTTGCGGCAAATCCGTTCCAAGCCATCATCGGGCGTTACCCCATCACTGGGGCG
>JBKBUD010000313.1:0-2173 GCA_046290865.1 Novosphingobium sp. | reverse complement strand
CCGAGGCCGTGTTGACGATTGCACCGAAGCCCTGTTCGCGCATGACCTTGAGCACGGCGGACATGCCAAAGAACACGCCATCGAGATTGATCGAGATGACGCGGTGGAACTCCTCGGCACCAAAGTTCTCGGTCAGGTTCTGGCGGCCCTCGATGCCGGCATTGTTGAAGAAGCCGTCGATCCGCCCGTGTTCGGCCATGGTGGCATCGACATAGGCCTGGACCTGGGCGACATCGGCAACGTCGGCCTTGATCAGGCTGGTGCGGGTTGCCGCAGGTAGCGTGGCGCGGGCGGCCTCCAGCCAATCCTCGCGCAAGTCCACCAGCACCAGCGTGGCGCCCTCGTCTGCCAGCCGCTGCACGGTCGCCAGCCCAAGCCCGGAGCCGGCACCCGTCACGATTACGACCTTGTCCTTGAACCGCATGTCCTCGTCCCTTCCAGCGTTGCGTGATCATTGCCTATCAATGTGCCGGCCCTTGGCGAACCGGCACATTGCGCAGGTTCACTTTATCGAAACACGCACTTCGCTGATCTGGCCGGTAAAGGCGCTGTCCTGAACGCTGTAGTCGGGGCTGACCGCGCTGATCCGGTCGAGTCCGATATCGAGCCCTTCGGTGTGCGAGAGCCAGCCTGCCACGGTGCGCCCCAGCCTGCCCGAACCGACTGCCTTGCCATCGACATAGAGCGTCAGCGTTCCCGGCGTTCCCGGCGCAGCCTTGTCGGCGGCAAACTCGGCCGAGAGCGTGTGCTTGCCATCGGCAAGCGCACTGTCAGCGGCCACAGTGAAGTTGTCCGCGCCGACCGCGTTGTAGTGGAACACCGGCTTGCCGTCCTTCAGATAGAAGGAATAGCCGCCAAAGCGCCCGCCCTGCGCGATCATCACGCCCTTTGTGCTGCTGCCCGCGGTGACATCGGCATCGATGCGGAAGCTCTTGCCGATGGTATGCGGCGCGGCGTCTTCGGCGATCGTCGCGGCACCGGGGCGATAGGTGAAGCTGGTGCGGTAAGCGCCGAGCGAAGGCCGTCCTTGGGTGCCCTGGCTATAATCGTGGATCGGCAGAATGTTGTTCTTGGCCGCTTCCGCCCAGAACAGGTCCTGCATTTCCTTGAGCTTTGCCGGATCCTTCTTGGCCAGGTCCTTCGCGGTAGTGAAGTCAGTGTCGAGATTGAACAGGGACCATTCGCGCTGGTCCGGCCCGACAGTCAGCTTGCGATCGCCCGCTGCGCCTGCTTCCCACGCAGCGCGCTTGGGCAGGGTTCCGGCCATCCAGCCGTCCTTGTAGATGCCGAAGTTCTCCATCATCTCGTAGATCTGCATCCGACGAGCCGATGGCGCCGCGCCCTGCTGGAAGGTGTAGCCAAGGCTGATCCCGTCTACCGGCTTCTGGGGCACACCCTTGACCACTTCGGGCGACTTGATGCCAACCGCTTCCAGCACGGTGGGCGCAATGTCGCTGACGTGGGCATATTGCGAGCGGAACGCGCCCTTGTCGGTAATGCGCTTGGGCCATGACACGACCATGCCGTTGCGCACGCCGCCAGCCTGTGAGGCGACCTGCTTCCACCACGGGAACGGCGAGTTCATCGCCCAGGCCCATGCGGCGGGGAAATGGTTGTAGAGCTTCGGGCCACCGATGTCGTCGATGTGCGCCATCTTCTCGGCCATGGTTTCCTTGCGGCCGGTGATGGTCGACTGTTCGTAGAGCAGACCTTCCGGGCCGCCTTCGGCGCTGCTGCCGTTGTCGCCCTGAATGTAGACGATCAGCGTGTTGTCGAGCTCGCCGGTCTCGCGGATCGCGTCGATCAGGCGGCCGGTCTGGAAGTCGGAATAGGAAACGCTGGCGGCATAGGCTTCCATCAGGCGGGCGTAGAGCTTCTTCTGGTCGGCGCTGAGCGAATCCCAGGCCGGCAGCGCGGCCGGACGCGGCGAAAGCTGCGAGTTGGCCGGGATGATGCCCATGCGCTTCTGGCGCACGAAGGTCTCCTCGCGCAGCTTGTCCCAACCCTGGTCGAACTTGCCCTTGAACTTGTCGAGCCAGTCCTTCGGCGCGTGGTGCGGCGTGTGCGCGATGCCCGGCGCGTAGTACATGAAGAACGGCTTGTCGGGCGCGGCGGCCTGCTGGGTGCGCATCCACTTGATCGCATGATCGGCCATGTCCTTCTCGAAGAAGTA
>JBKBUD010000312.1:0-2175 GCA_046290865.1 Novosphingobium sp. | reverse complement strand
GCGCGGTGATCGTCTTCTTCCGCTTGTTCGGCGGCACCAGCATCTGCATCGCGCCGACTTCGTCGATCACGTCGATCGCCTTGTCGGGCAGCTTGCGGTCATTGATGTAGCGCGCCGAAAGTTCGACCGCAGTCTTGATCGCATCGGGCGTGTACTTGACCTTGTGGTGTTCCTCGAACGCGGTGCGCAGGCCACGCAGGATCTTGATCGTATCCTCGATGGTCGGCTCGTTCACGTCGATCTTCTGGAACCGGCGCAGCAGCGCACGGTCCTTCTCGAAGTGGTTGCGGAACTCCTTGTAGGTGGTCGAGCCGATGCAGCGGATCGTCCCGCCCGAAAGCGCGGGCTTTAGCAGGTTGGACGCATCCATCGCGCCGCCGCTGGTCGCGCCTGCACCGATCACGGTGTGGATCTCGTCGATGAACAGCACCGCATGCGGCATCTTTTCAAGCTCCGAGACGACCTGCTTGAGGCGTTCCTCGAAGTCGCCGCGATAGCGCGTGCCGGCCAGCAGCGAGCCCATGTCGAGCGAATAGATCACCGCTTCGGACAGCACTTCGGGAACGTCGCCCTCGACGATCTTGCGCGCAAGGCCTTCGGCAATCGCGGTCTTGCCCACGCCCGGATCGCCCACGTAGAGCGGGTTGTTCTTCGACCGGCGGCAGAGGATCTGGATCGTGCGGTCAACTTCGGGACCACGGCCGATCAGCGGATCGACCTTGCCGTTGAGCGCCTTCTCGTTGAGGTTGACGCAGAACTGGTCGAGTGCGGTTTCCTTCTTCTGGCCCTTGGCGTCGGCCTTTTCTTCCTGCTGTTTCGGAGCCTCTTCCTCGGCCCCCTTCGGCGTGCGGCCTTCCACCTGGCGACCGCCCTTGCCGATGCCGTGGCTGATGAAGCTGACCGCGTCGAGGCGGCTCATGTCCTGCTGCTGCAGGAAGTAGACCGCGTAGGAATCACGCTCGGAGAACAGCGCCACCAGCACGTTCGCTCCCGTCACGGTGTCCTTGCCCGAGGACTGCACGTGAAGGATGGCGCGCTGGATCACCCGCTGGAACCCGGCGGTCGGCTGGGGATCGGCCTTCTCCTGGGTCTTGAGCGACTGATATTCCTGATCGAGGTACTGGCGTACCACGTCGCCGAGATCGCCGAGATCCACACCACAGGCCTGCATGACCTGCGCCGCATCCGGATCGTCGATCAGGGCAAGCAGGAGATGCTCGAGAGTCGCATATTCATGGCTGCGCTCGGACGCATTGGCGAGCGCGGTGTGCAGCGTTTTCTCGAGACTCTGGGCGAAACTGGGCATGTTGCGGCTACTTTCTGGCTGGCGCCGATGGGTTCCCTGAAGGGGAGAGTGCACACGCGTTATTAACTGTGGCTAAACCACGTGTGAGGGTGAAGACAGATGTCCTGAAGACATCGTCATATCCGGTGATATGGTGACGCCCTCCGGCAAAAGGAAGGGCGTCGCAAATCATCCCGCTTCACCTGACGGTGGGGGCTTTCCGAACAGGGCTTCTGCAGCGGCACGATGGGCGCTGGCCTTGTCTCGATGCGCCACGGTGCGCATGATTTCGAGCTCGAGCAGGCGGATGCGCTCGTTCAGTTCATCGTGCGAATAAGGGTCAAGCACCTCTGTTGCCAGCTGGCTGGCCAGATCCCCTTTCGGGCGAGGGCGCTCATCAAGGTCCATATCGGGCAGTTTGGGCATTGCAGTGCCTTGCTGTCAACGCCTTGCATGGCTAGCCAGAGGCAAATTGGTATTCGCTAGCGACAAGGGCGGTGGATGAGCGGCATTCCTGCAACAATGACGGCAATCGGCTGGGACGCGCCCGGTGGCCCTGAAGTGCTCCGGCCCGAGACTGTCGCGATTCCGCAGCCCGGTCCCGGGCAAGTGCTGGTCAGGGTCGCGTTCGCCGGCGTGAACCGGCCCGACGTTATCCAGCGGCAGGGCTTCTATCCGCCGCCGCCCGATGCCTCGCCACTGCCGGGTCTCGAAATTTCGGGGCAGGTCGTGGCAATGGGCGAGGGCGTGACCTGGCCGCTCACCGGCACAATGGTCTGCGCGCTGGTCGCGGGTGGCGGCTATGCCGAATACTGCATTGCCGAGGCGGCGCAGTGCCTGCAGGTCCCCACCGGCTTGTCGATGGCCGAAGCGGCGGCCATTCCCGAAAC
>JBKBUD010000047.1:0-16904 GCA_046290865.1 Novosphingobium sp. | reverse complement strand
TGGTTTGCCGATACGGTCGCCTTCGACACCCGGATAACGCCGGTTGCGCCGCACCGCGGGTCGCACGGCAACGAGGCACTGCTCGTCTTCGATGTAGAGTTCACCCCGCCGGGCGGTGAGCGCCTGCGCATCCGCTCGGCCGATGCTTGCACTTTCGATGCCGAGGGCAGGATCACCCGGCTGCGCGCATTCTGGGGGCCGGACGACCTCGGTTCGGCAGCGTGATCCACTTCAGCTTCAACCACTTCTGCCGCTCGCCGTGGTACGGGGTGGAACCTGACCTGCCCCGCGCCATCGAGGCCTGCGCGCGGGCAGGCTTCGACATGTTCGCGCCAGATTGCCTTTCGCTCGCCGCATGGCAGGCGCAGGGCCGGACGGTTGAGACACTGGCGCGGCACATGCGCGATGCGGCGATTGCCCCCGGCCCCCTGGCGGCCTGCGCGATGATCGACGGCAGCGCGCAGGCTCTCGATCAGCTTGCAGGCGCCGCACGCATGGCCGAACTGCTGGGCACCGCCGTGTTGCAGATCAACGTGACAGGCCCCGATGCCCCTGCCCGCACCGCTGCGGTGGAAGCGGCGTGCGAGCGCATTGCCGCGATGGGCGACTACCGCCTTGCCCTCGAATTCATGCCGCTCAGCGGCCTCGCCACGCTGGCCGAGACGCTGGAGATCGTGGCGCGCGTGGGCGAGGACCGCGCAGGGGCACTGGTCGATATCTGGCACCTCTCGCATGATCCCGGCGGATGGGACGCGCTCGCGGGCGCAGCACTGTCGGCGATTGCCTATATCGAGGTGGACGACGCACTGCCCTCCGCCGGTGCGGATCTGATGACAGAGATGGTCGAGCGCAGGACTTATCCCGGCGAAGGCGTGCTCGAAGCCGGACGCTTTGCCGGGCTCCTTGCTGCGCGAGGCTATGCAGGGCCGGTCAGCGTCGAAATCCTCAGTCGCGAACTGCTTGCCGAGCCGGTGGAGGACTTCGCGGCGAAAGCTCTGCGCACCTCGCGCGCCCTGTTCGCTTCGGCCTGAGCTCAGATCAACCGGCGATCTACGCGTAACACGAATTCTTCCCTTCTACGAATTTAACGAATACTCTCCGAATCATACAGCGGATTGCGCAAGCGGAAGGGACGCAAGCAATGCTCGGGAGAATGCACGATCGTGCCTTGATCGTCGTGGGCGCGGGAACCGGCATCGGCGCGGCGACGGTCGAGCGGCTTTGCGCTGAGGGTGCACGGGTCTGCGTTGCCGACGTCAACCTTGGCGCCGCGCAAGGCTTAGCGGCCCGGATGACGGCGGCGGGGCATGAAGCCCACGCCATCGAAGTCGACATTACCGACGAAGACGCCGTCAATGCCTGCTTCGCCGATGCGGTCGCAAAGCTGGGCAGACTTGACGGGGCACACATCAACGCGGCTGACCTGCGCACGATCTTTGCGGATTCAGACGCACTGTCGCTCGATCTGGCCACCTACGACCGCACCATGGACGTCAATCTGCGCGGTCATCTCCTGTGCACCCGCGCCGCCCTGCCGCACTTGCTGCAGAGCGAACACGGCGCGATCGTCTATACGAGTTCCGGTGCATCGGTTGCGGGCGAGCCCGAGCGGCCGTCCTATGCGGCGTCGAAGAGCGGGCTCAATGCGCTGATGCGCCATGTCGCCAGCAAGTGGGGCAAGCAGGGGCTTACCGCCAACTGCGTGGCGCCGGGCTTCGTGATGACGCCGGAAATGATTTCAGGAGGCGCGGTGCCGCCGGAGTGGATCGACCACTGCATCGCCGAAACCCGCAGCACCCGCCTCGGCAAGGTGGAGGACGTTGCGGCAATGGTGGCCATGCTGCTGTCCGAGGACGGGCGCTGGATCAACGGGCAGGTCATCCACGTCAACGGCGGTGCACTGCTGACCTGACCTCGCGCAGGCTTACTTCAGCCCGGCAAAGTACTCCGCGATCTTGGCGTCGGGCATGCCGATGCCGCGCAGGCAGAACCATGTGGCCTGGCGCACCAGCTCGTCGCCCTCGATGCCATAGGGGCGGGCAGCCGGGGGCAGTCCACCGATGGCCGCGATCATCGTGCCGACGTGTTCGATGAACATTGCGGCGGCAGGAACGTCGAGCGCTTCGCCGGTCAGTCCGCCCTCGGCGCGGGCGGAGGCGTAGGCAGCATCCATGCTGGCGGCATTGCGGCGCTGCGAGCGGCGGTAGATCAGGCTGGCATAGGACCCGTCGCCTGCGAGGCTCGCAAGGGTCATCCGGTGCGTGTCGTGGCGCTCGGGATCGCCCGCATCGGCTACGCTTGCGGCGACGAACGTGTGGATCGCCTCGGCCAGACCCAGCGTTCCCTCGGCATGGATGCCCTGCTCGCGCCAGCGCTCGTCCTGTTCGAGGAAGACCTGCCGCAGGACCGCGCGATAGAGCGCCAGCTTGCTGGGGAAATGGCGATAGACCAGCGCTTCGGAGATCTTCGCCTCGCGCGCGATCTGCAGCGTCTTGGCGCCGTCGTAGCCGTGCTGCGAGAAGACCCGTCGCGCGGCAGAGACGATCTGGCTGCGACGCTCGGCGCCGGGGATACGTGTTCTGGCCATGAACACTCACTTACTTCGGGCAAGCGTCGTGTCAACCGCGCCAATGGCCGAGAAGGCGCAGCACCGACGGCACTGCACCCACTTACCAACGGTCGGCGGGTTCAGGGACCGACCGGCAGCATCACCGGGGCGAAGGTCGACAACAGCGCCGCGTCGAGCACTTGTGCCTGTCCGGTAATGAAGCCGGCGGCAGGGCTTGAAAGCCACAGCGCCACTTCAGCGACGTGCTGTGCGCTGCCCATGCCACGCAGGGGCACGCGCGGCAGGGACTGCGGATCGACCATGGCTACGTCTGCCGCGCCGATCAGCGGGGTTTCCACGCCACCGGGGCAGATCGCGTTGATCCGCGCGCCGCGCGCGGCAAAGGCATCGACGCAGGACTTCACCAGCCCAACAATGCCGTGCTTGGCCGCGCTGTAGGCCGGGTTGGCCGGGTGGCCAATGACGCCCGCCGCCGAAGCGGTGACGACCACCGCGCCGCCTTGCGCGATCACCGGCTGCACTGCCTTGATCCCGCCGAAGGTGCCCTTGAGGTTGATCGCCACGATCCTGTCGAAGAACGCCTCGTCCACGGTGTCGAGCCCTTCGGCCGCGCCATAGAAACCGGCGTTGAGGAAGGCGACGTCCAGCCTTCCGGCCTGCGCCATGACAGCGTCGACCATGGCCTGATTGCTGGCATAGCTGGCAACATCGACCTGAACCGCGCTAGCATTGCCGCCGATCTCGGCTGCAACCGCCTCGGCTCCGGCAAGGTTGAGGTCCGCGCAGAACACCCGCGCGCCTTCCTGTGCATAGCGAATCGCCGCTGCGCGCCCGATGCCCGATGCCGCGCCGGTTACCAGCGCGACCTTGCCTGCGAATGTTCCGGCCATCCTCACGTTCTCCTTATTGGCTGCGCAGTTCGGTCTTGAGCACCTTGCCGGCAGCATTGCGCGGCAGGTCATCGACCATCACGAAACCGCGCGGCACCTTGTAATTGGCCATGTTCTCGCGCGACCAGGCGATCAGTTCGGCCTCGGTGGCATTCGCGCCGGGGCGTAGTACGACATAGGCGCGGCCCACCTCGCCAAGCCGCTCGTCAGGCACGCCGACGACCGCCGCCATGCCGATCGCGGGATGTTCGGCGAGCAGCTTCTCGACTTCGGCCGGATAGACGTTGAACCCGCCCGAGATGTAGAGGTCCTTCATCCGGTCGGTGATGCGGACATAGCCGCGCTCGTCCATCGTGCCGACATCGCCGGTGTGGAGCCAGCCATCGGCGTCGATGGTCTCGGCGGTCGCTTCGGGGTTGTCGAGATAGCCGAGCATGACACCCTGTCCGCGCACCTGCACTTCACCGGTTTCGCCGCGCGGCACTTCGTTGCCCTGCTCGTCGGCAATGCGCACCTCGTTGCCGGGAAAGGCCTTGCCGCAAGTGCGGGCGATGGTTTCGGCATCGTCACCGGGCACGCACGTGGTGATATTGACGCACTCGGTCATGCCGTATGCGGTGATCAGGTCGACCATGCCAAGGTCATTGCGGATGCGCTCGACCAGTGCAGGCGGGACGCTTGCCGCCCCGGTGGTGCCCCCGCGCAGCGACGAGCAGTCCCACTGGCGCTTGTCCAGTTCGGCCAGCAGCATCTGGAAGATCGTCGGCGGGCCGGGCATGAACGTGATCCGCTCGCGCTCGATCAGGTCGATTGCCTGAGCAACGTCGAACTGCGGCATCGGCACTGCTACCGCGCCGGATAGAATGCAGGCGACCCAGCCCACCTTCATGCCGAAGGAATGGAAGAACGGATTGGCGATCAGATAGCGGTCGCCCTCGCGCAGGCCGGTGTTTTGGCACCACACCGCCGCCTGCGGCAAGACACGGCCATAGGTCATCAGCACGCCTTTGGGGCTGCCGGTGGTGCCGCTGGTGAAGAGGATGTCCGAGACGGTATCGGCATCGATGCCCGCAAGCGCTGCGTCAACCGCCGGGTCGTCCGCGCCCTTGCCGCCCTGCGCAAGATCGCCTTCGAGCAGCAGCGTCGCCTCAAGCGCGGGCAGGTCTTCGTCCGCGAGCAGGGCGCAGTAGTCGATGCCGAGGAAGCCTTCGACCGTGAACAGCAGCTTGGCGTTGGTGCGCCGCAGGATGTCCCCCGCCTCGCGCCCCTTCAACCGCGTGTTGAGCGTGACCACCGCCGCGCCGCAAGTCATCACGGCAATCGCGGCGACGATCCACTCGCGCGAATTGGGCGCCCATATCGCCACACGGTCTCCTGCCGCCACCCCCCGCGCCAGCAGGGCTGAGGCTGCGGCGCGGCTGCGCTGCCACAGCTCGGCGAAGGACCAGACCTCACCGTTCTCCAGCACGGCAGGCGCATCGGGCCAGGTCCTCGCCGCAGCCTGCGCAGCGTGGGGGATCGTCAGCGGCAGGGGATCGAGCATCGCGGGTCAGGCCACTTCGAACAGGCCGGCAGCGCCCATGCCGCCCGCCACGCACATCGACACGACGACGTACTTCACGCCCCGGCGCTTGCCCTCGATCAGGGCGTGGCCGACGAGGCGCGATCCGGTCATGCCGAAGGGGTGGCCGATGGCGATGCCGCCGCCGTTGACGTTGAGCCTGTCGGGGTCGATCCCGAGCTTCTTCTGGCAATAGACTGCCTGCGAAGCGAAGGCCTCGTTGATCTCGAACAGGCCGATGTCCTCGATCTTGAGGCCAGCGCGGTCGAGCAGCTTGGGGATGGCGAAGACCGGGCCGATGCCCATTTCCTCGGCTCCGCAACCTGCCACCTGGAAGCCGCGATAGATACCCAGCACCGGGCGGCCTTCGGCCTTGGCGGTAGCGAGGTCCATCAGCACCTGCGCCGATGCGCCGTCGGAGAGCTGGCTGGCGTTGCCGGCGGTAACGTGCTTGCCCTCGGCAATTACCTGTCCGTTCTTGAACACCGGCTTCAAGCCCGCCAGCGCCTCGTAGGTGGTGCCAGCGCGCACGCCTTCGTCCTTGGCGAGGGTGACTTCTTCCTTGCCGGTCTCGTTGCCTTCCTTGTCGAACAGCGCCTTGGTGACGGTGATCGGCACGATCTCGTCGTCGAACTTGCCGGCTTCCTGCGCGGCCGCGGCACGCTGCTGCGAGAGCGCCGCAAAGCGGTCCTGCTCCTCGCGCGTCACGCCATAGCGTTCGGCAACGATTTCAGCGGTTTCGATCATCACCATGTAGGCGTGCGGGTCCGCCGCCTTGATGAATTCCGAACGGTTGCGGAACTGGGGCGCGTGCTTGTTGATGGTCAGCGAGATGCTTTCCATGCCGCCCGCCACAGCCACGTCGATCTCGTTGCACATGATCCCGCGCGCAGCGAGCGCGATGGCGTTGAGGCCCGACGAGCACTTGCGGTCGAGCGTGAAACCGCCGGTCGTGTCGGGCAGGACCGAGCCGTGGACGGTCAGACGCCCGAGGTTGTAGCTCTGCGTGTTCCAGTGATTGCCGACGCCGAGGTAGACGTCGTCCACCCGCGCCGGATCGATCCCGGCGCGCGCGATGGCGGCATTGACGACGTGGCTGGAAAGCACCGGAGCTTCGGTATCGTTGAAGGCTCCGCGATAGGCCTTGCCCACGCCGGTGCGGGCGGTCGAAATGATGGCGGCTTCACGCATGTCTATATCCCCTCAGCCGAAGCCGTGCATGTTGGAAGGCCCGAAATAGGCCCGCATCTCGACGACCTTGCCGTCGTCGTTGAACTTGAAGGTGTCGATCACCTCGACGCGCTGGTCCTTGCCCTCCCAGTGGAGGTGGACCGTGAAGGCGAATGCGGCATAGGGCCCGCACAGACGAACCGCACCATCAAGCGCCAGCTTGGCACCGGTCTGCATCGAGGCGGTGTAGAATTCGAGGATTGCGGTATGGCCGACCTTCGGCTCGGTGCCGACCGGGTCCTCGACCGTGGCATCCGCCGCGAACAGCGCGGCGACCCGCTCGGGCGCACCGGCATCGAATGCGGCGACATATTCGTGGACGGCAGCTTCCATCACCTTGGGATCGGGCATCGCATTCACTCCGGAAAATAGCGGCTTATGGTATCGAGCACGCAGGCGGGCTTCTCTTGTCCCTCGATCTCGACGGTAACGCGCACGACCGACTGGATCGCGCCCTTCACTTCCTCGACCGAAACCACCTCGCCCACACCCCGAATGCGGCTGCCAACCTTGACCGGCGAGAGGAAGCGCAGGCGATCGGCGCCGACATTCACCGCATGGGCAAAGCCGCGCACTTCGATCAGCTGGGGCAGGAAGTAGTTGACCAGGCTCATCGTCAGGTAGCCGTGGACGATGGTCCCGCCGAACGGCCCGTCCTTGGCACGCTCGACGTCGACGTGGATCCACTGGTGATCGCCGGTCACGTCGGCAAAGCCGTTGACGCGGTCCTGATCGATCAGCAGCCACTCGGTCGGCGGCAGTTGCGTGCCTTCCTTGCCGAGCAGGTCGGCAGGTTTTTCGAACACCACCGCCACGATCAGGCCCTCTGGCTCGAGACCGGGACGATTTCGCCGGTCATGTAGGAGGAGAGGTCCGAGGCGAGGAACAACATGACGTTGGCCACTTCCCACACCTCGGCAGGGCGGCCATAGGCCTCGGTCTTGACCAGTTGCGCCAGCATCTCCTCGGTCGTCACCTTGGCGAGGAACGGGTGCATGGCAAGGCTCGGAGCAACGGCATTGATGCGCACGCCGTGCTCCGCCGCTTCCAGCGCCGAGCAGCGGGTGAAGGCCATCACGCCAGCCTTGGCAGCGGCGTAGTGCGCCTGTCCCTTCTGCGCGCGCCAGCCCAGCACCGAAGCGTTGTTGACCATCACGCCCTTCTTCGCCGCATACATCGAAGGCAGGAACGCCCGCGTCATGCGGAACAGGCTGGTCAACGTCACGTCGAGCACGCGGCTCCACTGCTCGTCGGTCATGTCGACCACCGAGACTTCACCGCCAAGGCCGGCGTTGTTGATGAGCACATCCACCGTGCCCAACGCCTCGAGCGCGGCATCGCGCAAGTCCTGCACCTGGGACTCGCTGGTCACGTCGCAGACCTGCGTGAACGGACGCTCGCAGCCCACTTCGGCGGCGATGCGATCGGCGGCTTCGCCCAGGCGACGCTCGTGGAAATCGCTGATCAGCACGCGCGCGCCCTCTTCGGCGGCGCGCTTGGCCACGGCAAAGCCAATGCCGGTCCCGGCGGCGGCGGTGACGACCACCGTCTTGCCCTTGAGCATGCCGAGCGGCGTGGGATAGGGAGGAACGGGAACGCTCATGCTTGGCCTCTCGGTTCAATTCTAGTCATTGCGAGCCCCGAGGCTCGCGGGGGAGCCCCAGACCGCGCTCGGCGATCAGGTTGCGCTGGATCTGGTTGGTGCCGCCGTAGATCGTGTCCGAGCGGCTGAAGAGAAACAGGTTGGGCAGGGTCGGCCAGGAGTAGTGGTCACCGGGCGCAACCTCCGCCGCCTGACCCAGCACGTCCATGCCCAGTTCGCCCAGATTGCGCCGCCAGGTCGCCCACTGGATCTTGTATGTCAGCGCCGCGCCGTCGATGGCGGCAAGATCGGTGCCTGAAAGCATCCGCAGCGCGCCATAGCGCATGAGTCTGAGGCCGACCTCCGCCCGCGCGATCTTCTGGCGCACGACCGGATCGGCAGCCTTGCCGTTGGCCTTGGCCGCATCGATCACCGCATCGAGCTCGTTGCGGAACTGCATCTGCTGGCCAAGCGTGGAAACCCCGCGCTCGAACGCCAGCAACGCCATTGCCACCTTCCAGCCCTCGCCCTGTGCCCCAAGCATGGCATCCGCGGCACAGCGTGCATCGGTGAGGAAAGTCTCGTTGAACTCGGCCTCGCCATTGATCTGGCGGATCGGGCGGACCTCGATGCCGGGCTGGTCCATGTCCATCAGGAGGAACGACAGGCCCTTGGGCCCCGCCGAACCTTCCTCGCTGCGCGCGACGACGAAGATCATGTCGGAATAGTGGGCAAGGCTGGTCCAGACCTTCTGGCCATTGACCATCCATTGCCCATCTTCCAGGCGCGCCTTGGTCTTGACGTTGGCAAGGTCGGACCCGGCATTCGGCTCCGAATACCCCTGGCACCAGATCTGCCGCCCCGCAGCGATCTCGGGCAGATACCGCGCCTTCTGCTCCTCGGACCCGAAGGCGAGGATCGTCGGCCCGGCAAGTTCGACGCCGATGTGGTTGATGCGGTTGGGAGCGCCCGCCCGCGCGTATTCCTCGGCGAAGATCACCTGCTGCGCGATGGTCGCGTCGCGCCCGCCCCACTCGCGCGGCCAGCCGATGCAGCTCCAGCCCGCTTGCCCGAGCCGCTGCTCCCACTCCTTGCGGCGCGGGATTGCGTCACACAGGTTGGGGATGCCGCGAATGTCGGCAAATTCCCCGGTCATTTCCGCCTGCAGCCACTCCGCGCACTCGGCGCGGAAGGCTTCGTCGGCGGCTGAGAAGCCTAGCTTCACGCAGCAGCTCCCAGAACGGCAGAAGCGACCTGCTCGCGATGCCACTGGCCATCGCCGAGCAGCGTCTGGATCGAACGCGCGCGCTTGAAGAACAGGTGGGCGTCATGCTCCCAAGTGAAGCCGATGCCACCGTGCAGCTGGATCATGTTGCCCGCGCACATGAAGTAGGTGTCGGCGCAGAAGGCCTTGGCGGAATGGAGCGCGACTTGCGCCTCGTCCGAGCCCTCGTCCACCGCGCAGGCCGCCCAATAGACCGCCGAGCGCGCCTGCTCGATCTCGATCATCATGTCGGCAAGGCGATGCTTGTAGGCCTGGAACGAACCGATCTGCCGCCCGAATTGCACGCGCTCCTTGGAATAGGCGACGGTGCGGTCCAGCGTCGCCTGCGCCCCGCCAAGCGCCTCGGCGGCAAGGCAGATCCACCCGGCGGCAAGCGCCCCGGCAATCGCCGCATCGCCATTGGCCAGCTGCTCGCCCTGCGCACCGTCCAGCGTCGCGGTGGCGAAGGGCCGGGTCTGGTCCATCGTCACGTGCGCCGCAACACTCACGCCTGCGCCCTTGAGATCGACGATCCATGCCTCGCTGCCGGAATGGACCAGCAGCAGGTCCGCCGAAGCACCATGCGGCAGGAACGGGAATGTCCCCGAAATGCGCCCCTCTGCAACGCTCAGCCTGGGTGCCCATGCCGCCGTTGCGAACAGTTCTCCCGCTGCGAGACGCGGCAACCACTCCGCCTTCTGCGCCTCGGACCCGCCGCGCGCGATGGCCTGGCCGATCATCACATGGCCGAGCAGCGGCAGCGCCGCGACTTGCGCGCCAGCAGCCTCGGCAACCAGCGCCATCTCGATCATGCCAAGTCCTGCGCCGCCATGCTCTTCGGGCAGGCCGATCCCGGCAAGGCCCAGTTCTGTCGCAAAGGAAGACCACAGCTCGCGGTCGATTCCGTCAGCGGCCATCGCCTTGCGCGTGCGCTCGCTCGTCGCGTTCTCGGCGAAGAAGCCGCGCACGGTCTCGGCGATCATCGCCTGTTCGTCGGTGAAGGCAAATTCCATCGTCTTTACTCCGTCCGGGCCTTCAGGCCGTGCCCCACACCTTGCGCGGCGGCACGCGCGCTTCGATCAGCTTGTCCACGACTTCGCCCACCTGCGCCGGCTCCCACCGGGCCTGCTGGTCGACGAAGGGGCCTTCGCGCCAGCCGTCCTCCAGCATGATCTTGCCGCCTTCGAGTTCGAAGACGCACCCGGTCACGTGCGCGCTGTGGGCACTGCCGAGCCACACGACCGTCGGCGCGACATTGGCCGGGTCCATCACGTCGAACCCTTCCTCCACCGCCTTCATCTTTTCGGCAAAGGCGCCTTCGGTCATGCGTGTGCGGGCCGAAGGGGCGAGCGCGTTGGCGGTGATGCCATAGCGGCCAAGCTCGGCCGCCTGGACCAGCGTCAGCGAGGCAATGCCACCCTTGGCGGTCGAATAGGCGGCCTGTGCGATCGAGCCCTGCAGGCCCGCCCCGCTCGAAGTGTTGATGATGCGGGCATCGGGATCGCGCCCGTCCTTCTGCTTGGCCCGCCAGTAGTTCACGGCGTGGCGCGCGATGCAGAAGTGGCCGCGCAGATGGACGTGCATCGTCGCATCCCATTCCTCGACCGTTGCCGAGACGAACATGCGGTCGCGCACGATACCGGCGTTGTTGACCACCACGTGCAGGTCACCAAAGGCCTCGACCGCTGCATCGACGATGCGCTTGGCCGCGTCCCAGTCGGTGATGTCCTCGTAGTTGGCGATGGCCTTGCCGCCCGCTGCCTTGATCTCGGCGACCACCGCGTCAGCCGCGCTGGTGTCGCGCCCTTCGCCGCCGAGCGAAGTGCCGATGTCGTTGACCACCACGTTTGCGCCTTCCGCACCGAAGGCCAGCGCATAGGCGCGGCCGAGGCCACCGGCGGCTCCGGTGATGATGACAGTGCGATTTTCGCAGATGCCCACTTGTATCTCCTGTAAAGTGCTTCAGCCGACCGGCAGCAGCAGGTGCTGCGAAAGGTCGCCGATGTAATCGAGCATGGAATAGTCGCGCGTGGCGAAGCGCCAGGTTCCGCCAACACGCTCAAAGGTATCGTGATAGCGCCCCGAAGCGATGGCCTGCAACGGCAACTCCGGGGTCTGCTGGAACACGGTATAGACCGAGCGGCAGCTCGCCGTTCCCGCCGCCTCGTCGATCTCGACGATCGGGTTGGTGATGACGTGGCGCGTGCGCGGCGTGCCGCAAGGGTGGATGCGCACGAAGGCGCGCCACTGTTCGAGCATGGGAGCCGCGCCCTCTGCCACCTTGCCACCGCCCAAGGTGACGCGCGCATGTTGGAACAGCGCGGCGACCTCCTCGAGCTGGCCTGCATCCATCAGTTCCGCGTAGCGGTAGAGCAGGTTGGTGATGGCGGTTGCGGACCCCATGGATCAGAGCCGCTCGATGATCGTGACGTTGGCCTGCCCGCCGCCTTCGCACATCGTCTGCAGGCCATAGCGGCCGCCGGTGCGCTCCAGCGAATTGAGCAGCGTCGTCATCAGCTTGGCCCCGGTCGATCCGATCGGATGGCCGAGCGCAATCGCGCCGCCCTGGACATTGACCTTCTCGTGCGGAATATCCAGCTCCTTCATCCACGCCATCGGCACGGAGGCGAAGGCCTCGTTGCATTCGAACAGGTCGATGTCGGAAAGCTTCATGCCCGATTTCTGCATGGCATAGCGCGTGGCATTGATCGGACCGGTCAGCATCCACACCGGATTGTCGGCGCGGACCGACATGTGGTGGATGCGCGCGCGCGGCTTGAGGTTGTGTTCCTTCAGCGCCCGCTCGCTGACGATCAGCAGCGCGGCTGCACAGTCGGAGTTCTGGCTCGCGTTGCCCGCGGTAACCCGCCCGCCCTCTCGCACGGGGTTGAGCGAGGCGAGGCCTTCCAGCGTCGTACCTGGACGGATCGTCTCGTCGCGATCCAGCCCTTCAAGCGGCACGATCTCGTTCTTGAACCAGCCCTGCTCGGTCGCGTGCTGAGCACGGCGGTGGCTCTCATAGGCGAAAGCGTCCATTTCTTCGCGGGTGATGGCCCACTTCTCGGCAATCATCTCGGCCGAGCGGATCTGGTTGACTTCCTCGTCGCCATAGCGGGCGTCCCAGCCCTTGGCGCCAAGGAACGGGCTTTCGAAGCCATAGGCCGCGCCTGCGGTCATCGCCGCCATGATCGGGATGCGGTTCATCGCCTGGCTGCCACCGGCCACGACGATGTCCTGCGTGCCGCTCATCACGCCTTGCGCTGCAAAGTGCACCGCCTGCTGCGCTGAACCGCACTGGCGGTCGATGGTCACACCGGGCACGTCCTCGGCAAGCCCGGCCACGAGCCAAGCGGTGCGGCCGATGTCGCCCGCCTGCCCGCCGATGGTCTCGGTGCAGCCCCAAACCACGTCCTCGACCAGCGCCGGGTCGAAGTCATGGCGCGCCATCAGCTCACGGATCGGGTGCGCGGCGAGGTCTGCCGGGTGGATATGGGCAAGGCTGCCCTTCTTGCGCCCGACAGGCGCGCGCACGGCATCAACGATATAGGCTTCAGGCATGTTCTGTCTCGCTCTTGGCACTTTGGCGGGCAAAGGTCTGGTCGGCGCCAAGTGGCTGGGTGAAGATGCGCGTGGCGATGCGGCTGCGATGGAACGCGGGCGTGCCCCACGCCGCCTTCAGCGCCAGTGCGCGCTTGAGGAACAGGTGGACGTCCACTTCCCACGAATAGCCCATCGCGCCATGCACCTGGATCGATGCCCGCGCTGCCTTCTCGGCAGCTTCGAGCGCGACGATCTTGGCCTCGGACACACGGGCCCGCGAATGGACGTCGGCATGGCCGATCTCCGCAGCAGCGGCGAGCACCACGGGACGGGCAAACTCGATCGCGGTCTGCGCGCTGGCAAGATGATGCTTCACCGCCTGATAGGAGCCGATCGGCTTGCCGAACTGCATGCGGTCCTTGGCATAGGCGACGGCAAGATCGACCGCCCGCTGCGCCAGCCCCAACCCTTGCGCCGCCGCGAACAGCGCTGCGCGGTCGATCGCCAGCGTCCAGTCAGCTGGGCCGAGGTCCTCGGCCTTGCTGGCGTCCCACTCGATGCGGAACAGGCGGCGGAACGGGTCGATGGTATCGGCAGGCGTCAGCGTCACCTGATCCGGAATGACGAGATAGGCCCGCCCATCCTTCTCGATCAGGATTGCAGCTGCAACATCGGCATTGGCGACGACCGGATTGATCGCCGGAGCAACTGCGATGATTGCTGCCGGATCGGCCAGCACCGTATGTTCGGGCGCAAGGCTTGCCAGCAGCGGCGCACCAACGCCGGCGCTTTCGGCCAGCGGCTCGGGCAGCGCGACATAGCCGGCCTCGATGGCAATCAGGGCAAGGTCCAGCTCGGTCAGCCCCATGCCGCCTGCCGCTTCGGGCAGGAGCAGCAGGGTAAAGCCGTTCTCGACGATCTGTGCCCAGCGCGCCGCGTCAAACGCAGCGCCCTGTTCCATCATCTTGTGCCAGTGGTCTGGCGTGCAGGTGTCGCCCAGCAGCGTCCGCGCCGTCTCGGCAAACATCAGCTGTTCGTCGTTGAGGGTGAAGTCCATGTGCCCGTCCCTCCTCAGCGCGGCAGGCCGAGCATGCGCTCGGCAATGATGTTGCGCTGGATCTCGTTCGACCCGGCATAGATCGGCCCGGCCAGCGAGAAGATGTAATCGTCCAGCCACTCATGCTCACCGGTCGGCGGCAGCAGCTCTGCCTCGGCCCCGAGGATCGCCAGCGCGGTCTCGTGCAGGTGGATGTCCATCTCCGACCAGAAGATCTTGTTGGTCGAAGCTTCCGGCCCGATCTTGGCACCTGCCATCAGCCGCGATGCGGTCTGGTAGATGTTCAGCGCATAGGCCTCGGCGTTCATGTGCGCGCGCACCACGTCGGCCTCGAGCGCCGGATCGCATGTGTCCTTGCGGCTCTGCCACAGTGCAGCAAGAGCGGCGGCAGCTTCCTGAAACCGCGCCGGGCTGCGCAACATCAGGCCACGCTCGAACCCGGCGGTCGCCATGCAGATGTGCCAGCCCTGCCCCTCGTCGCCGAGGCGGTTGAAGGCGGGCACGCGCACGTTGTCGAGGAAAATCTCGGCAAAGCCGACGTGGCCGTTGATCTTGCGGATCGGGTTGCGGGTGACGCCTTCCTGATCGAGCCGGAAGAAGATCAGGCTCATGCCCTTGTGCCGTTCGCTGCCCGGCTCGCGGAACAGGCCGAAAGCCCAGTCGGCAAAGGCGGCGCGGCTTGACCAGATCTTGTGGCCGTTGAGCACGTATTCGTCGCCCTCACGGACGGCTGTGGCGCGCACCCCGGCAAGGTCCGACCCTGCCTGCGGTTCGGACCATGCCTGCGCCCAGATTTCCTCGCCGCTTGCCATCGGCGGCAGGAAGCGCTGCTTCTGTTCGTGCGTGCCGAATTCCATCAGCGTGGGGCCGAGCAGGAAGATGCCGTTCTGGTTGACGCGGCCCGGAGCCCCGGCGCGGTAGTACTCTTCCTCGAAGATCAGCCACTGGATCAGGTCGAGCCCGCGCCCGCCGTATTCCTTGGGCCAGGTCACCATGCCCCAGTCGCCGCTCTTGAGCGTCGCTTCCCACTGGCGGTGCGCCTCGAAGCCCTCGCGCGTCGCGTCATAGTGCTCGAGCGGCGCCATGGGTACGTGGGCTTCCAGCCACGCGCGGACCTCGGCGCGAAATGCCTGCTGTTCGGGAGTATACGTCAGGTCCATGATCAGAACGCCATCATTAGAATTGGGCCGCCTTGCCGGTTTCAACAAAGGCATCGCGCGCGCGCTGGCTGTCCTCGTGCATGTACATTTCCAGCGTGAAGCCCTGCTCCCAGCGATACCCGCGATCCACGTCACGAGCCTCGAGGCCGTTCAGCGCCTCCTTGGCGATGACCAGCGCCTTGCGGCTTTTGGAGGCGATCACGCTGCAGAAGGCGTGGGCTTCGGCCACCAGATCGGCGCGCGGGACCACCTTCTCCACCGCGCCCAGGCGATAGGCTTCCTGCGCCGGGATATTGCCCCCTGTGAAGAACGCCGCGCGCACCTTGTGCAGCGGCAGCATGCGCGACATGTGGCTCGCCCCGCCCATCGCGCCGCGATCGACCTCGGGCAGCGAGAAGAAGGCATCGTCCGCCGCGATGATCACGTCGCTTGCCCCGCAGATGCCGATGCCGCCGCCGATCACGAACTTGTGCGCAGCGACCACCACCGGGATTTCCGCCTCGTGGATCGCCTTGAACGTCAGGAAGTTGCCGCGATTGAGCACGGTGATGCGCTCGGGATGGGCCTGCATCTCCTTGATGTCGACGCCGCCGCAGAACCCGCGTGACTCTTCCGCGGCACGGATCAGCACCACGTTGGCTTCGGGATCAGCCGCCGCCTTCTTGACGATCCCCGGAAGCGACATCCAGGTCTCGCTGTCGAATGCGTTGACCGGCGGCACATCGAACACGATCTCGGCGATGCGGTCCTTGACGGTGAGCGTGATCGGCATGGGGTGTCCCTCGTCCTCGAATGTCAGCTTGCGCAGAGCGCGGAAAGGCGGGCCTCGGCCTCGGCCATGATGCGGTCGACCAGTTCCTGACAGGTCGGAATCTCGGAAATGCGGCCACCGACCACGCCGGTCGCCATCACGCCGTTCTCGATGTCGCCATCAACCACGGCCTTCTGGATCAGCATCGGCATGGTCGCTGCCATCATGGCCTGCTTCAGCGGTACGTCGCCGTGGCCGGTCATGCCCTTCGCGGCCTTGATGAAGTGCAGCCACGATGCGCCGGTCTGGCGCTTCATCGCCGCGCCCGCCTCGAACGCGCGCAGCCACATGGCGAGCGAACCCGATTTCTCGATGCGGTCCATCAGCCGCGTGCGCACCATGCGCTGCGGAATACCGTCGAGCTTGGTGGTCACGATGATCTGATCGGTCCCGGCCTTGAGGTAGGCCGACTTGGCGCTGTTCGGCACCGGGCTTTCCTGAGTCAGCAGGAAGCGTGTGCCCATGGCAATGCCGACCGCGCCATAAGCCAGCGCCGCCACCAGACCGCGCCCATCGGCAAAGCCGCCGCTGGCAATGACCGGCACCTTCACCGTGTCGAGCACTTGCGGCAGCAGAATCGTCGTCGGCACCGAACCGGTGTGCCCACCGCCCTCGCCGCCCTGGACGCTGATCATGTCGACGCCCAGTTCTTCCATCTTCTTCGCGTGCTTCACCGCGCCGACGGTCGGGATGCACAGGATGCCCGCGTCCTTGAAGCGCCCGATCATCTTGGCATTCGGCCCGCGCCCGAAGCTGACCGCACGGACCTGCTCGGCATTGGCAAGGATCAGCTCGACGATCTGCTCCGCCCCGGGCTGGAACGAATGGAAGTTGACCCCGAACGGCTTGTCGGTGCCCTTCCGCACGGCAACGATCTTCTCGCGGCATTCATCCGGCGTCATCACCGCCGCGCCGAGGAAGCCGAAGGCGCCGGCATTGCAACTGCCGATGACAAGGCTCGGCTCGGCCACCCAGCCCATCGCGGTCTGGATGATCGGAGCCGTGCAGCCAAGGCGCTCGGTCAGGACGGTGTGAAGCGCGCTTGCCATCAGCCTTCGCCCGCGTCTTTCTTATTG
Source organism: Novosphingobium sp. (assembly GCA_046290865.1). Lineage (GTDB taxonomy): Bacteria > Pseudomonadota > Alphaproteobacteria > Sphingomonadales > Sphingomonadaceae > Novosphingobium. Next base: position 164 of record JBKBUD010000047.1, on the reverse strand, counting down.
GCCGCAGCAGCCGACGTCCCGCTCACGCCCGCAATCGAATTGCCGGTGACGATGTCGTTCTGGGCATGGGCGAAGTGGTGCATGTGATAGACCGCGTCCATCGCCGCACGCTTGCCGCGCAGTTCCTCGACGTGGTTGACCGACTGCTTGGTCAGCCAGTTGCC
>JBKBUD010000311.1:0-2199 GCA_046290865.1 Novosphingobium sp. | reverse complement strand
AGTCGACCCCGGTCGCGATCTCGGCCGTGGACAGCACGCTGATCCGCCAGGCCAGCCCGCGTGACCTTGGCGACCTTGCCGCGTTCGTGCCGAACTTCTCGGCCAACACGATCACCAACTTCAACGCCGCCTCGTTCGCCATGCGCGGCGTCGGCCAGACCTCGATCATCGTCTATTTCGAGCCGCCGGTTGCCGTGCTTGTCGATGACTTTGTGGTCTCCTCGGTCCAGACCCAGCTGCTCGACGTGTTCGACGTTGCCCAGGTTGAAGTGCTGCGCGGCCCGCAGGGCACGCTGTTCGGCAAGAACACCACCGGCGGCGCAGTCACCGTCCGTACCAAGCGGCCCGAACTGCAGACCTTCGGCGTGGATGCCCGTGCCGAGTACGGCAGCTTCAACACCGTGCGCTTCCAGTCTGCCATGAACATGCCGATTGGCGACAACCTGGCGCTGCGCCTGGTCGGCGGGCTCGAGAAGTCGGACGGGTTCTATCGCAACGGCGCCTGCTACGGCCCGGTGACCGGCTTTGCGCCCAGCAAGTTCGACGGGCGCAGCGGTTGTCTCGACGGCAAGCGTGCGGGCGGCAAGGACGTCTACAACGTGCGTGCCAAGCTCCTGTGGGAGCCTTCGGACCGCATCAGCATCCTCGCGCAGTACGAGCGCCTGCGTGACCGTTCCGAGACGGTGCCTTCGGTCAACGAGAACTATCTCTATACCGGCAATACGCCATTCCTGACCGACCTGCTCGGCACGATCCGCCAGAACCCGAACAGCAGCGATCCGCTCGACAATGCGGCGGTGACCTATCGTCAGGACGGGTTGATCAAGATGCGCGACGGACAGCGCATCTCGGTCGACGGGTTCTACATCAATGGCGACATCAGTTTCGACTTCGGCAAGCTGACCTCGGTCACCGGCTGGCGCAAGCAGGCCTCGCGCATTCCGAACTCCTATGCCGGTGCCGCGCCGATCGCCGCCGATGGGCAGCCGCTGTCGTTCTTCGACGCGACCCGCGACGACGATCGCAAGACCTTCCAGCAGGAACTGCGCTTCGCGACCGATCTTGGCGGGCCGTTCGACATGGTCGTGGGCGGTTTCTACCAGCGTGAGACGGTGGACTTCTGCGTGGCGCAGATCCTCGGCTTCCTCGACCTTGCATCGGGTCCGCTGCCGTTCGGCAACTGGAACGATACGCCCTACATCCTGTGCAACGCGCAGAAGTCGCGTTCCAAGGCGCTCTTCGCCGAAGGCACCTACAAGCTGACCCCGGAACTGAGCTTCACCGCCGGTATTCGCCACACTTGGGAAGACAAGGACTGGTACGGTCGCCAGCAGGTGTTCATCCCGCAGCTGGGTGGCGGTTTCGACCCCTCGATCCAGATCGACGAGGCGCTCGATGCCAGCGTGTTCAAGTATCCGGCCGGCGTGGTCACCGTGAACGATCGCGCCCGCCGTGCGACGTGGCGCGCAAGCCTCGGTTATCAGGCAACGCCTGAAGTCTTCGCCTATGCGACCTATTCGCGCGGCTTCAAGGGCGGCGGCTTCAACGACCAGATCGGCGGCTTTGCAGCGTTCGGCAACGACCTCAACGCGTTCCGCACCGCGGCCCGGGCGACCCGTCCCGAAACGGCGGACAGCTATGAAGCGGGCGTGAAGACCGAGCTGTTCGACCGGCGCCTGCGCTTCAACCTCACCGGCTTCTACGTGAAGTACAAGGACCTGCAGAAGCAGCTCAACGTGCCGCTGGTGGTCAACGGCCAGCCCAACCAGGTGACGATCTTCGTCAACGCGGCGAGCGCGACAGTGAAGGGCCTCGAGGCCGAGGCGACCGCGCGCCTGTTCAAGGGCTTCCAGCTGCGCGGCGTGCTGGGTTACCAGGATGCGGCCTACGACAAGTACACCGCACCCACCGCTGGCTACGACCTTGCCACCGCCCCGCTGGATCGTGCGCCCAAGTGGCAGTGGACGGTGGACGGCACCTACGAGACGCCGCTGACCTCGAACTTCAAGGTCATCGCCAATGCCTCGGCTGCCTACACCAGCCGGAACCTGAACACCCAGGCGATCGACGATCCGCTGGGCAACACGTTCCTGAACGCCCGCACGCTGGTCAATGCATCGCTCACGATCTCGCAGGTCGACGACAACTACTACCTGCGCGTGCTGGGCAAGAACCTGACCGACAAGCGTTACCGCATTG
>JBKBUD010000310.1:0-2202 GCA_046290865.1 Novosphingobium sp. | reverse complement strand
ATGGCGCAGCCTATCACGTGACGCCCTCGGCCCTGTGGGAGCTGGGCGCGGAAGTCATTGCCATCGGCGTCGAACCCAATGGCAAGAACATCAATGCGGGCGTCGGCTCGACCCACCTCGACGCGATCAAGGCCAAGGTGCGCGAAGTGCGCGCCGACATCGGCATTGCCCTCGATGGCGACGCCGACCGCCTGATCGTGGTCGACGAGAAGAGCCAGACCGTCGACGGCGACCAGATCATGGCGCTGATCGGCACGCAACTCGCAGCGCGCGGTGAGCTGCGCGGCGGCGGTGTTGTCGCCACGGTCATGTCCAACCTCGGCCTCGAACGCTGCCTCAACGGTCAGGGTCTGACGCTCGAGCGCACTTCGGTGGGCGATCGCTACGTGCTCGAACGCATGCGCGAGGGCGGCTTCAACGTCGGCGGTGAACAATCCGGCCACATGATCCTGACCGACCACGCCACGACCGGCGACGGCACCGTCGCAGCGCTGCAGGTGCTGGCCGCGCTGGTGGAAAGCGGCAAGCCTGCCAGCGAGCTGCTCCATCAGTTCGACCCGGTGCCGCAACTGCTCAAGAATGTCCGCTTTGCCGGTGGCAAGCCGCTCGACGACAAGACTGTCAAGCAGGCCATCGCCGATGCCGAAGCCCGCCTGCTTGGCAAGGGGCGCCTCGTCATCCGACCGTCTGGCACCGAACCCGTCATCCGCGTCATGGCCGAAGGCGATGATGCAGGCGAAGTCGAAGCCGTCGTCGACCAGATCTGCAACGCCGTGCGGAAGGCCGCCTGATGCTGGAGATGCGTCCCGATTGCGAACGCTGCGGCACGGATCTTCCGGCCGAAGCACCTGGCGCGTTCATCTGCTCGTTCGAATGCACCTGGTGCGCCGAATGCGCCGAAGAGCTTGACGACCGCTGCCCCAATTGCGGCGGCGAACTGATGGACCGCCCGACGCGCGCCAAGGCGCTCCACGCGAAGCACCCGCCCTCGACGGAGCGCAAGTTCAAGGGATGAGGCCGCCGCGCGTCCTGTCCATCGCAGGCTCGGACTCGGGCGGCGGTGCCGGCATCCAGGCCGATATCAAGACGATAACGATGCTCGGCGGCTATGCCATGACCGCCATCTGCGCCCTGACCGCGCAGGACACGACCGGTGTCCACGCCGTCGCACCGGTCGATCCGACGATGGTCGGCGCACAGATCGATGCCTGCGTGAATGATCTAGGGGTCGATGCAGTGAAGATCGGCATGCTCGGCTCGCCCGAAATCGCTGCCGTGGTGGCGGACCGGCTCGAGCGCCTTTCCGTGCCCATCGTGTTCGACCCGGTGATGATCTCAACCAGCGGCGCCGCGCTCGCCAATGCCGCAACCATCGCAGCGTTCGAACGCCTTATGGCTCTCGCCACGCTGACCACGCCCAACGTTCCCGAACTCGAAGCGCTCGGCGGCGATGGCGCGATGCGGGCGCGGGGCATCGCCTATATCGCCAAGGGCGGTGATGCCGAGGGCTCGGAGGTAATCGATCGCCTCGTCATTCCAGGCCAGCCGGAGCGCGTCTGGACCGCCCCGCGCATCGTAACCCGCCACACCCACGGCACCGGCTGCACGATGTCGAGCGCCATCGCGACCCTGCTGGCCAGCGGCGCGCCGCTGGAAGAAGCGGTGGAAGACGCCCGCGAATTCGTCCGCGCCGCCCTGCTCGCCGCGCCCGGCTTCGGTGCGGGCCACGGCCCGCTGGGCCATCAGGCGGTGCGCTGATCCCTGTCCTCGCGGGTCAGCGCGAAATAGACGCTGTCGCACCACTCCTCGCCCACCAGCCATGTCCGTGCCGCACGGTGCGTCTCGGTGAAGCCCAGGCGCTCCAGAAGCCGGATCGAGGCCTTGTTGCGCGGATCGACATCAGCCTGGATGCGCGGCAGGTGGTGGACAGCAAAGCCGCGCTCGATCACTGCGCCGACAGCTTCGCGGGCGAAACCTTGCCCCCACACCGCCGGATCGAACATGTAGCCGAGGTCGGGAAAGCGATAGAACCCCGCCTTGCCGATTACCCGACCCTCATGCTCGACGATGAAGTCCTCGCCCTCCAGCGCCGGAATGTCGGCCATATTGCCAAGCCACTCCGCCGTGACTGCTTCATCGTCATGCGGTGGCGTGGACCAGTAGGCCATCGCGCGCGGCTGGCGCATGATGCCGTGCATCGCC
>JBKBUD010000046.1:0-16933 GCA_046290865.1 Novosphingobium sp. | reverse complement strand
TCCTCGTGCCCAACACGCAGTACCGCATCGACGATACCTGGTTCACCATGGGCCTGCAGGGGACCGGATCGAACGACATCGTGATCGACGAGCCCGTGTTCGTGCCCGACCACATGACCCACAAGCAGATGGACGGCTTCCACGGCGTGCATCACCAGGGTCCCGGCAACTATGACATGCCGTGGGCGCAGGTGTTCATCCGCGTGGTCAACACCAGCGCGATCGGCGCGGTGCGCCACGCGATCAGCCTGATGGCCGAGCGCGTCGGCATGTCCACCACCGACATGACCAAGAGCAATGCCGACCCGGACGTGCTGGGCCGCGTCGCCCGCGCCGCCAACCTTGCCGACGAGGCGGCGGCGGTAATGGTGCGCGCCTATGACGAGATGGAAGCGAACGACTGGCGCCCGTCGATGCTTGAGCGCGTGCGCTATCGCTATCAGGCGAGCCTCGTCGCCGACCGCTGCATCGAGGCGATGGACCTGCTGATGGACGTGGCCGGCGGCCGCTCGGTCTATACCGGCAGCGCCTTTCAGGACCTGTGGCACGACGTGCGCATGGCCCGCGCCCACGTGGCGAACAACCCGGTCGGCTTCGCCCGCAACTACGCCAACATGCTGATGGGTGGCGAGAACGCGGATCCATTTATCTAAACGACAGACGGTTTTCATCGAAACCCGCTCGTCCAGAGGGAAATTCGGAACGGCAGTAAAGTCCCAGCCCAAGTCTTTCCGCCATTGCTACAGCGTGCTGAACGAACGGCATGAATCGATCATGTCAAAATTGAGCGCGAATGACCGGGTTAGGGGCGGCAGCCGCCAGTCGGCTGGCCAGCTTCGCAATTGTCGCTACCGACCAGTTGCCGTCGTCCCGTTTCTTTTACAAAAATGTTGGCTTATGCTGGGACAAGTCATCCAACCGTGCAACAGGAGCCGAGCAGACCTAAGGGACGGTTCGGTCGTTCAGGCAATTTCCGGGTTGATGTTCTTCGCTGCGCATAGACAGGCTCGGATCGAGCGCCAAGAACTGTCAGTCATTTCCAGGCAGTGACGACATGTGCTCTCATGACCCGGTGTGCTACTTCGCACCTCCGAAAAAGCTAGGTGCGCGCGTTCCAATCCCGCCGCCAGGATGACTGCTCTCAGGCAAGAGATCTTGTGGGAGTTGAAGTTCTCGGCATTAAGGTAACTCGAGGCACGGACAGGATGAGTTGGAAGCGATTGCCGTTCATACCACCGATGATCACATCTCTGGCTAAACAAAGGAGTTTGCCCCAGACGCAGCGTGAAGGTTATGAAGCGGCAAATGCGCAGGCCTCCCCGATAGCAACATTGGTCCGGGCCGCACGTGGCAGAGCCCCTCCCAGCGCTGCGCCGATCAGCAGCAGGGCCGGACCATCGCCAAGTGCGGTGCCCGCAACAAGGGGCAGCAGGTCAAGCCGCGTCAGGAGCTGGCGCTCTGTGGGCAGGCTGGCGGATTCGACGAGAGCGACCGGGGTATCACCTCGCAGCCCCGCCGCGATGAGTTGGCGTGAGATATCGCCAGCCGCTGCCTTGCCCATGTAGACGGCGAGGGTCGCCGTGGGATCGGGAAGGGCTGCCCAGTCGAGATCGAAAGGTTCTCCCGCGCGAACGTGGGCGGTCACGAATGTCAGTTTGCGGGAGAGAGCGCGCAGCGTCAGCGAAACGCCGAGGCTTGCCGCAGCCGCACTCGCTGCCGTGACGCCCGGACAGATCGAGACTGCGACGTCAACTGAGCGGCACGCTTCGAGTTCCTCCGTCGCGCGGCCGAAGATTGCGGGATCGCCCCCTTTCAGGCGCACGACGCGCTCTCCTGCCAGCGCCGCCTCGACGATCAGTCGGTCGATCGTGCCTTGGTCCTTCGAGTGCCGGCCGGATCGCTTTCCGACGTGGACGAGCCTTGCACCTGGCGCTGCCAGGTCAAGCACACCCGGCCCGACCAGGGCATCGTAAAAGATCACGCTAGCCATTCCGATCAGGCGGGCCGCCTTGCGCGTCAGCAGTTCCGGATCGCCCGGCCCGGCACCCACAAGCCATACTGTGCCATCGGGGAAGTCGTTCATTGTGCTGCCTCCGGCTCGCTCAAGGGCTTCATGTCGTCATGCCACTCTCGCAGCATCCGGGCGATGGCCGGTCGACAAGAGCCGCAGTTGGTCCCCGCGCCGCAGGCACGGCCTACGTCGGCAACGCTGGCCGCGCCTGCTTCCGCAACGCCGAGGATCTGGTTCGCGCCGATGCCGTGGCATACGCAGACCACCGGCCCGCGATCGGGCGCGGGCATGCTCGGGCGCGCGGCGAGCAGCTCGGGCAGGGCCACGCCGCTCGAACCAAGTTGCCCGGCAATCCAGTCACGGGGCGGCAACTGGCCGGTGCGCGTGACGAACAGGGCCGCGATCAGGGTGCCCTCCCGGTCGGTCACTGCCAGCCGCCGCATGCCCCGCGCCATGTCAACCGCCTCGATCCGCTCACCGGCCGGCAGCAGCACATCGGCATCGACCGCGCCATCACCCGCGAGTTCGTAAAGCCAGCCCCCCACCACCGCCGAACGGCTCCACCACAACAGACCTTCTGGCGCGATGGCTTCGCCGCGCAGCAGGAACGCGCGCCAGTCGCTCGCCACCGGTTCGATCCGGCAGGCATTGTTCTTGAAGCCGGGCTGGCCCGAAATGGGGTCGACGGACTGGTCGGGAAGGAGGTTCCCCCGACCGCCGCTCGCCATCTCGTCGGACCAGTGCATCGGCACGAAGACCTGCCCGAGCGCCTGAGCATCGGTCACGCTTACGCGGAACACGGACTTGCCCGACGCCGTCACCACGCGTGCCAATGCTCCATCGACGATCCCGGCCGCCTCGGCATCGGCGGGATGCACCTCAAGCAGGGGCTCGCGTCGGTGTTGCGCCAGCGTGGGCGAAAGGCCGGTGCGGGTCATCGTGTGCCACTGGTCGCGATAGCGCCCGGTGTTGAGCCGCAGCGGAAAGTCGGGATCGGCGGCGCGGCTGCGCGGTTCCACCGGCACGATCGACATCGCACGCCCGGCCAGCGGATGCCGCCCGCCCCACAGGAACGGTTCCATCGCGCCATACTCCGCGTCCGAGATGCGCGCCTTGTCGGTCAGGTCCAGCACCTTGCCATGCCTCAGGGAAAGCGCCGTCATCGCCGCATGTTCGCGGAACACGCCCGCTGCATTGCTCCAGTCGAACCCGGCAAAGCCCATCCGCTGCGCCACGTCGGCAATGATCGCCCAGTCGGCGCGCGCCTCGCCCGGAGCTTCGAACAGCGCGCGCTGGCGGCTGATGCGGCGTTCGGAATTGGTGACCGTCCCGTCCTTCTCTCCCCACGCCAGCGCAGGGAGACGAATGTGGGCGAACTTCGCCGTATCGGTATCGGCGATCACGTCGGATACGACGACGGTTTCGCACCGCGCCAGAGCCTCGCGCACGAAGCCCGCATCGGGCATGGAGACGGCGGGATTGGTCGCCATGACCCACAGGAACCTCACCCGGCCATCGTGCACCGCGCTGAACAGATCGACGGCCTTGAGGCCGGGACCGCTGCACATGCGCGGGGCCTGCCAGAACTGCGCGACGTCGGCCAGCTCGCGCTCGGAGAAACCGAGGTGGCACGCGAGCATGTTGGCAAGCCCGCCCACCTCGCGCCCGCCCATGGCGTTGGGCTGCCCGGTCATCGAGAACGGGCCCATGCCGGGCGCGTTGATGCGGCCCATGGCAAGGTGTAGGTTGATGATCGCGTTGCCCTTGTCGGTCCCGGCAATCGACTGGTTCGCCCCCATCGAGAACACCGTGACCATGCGCGGGTGCGCGGCGACGAGGTCTGCCAGCGCGGCAAATGTCTCAGCCGAAACGCCGCCCAGAAGCCCCTCCTCTTCAGGGGAGGGGTCGGGGTGGGGGATGTCGCGGGAAACCAGACCTTGACGCCCCATTTCCCCGACCAGCGCATTGAACAGCGCCACATCGCCATCGGGCGCAACAGGCACGTGCAGATCGGCCTGTTCGGCGGTTTCGGTGCGGCGCGGATCGATCACCACGATCCTCGTGCCGCGCTTCTCGCGCGCCGCCTCGATCCGCTGCCAGATCACCGGGTGGCACCATGCCGTGTTCGAGCCGACGAGCAGGATCAGGTCCGCCTCGTCGAGATCGTCGTAGGTGACCGGCACCAGGTCCTCGCCGAAGGCGCGGTTGTGCGCGGCGACGGCGCTCGCCATGCACAGGCGCGAATTGGTGTCGATGTTGGCGCTGCCGACGAAGCCCTTCATCAGCTTGTTGGCCGCATAATAGTCCTCGGTCAGCAGCTGGCCCGAGACATAGAGCGCGACGCTGTCGGGCCCGTGGCGCTCGATGCAATCGCGCATCCGGTCCGCCACGAGATCAAGCGCCTCGTCCCACCCGGCGGGGCGCTCCCCGATCATCGGCGCGAGCAGGCGGCCTTCCAGCCCGACCGTCTCGCCCAGATGCGTGCCCTTGGAGCAGAGCCTGCCGAAGTTGGCGGGGTGGTCAGGGTCGCCCGTGATGGTGACCGATCGCGGTCCCGTCACCCTTGCGCGGATGCCGCAGCCGACGCCGCAATAGGCGCAAGTGGTGCGGACTTCCCTCAAGCTGCCTGGCTCCCGACAACGGCGGAGCGCAGCAGGTACATCCGCCCCGCATCGACCTTCATCGGAATGGTCGGCACGCAGCCCTCATCCTCGCCCAGTGCCTCGCCGGTCTTGAGCGAGATGTTCCAGTTGTGCAGCGGGCAGGTGACGACATTGCCGTGGACGATGCCCTGGCTGAGCGGCCCCTGCTTGTGCGGGCACTTGTTCACCAGCGCATAGAACTCGTTCTTCTGCGTGCGGAAAACTGCGATTTCATCCGCGCCCACCACCGGCAGCGTGCGCGCAGTGCCCGGCGTGATCTGGTCCACCGAACCGATGTCGAGCCAATCGCCGATCATGCTGCAAACTCCGTCATTGCAAGGGGACGCACTTCGGCAAGGTGCTGGTGCAAGTCGGCATCCTTGCCGGCCACGCGCTCGGCCCAGGGGTCGTCCTGCATGAACTTCTGCGAATGGCGGAACCGCGCGGCCAGCCGCTTCACGCTGTCGGGATCGTCGAACAGGCCAGCCTTCACATGATCGAGCCCGACGCGCTCGATCCACGGCGCCGTGCGTTCGAGGTAGTGCGCCTGTTCGCGGTAAAGCTGGACGAAGGCCGCACAGACGTCCATCGCCTCGGCCTCGGTCGCCACCTTGCACAGCAGGTCGGTGGCGCGGACCTTGATGCCGCCATTGCCGCCGACGTGGAGTTCGTAGCCTGAATCGACGCAGACCACGCCGAAATCCTTGATCGTGGCTTCGGCGCAATTCCTCGGGCAGCCGGAGACGGCAATCTTGAACTTGTGGGGCATCCACGAACCCCAGGTCATGCGTTCGAGCTTGACGCCGAGGCCGGTCGAATCCTGCGTACCGAAGCGGCACCATTCGCTGCCGACACAGGTCTTCACCGTGCGCAGCGACTTGCCATAGGCATGGCCCGATACCATGCCCGCGGCGTTGAGATCGGCCCAGACGGCAGGCAGGTCTTCCTTCCTGATCCCGAAGATGTCCAACCGCTGGCCGCCGGTGACCTTGACCATCGGCGCGTTGTACTTCTCCACCACGTCGGCAATCGCGCGCAGCTCGCGCGGATTGGTGAGCCCGCCCCACATGCGCGGGACAACCGAATAAGTGCCGTCCTTCTGGATATTGGCGTGGAGGCGTTCGTTGACGAAGCGGCTCTTCTGATCATCCTCGTACTCGCCCGGCCAGGCGCAGAGCAGGTAGTAGTTGAGCGCCGGGCGGCACGACGAGCAGCCATCGGGCGTGGTCCAGTGCAGTTCCTGGAAGACTTGCGGGATGGCGCGCAGGTTCTTCTCGAGGATCAGGCGGCGCACGTCGTCGTGGCTGAAGCTGGTGCACTTGCACAGCGTCTTCGGCCCGGACTGGACTTCACCGCCAAGCGTCAGGGCGAGCAGGCTTTCGACCAGGTCCGTGCACGATCCGCAACTGGCCGAGGCCTTGCAGGTGCTGCGTACCGCATCGAGGCTGCACGCGCCTGCGTTGATCGTCTCGATCACCTTGCCCTTGGAAACGCCGTTGCAGCCGCAGATTTCTGCGTCGTCCGATAGCGCTGCAACGGCGGCATTAGGGTCCAGCAGGGCGCCTCCCGATGCGAAGGCCTGGCCGAAGATCAGCGCCTCGCGGATGTCGGAGATGTCCTCGCCCTTTTTCAGCAGGTCGAAGTACCAGCTGCCATCGGCGGTATCGCCATAGAGCACCGCGCCGACGAGCCTGTTATCCTTGACGACGACCCGCTTGTAGACCCCGCGTGCGGCATCGCGCATGACGATGTCTTCCGCACCATCGCCGCCCGAGAAATCGCCAGCGGAAAACAGGTCGATGCCCGAAACCTTGAGCTTGGTCGAGGTCACCGAGCCTTCGTAGCCCGATGGGGTCTCGCAGGCCGCATCGGCCAGCGCGCGGCACATTTCCCACAGCGGCGCGACAAGACCGTAGCAGGCACCGCGATGCTGCACGCATTCGCCCACCGCCATGATCGAGGGATCGCTGGTGACCATGTGGTCGTCCACGACGATCCCGCGTTCCACCTCGAGCCCGGCCGCCTTGGCAAGCCCGGTCGCCGGGCGGATGCCCACGGCCATGACCACGATGTCGGCCGCAAACTCGCGCCCGTCCTTCAGCTTGACGCCCGCAACGTGACCGTCCTTGCCGACGATCTCCGCAGTATCGCCACCCGTCACGATGGTCTGCCCGCGCCGCTCCAGCTCGGTCTTGAGCAGGTAGCCTGCCGCCTCGTCGAGCTGGCGCTCCATCAGCGTGGGCATGAGGTGAACGACGGTGACCTTCATCCCGCGCAAGCTGAGGCCATGCGCTGCCTCCAGCCCGAGCAGGCCACCGCCGATCACCACGGCCGAACCGCCCTTTCCAGCGGCAGCCAGCATCTTGTCCACGTCATCAAGGTCGCGGAACGTGACGACGCCCGCCAGGTCCTTGCCCGGCACCGGGATGATGAACGGATCGGACCCAGTGGCAATCAGCAGCCGGTCGTAAGGCTCGACCCGGCCCGATTGCGCCACCACCGTTTGCGTCGCCCGGTCGATCGAGACCACCGGATCGCCCGAGACCAGCGTGATGGCGTTGTCGGCATACCAGTCCTCGCCATTGATCACGATGTCCTCGAACGCCTTCTCGCCCGCCAGCACGGGCGAAAGCATGATGCGGTTGTAGTTCACGCGCGGCTCGGCGCCGAAGATCGTGACATCGAAGCGGTCGGCATCGCGGGCGAGCACTTCCTCGACCGCACGGCACCCGGCCATGCCATTGCCGATCACCACCAGACGCTCCTTGACGGGCGTCGTCCGGTCCTTCTCCATCAGGCTTGCAGGGGCGTTCACTCCAGTCTTCCTTCGCAGACGCGTGAACACGAAAAAGCCGCCCGAACACATCCCGATTGGGAGGTCTGGGCGGCGACGTTGCCACGCGATGTTGATCTTGTGAGGCCTTGCGCTGGTTCGCCCGACCTTGGGCGGCACTGCGGCCTTCGTTCACTTGGCTAACCGATTCGGGTGCTGCACTGCAAGGGTTATTTTGCAGTGCAGCAAGTCCATCCTTGGACAGGCTCGGGATGAGCGGGAGACGCAAGACAAGCCCGCTCATGCTGAGCTTGTCGAAGCATCCCGCACACCCCCTCAAAACAAGCTCAAAACGCCATTTCCGCCTGCAGCCAAAGGATCCGGCGATCCACGCCGAACCTGTCGGCGTTGTAGTTCGCGTATTTCACCAGCCAGCCGACCTTCTTCGTCCTGAAGCCGAGGCTCGCATCCCATTCGCTGCCGAACTTCACCCCGCCCGCATCGCTGCGAAATTCGTGATAGGTCACGTTGGCGTTGAGCCCCTGCACGGCCTTCACCTTGGGAAAGACCTTGGCGAGCGTGACATAATAGTCCTCGAGCCCATTGCCCGGCGTCGTCAGGAACAGGTCGGCCCAGCCGTTGAACTTGTGCAGCGTGGCGAGCGGCGTCTGGAAGGCCTTGCCCGCCTTCCTGTCCGCGCCGAGCTTCTCGTAGCCGCCGGTCAGGGTGAAGCCCTGATAGGCAAGGCCCAGCTCGCCGACGACGTAATCGGCCTCGTAGTTCACCGGGTTCTGGCCCATGTCCATCTGCCGCGCATAGCTTGCCAGCAGGTTGAGCTTCACCGCCTTCGACAGCGGAATGCTCCCCGAAACGCGCCCGCCATATGTCTGCGAGGAATTGGCGAAGGCAAAGGCCTCGTCGTAATCGAGGATATAGGAGAAGCCCTTCACCATGAACGGCCCGGCCTTCACCCCGGCTTGGGCGAATACGAAATCCCCGTCCATCGACCGGTGCGGCCCCGCTTCGGATCCGAAGATCGAATCCTGCTGGATTGCATAAGTCGCATCGATGCTGACCGGGCCGACCGTCGCTTCGGCGCGCACCGCATCGAAGGTCTGCTCGTTCTGCCTCCACCCGACCGAGCCGACGAAGCGCTGGTCATCGAGATTGATCCGCTGGCGACCCACGGTCAGCGCGAAGTTCTTCACCTTGTACATGATCTGCGCGCGGTTGAGATCGATGCTCTCGCCATCAGCCACCACGGCATACTGCGGGCGGCGCTGCGCACTGCCGGGCAAGGCAAACGGGAAGGCATTGTATTCGTTGTTCAGACCCAGCGTCCCCTCGGCCTCCACCAGCACCGACAGGTGCGACGGGGCATGCTTCAGTTCCACGCCGGTGCGCAGGCGCACGGTCAGCGCGTCGGCATCGACCGTCGGCTGATCGACGCCTTCATAGCGGATGCGCGCATCGATGATCGGGTCGAGCGTCAGCCCGTCGCCCACCGGAACCGGATCGCCGAACGCGGGCTTGCCGCCTGCCAACGCCGGATGCGCGAAGGCGATCGACGACGCGAGCAGCGCCGCCGTCCATGCAGTCTTTCTCATGTTTTCCTCCTGAACCCCTCAAAGAAGACCGTTCAGGCATCCTCTCGATTCAAGCTGCCGCTCAGGCGGCGTGGGCCTTTGGCCCGTGATCGTATTCGGCAAGGAAGCGCAGCACTTCCTGGCGGTAGGCGTAGAAATCCGGGTGCCGCAGCAGTTCCTTGCGGTCGCGCGGGCGCGGCAGGTCGACCTTGAGGACCTTGCCGATGGTGGCGTTCGGCCCGTTGGTCATCATCACCACGCGGTCGGCCAGCAGGATCGCCTCGTCGACATCGTGCGTCACCATGATCGCGGTGACCTTGGTGCGGTTCCACACTTCCACCAGCACGTCCTGCAGGTCCCAGCGCGTCAGGCTGTCGAGCATCCCGAACGGCTCGTCGAGCAGCAGCAGGCGCGGGGACAGCGCGAAGGCGCGGGCGATGCCGACACGCTGGCGCATCCCGTTCGACATCTCCGCCGCCATCTTGTCCTTGGCATCGGCCAGGCCCACGCGATCAAGATAGTAGTCGATGATCTCGCGCCGTTCAGAGCGGGTCGCGTGCGGGTAGACCCGCTCGACCCCGAGCGCCACGTTCTGCCGCGCGGTCAGCCACGGCATCAGGCTCGGCGCCTGGAAGACGACGGCCTTGTCCGGCCCGGCCACGTCGATCTCGCGATTGTCGAGAATGATGCCGCCCTTGCTGATCTCGTTCAGCCCCGCCGCCATCGTCAGCACGGTCGATTTGCCGCATCCCGAATGGCCGATCAGCGAGATGAACTCGCCCTTGTCCATCATCAGGTTGAAGTCCTCGACCACGGTCAGCGGGCCCTTGGGCGTGGGGTAGACCTTGTGGAGCTTCCAGAACTCCATGTATCGCCGCGTCGCGCCCTTCCTTGCCGCATCCTGGTAGGCCTTGGGCGGCGGCGCGAGGTCGAGCGGGAGGACGTTGGGCAGGTGCCCGAAGTCGCTCCCCTGCGCCGCCTTGTCGCCTGCCAAGCCGCCAAGATAATTGACGATTTCGGTGCGCAGCTTCTGGAACTCGACACTGTCGTTCACCGCCTCGCGATCGCGCGGGCGCGGCAGGGTGACCGGGAAGATCCGCCCGATCGTTGCCGCAGGCGCTGGCGTCAGCACCGCCACCCGGTCCGCCAGCAGCAGCGCCTCGTCGACGTCGTTGGTGACGAGGATGATCGTGCGCTTCTCCTCCTCGCGGATGCGGTCGATCTCGTCCTGCAGCTTGGCGCGGGTCAGCGCGTCCAGTGCCGAAAGCGGCTCGTCCAGCAGCAGGATTTCCGGCTCCATCGCCAGTGCACGGGCCACCGACACGCGCTGGCGCATACCCCCTGAAAGCTGCGCAGGCTTGCGGTCCATCGCATGGCCGAGGCCGACCAGTTCGACCTTCTGCCGCACCAGCTCCGCGCGCTCGTCCTTGCTGCGATCCTTGTGCACCGCGTCCACCGCCAGCGCCACGTTCTGCCCCACCGTCAACCACGGGAACAGCGAATAGGACTGGAAGACGAGGCCGCGATCCTTGTCGGGCCCGTCAATCGCCTGCCCATGCAGCAGGATCTCGCCCGCATCGGGTTCGACAAGCCCCGCAATCGCGGAGATCAGCGTGGTCTTGCCCGCGCCCGAGAAGCCGAGGATCGCGATGAACTCGCCCTCCTCCACATCGAGGTCGATGCCGCCGAGGACTTGGCTTACGCCGCCGGTCTTGCCGGTGTAGCTCTTGCGGACGTCTTTCAGGGAAAGGATCGTGGCCATGGTGCTTGCCTTTCTCAGACGGTGCGGTTGCGGCTGACGAAGGCCTGCAGCGCCATCATCACGCGGTCGAGGGCGAAGCCGATCAGCCCGATCACCACCACCGCCACCATGATCCGCGCCAGCGACTTCTCGGACCCGTTCTGGAATTCATCCCACACGAACTTGCCGAGGCCGGGGTTCTGCGCGAGCATTTCGGCTGCGATCAGCACCATCCAGCCGGTGCCGAGCGACAGGCGCATGCCGGTGAAGATATAGGGCAGCGACGAAGGCAGGACGAGTCGCGTCAGCTTGGCAAACCAGCCCAGCCGCAGCACGCGGCCCACCGCGATCAGGTCCTTGTCGATGCTCGCCGTGCCGATGGCGGTGTTGATCAGCGTCGGCCAGAGCGAGCACAGCATCACGACCACCGCCGAGATGATGAAGCTCTTGGCCAGCGTCGGATCGTCGCTGGTGACCGAAGCGGAAACCACCATCGTCACGATCGGCAGCCAGGCGAGCGGGCTGACCGGGCGCATCACCTGCACCAGCGGATTGATTGCCGCGTTGACCCGCTTCGACATGCCTGCAACCAGCCCCAGCGGCACCGCGAACAGCGTCGCCAGCACAAAGCCTGCCGCCACCGTCTCGAGGCTGGTGAATATCTGGTCGATGAAGGTCGGCGGACCGGTATAGGCATAGCCCGCGGCGACCGCTTCGGCTGCTGCAACGCGCGAGGCGTCGGCTTCTTCCATCAGCCCGGCAAAGGCCGACCAGACATCGCCCGGCCCAGGGAGCGTGCCGAGCGATGTCTGCACCAGCGGCGCCAGCAGCGCCCATAGCGCGAGGAAGCCTCCGATACCGGCCAGCGGAGGCCAGACCGCATCGAACGCCGCGCGGCCCGCAGGCAGCTTGATGCCGAACGGCAGCGCTGTTTCACGTTTCGCAGTGTTCTTCACGTCCGTCTCCGCCCCTGCTTGCGGGAAAAGGCCCACGCCCTCCTGCGTGACGTCCGCTTGGGTCTCGGCGAATGTGTCCTTGCGCAATGCAACCGCGTTCATCGTCTCTGCTCCTGGCTTACTTCACGCCCGCCGGGGTAACCTTCTGTCCGGCCTTCAGGCCGATCGAGAAGCTGGCGGCATAGGCGGCGGGCTTGTGGGCATCGAAGGCCACGCCATCGATCGCCTTGCGGGTGTAGACGCGGAACCCGTCGGTGGTGGGGAACTGGTCGGCCTTGGCCTTGCCGTCGGCCACGAGCGACCTGGCGGCTTCCTCGTAGATGTCCGGGCGGTAGACCGACTTGACCGTGTCGAGATACCACTGGTCGTTCCTGTCCTCGGCAATCTGGCCCCAGCGGCGCATCTGCGTCAGGAACCAGATGCCATCCGAGTAGAACGGGTAGCTGGCTTGGCTGTCGAAGAAGAGGTTGAACTCGGGCGTATCGCGCGTGTCGCCCGAGCCGAAAGTGAACTTGCCGGTCATCGAAGCCATCAGCACCTTTTCGTCGGCGCCGACGTACTTCGGGCTGGCTAGCATCTTCACCGCCTCGGGCCGGTTCTTGCCGCCATCGGCATCCAGCCACATCGAGGCGCGGATCAGCGCGCGCGTGAGCGCCTTCACCGTGTTGGGGTTCTTCTTCGCGAAGTCGGCCGTCAGACCGAACACCTTGTCGCCGGTGGTCCCGGCAATATCGGGATCGACGATGATCGGGACGCCGATCTTCTTGGCGACCGAGGCCTGGTTCCACGGCTCACCCACCGAATAGCCGTTGATCGTGCCCGCCTCCATCGTGGCGGGCATCTGCGGCGGCGGGGTAACCGAGAGCTGTACGTCGGCCCCGGTGACGCCCGCGGTATCACCCGGCAGGTAGAAGCCGGGGTTCAGCCCGCCCGCCGCCAGCCAGTAGCGCAGCACGTAGTTGTGGGTGGAGACGGGGAAGACCATGCCCATCTTGAACGGCTTGCCCTGTGCCTTGAACCTCGCGACCACCGGGGCCAGCGCCGAGGCCGGGATCGGCATCTGCACCTTGCCGTCCGGGCCCTTGGGCAGGGTCGGGGCGATCATGTCCCATACCTGGTTGGAAACGGTCACGCCCTTGCCATTGATGTCGAGCGAGAACGGCGTGACCAGCGGCACCTTGCTGCCGATCCCCGCGCCCGAAGCCAGCACCTGCCCCGCCAGCATGTGTGCGCCATCCAGTTGTCCGCCGGTCACGCCATCGAGCAGGACCTTCCAGTTCGCTTGCGGTTCGAGCGTCACGGTCAGCCCTTCCTCGCGAAAGAAGCCTTTCTCCTGCGCCACCACCAGCGGCGCGATATCGGTCAGCTTGATGAAGCCGAGCTTGAGCACCGGCTTTTCGATGCCATTGGCCGAGGCGACGGGCTTTTCGGCCCCATCGCCACCCTTGCCGCAGCTTGCCACCGCGACGCCGGCCAGCAGCGCCGCGATCACGCCGCGACGATTGAAACCACCCAGTCCGACCATATTCGACCACCCCTCGAATGCGGCGTGGCAAACACGAAAAAGCCGCCCGAACGCATCCCGAATGGGAGGTCTGGGCGGCGACGTTGCCACGCGATGAAATCTGAAGGCCGTCCGGCGATGTCTCCGTCCATCCTTGGGCGGCACCGTCTGGCTTGAACGCAAAGCTATGTGATTCGCCTGCCAATGGGCAAGCTTTTTTTGCACCGCAGCGAAACTTTACTTCCGGCGCTGACCTTCGATGTAGGACTCCAGCAATTCCGGATCGAATTGCCTCCCGTCAAAAAAGCTGTTGTTTTCCAAAGTTATGATGCCCTGCTGCATGCTCACGGACGTCGGCTTCTGCAGGCTGCCTTCCACCTTGGAACTGGCCCCCGGCAAGGGGTCGCCCGTACCCAATAGTGCGCTGCGATATACATCGGGCCGGAAGACGCGCGCAGCCTTGGCCGCGTCGGCAGCATCGAATTCAAGACCGTCCCAGCGCACCATCTGGCTGTAGAGCCACTCCGCCTGGCTGACCCAGGGGAAGTTTGCAGCCTCGCGGTGCTGGAACATGAAATCGGGGTAATGCAGCACTGCGCCGCCGTGGGCCAGCAGCAGGCGGTCCGAGATGGCCCGCCGGATCAGCGTTGCATCGCCATCGAGGTACTCCGCCCGCGCCAGGATCGCGGCATTGCTCTCGAGGTTTTCGGGATCGACGAAGTGCTCGCCCGCCTTGCGCAGAGCCCGGATCAGGGCCTCGGCCTGAGGACGGCGATCTTCCATGACGCGCTCCCGGAACGCGAGCACCTTCTCCACCCCCCGGCGCCAGATCTGCGCGGTGACCAGCACGATCTCGCCCGCGCCACGCTCCACCGCCACGCTGTTCCACGGCTCGCCCACGCAGATCGCGTCAACCTCCCCGTATTCAAGCGCATCGGCGCAGAACGGCGGGGCGACAGTGGTGATTTCAACGTCCACGTCAGGTTGCACGCCGCAGGCCGCCAGCCAGTACCGCAGCATGTAGTTGTGGCTGGAATAGCGATGCACGACGCCAAAGCGCAGCTTGTGCCCCGTCGCCGCGACATGCGCTTTCAACGCGGCGCCCACGGTTGCCGGGTCACCTAGCCCTCCGCCGGGGTTCACCGCGTTCGCCAGATCGGGCCGCATCGTGATGGCATTGCCGTTCAGCCCCAGCACGAAAGGCACCGACAGCGGCTGCGCAGGCCGGCCGCGCCCGAGCGTCGTGGCGATGGCCAGCGGCGCAACCATGTGCGCGGCATCGCTGTGCCCGTAGAGCAGCCGGTCGAGCACCGTCGCCCAGCTCATGTCGCGCACCAGCCGCAGCGAGAGCCCCTCTGCTTCGGCAAAGCCGTGTTCGCGCGCCAGGATCGGCAGGCAGGCATCGACCAGCGGCAGGAACCCGATGGTCAGTTCGCCCGGATGAGACGTGGATGCCATCATTTCCCTCCCATCAACTGGTGCGCTGTGACGACCGCCTCGGCGATGTCGGCAATGCGCTTGCCTTGGTTCATCGCGGTCTTGCGCAGTTCGCTGTAGGCCTGCGGCTCGGTGAAGCCGCGGCTGTCCATCAGGATGCGCTTGGCCTTGTCCACCACCTCGCGCTCGGCCAGCTTGCCCTTGGCTTCGGCAAGATCGGCTTCGAGGCGGGCAAAGGCATTGAAGCGCCGCACCGCCAGGTCAAGGATCGGCCTGATGCGATGAGGCGCAAGACCGTCGACGACATAGGACGACACTCCGGCATCGACCGAGGCCGCGATCGATTCCTCGTCGCTCTCGTCGACGAACATCGCGATGGGCCGCCCCAGCACGCGGCTGACCGCGAAGTATTCCTCGAGAACGTCGCGTGAGGGGTTGCCGAGGTCCATCAGCACGATGTCCGGCGCAATCTCGCCGATCCGCGCCACCAGCCCGCGACGCTCGGTCACCACGAAGATCTCGCATTCCTCGAGCGTGGCCAGCCCCTCGCGGATCACCGCTGCGCGACTGGCGCTCTCATCGATGATGGCTATCCGCATGGCCAAGTCTAGTGCGCGGGGCCCCGAGACGTTTCAAGGGGTTTCTGCCGATCGCAGCTATTACCAGCACAAGTGCCGTTCGCCGCCGGTGCCCTTAGCGACCGATAAGTCTTAGCCCAAGTCCTTCTGCCATTGCTACAGCGCGCTGAACGAACGGCTAGAATCGATGACGTCAACATTGAGCACGAATGACCGCGTTTAAGGCGGCATTTGCCAGTCTGCTGGCTGGATTTGCAGCGGTCGCTCCCGACCAAGCCCAGCCGTTCAGGAACGCCCCCCTGAACTATTGCTCCCGACAAAAGCAGCCATCCGCGTTGCGTTACAAGCCGGTCGGGAGCCGGCCCAATATCTTGCCTTTCAAGCTGGAGCTGAGTTCGTACGCTGCCATTGCGGCTGATTTCTCGCCATGCCAGAATCGCAAGATCGGTCGAGCGCGTCGTGCCCGAGAGCGCCTAGCTGGTGCTGCCACGGAGGACAGGCGATGAAGGCGGCGCTTCACAACTACCATGCGCGGATGCAACGGGTGCTGGATCATATCGACCAGCATCTGGACGATGATCTAGACCTGAGCGCGGTAAGTGACATCGCGGCCTTCTCGAAATGCCACTTCCATCGACAGTTCACGGCAACCTTTGGTTTGTCCGTGCATCGCTACGTCCAGCTTGCCCGTATGAAGCGGGCATCATACCGGCTGGCCTACAGGGACGCGCAGAGCGTCACCGAAATAGCGATGGATGCCGGTTACGACGCCCCGGATGCCTTCGCCCGCGCCTTTCGGCAACGGTTCGGGCAATCACCGTCGTCGTTCAGGAAGTCTCCCGATTGGGAACCGTGGCTTGCGGCTTTCGGGCCTCTCGACAATGCGAGGAGCAAGCTCATGCAAAAGACCTACACCCCTGATGATGTAACGATCCGCGATGTGGCCCCGACGTCGGTGGCGGTCATGGCACATCGCGGCGATCCAGCGACGATCGGCGCGACAATCCAGCGATTTATCGCCTGGCGGAAAGCAAACGGCCTATCGCCGAAGATCAGCCCGACCTTCAACATCTTTCATTCCGATCCACACACAGCGGTCCCGGCCGACTATCGCATGGACCTTTGCGTAGGCACGGATCGGCCAATCGACGCGGACGATGAACAGATCGAGGCGGGCACCATCCCCGGCGGGCGCTGCGCGGTGCTGCGCGTCGTAGGCAATACCGACAATCTGGAGCCGGCCGCCCTCTATCTTTATCGGCATTGGTTGCCCGCAAGCGGTGAGGAAGCGCGCGACTTCCCGCTATACTGCCAGCGCCTCGTCTTCTTCCCGGAGGTGCCAGAGCATGAGGCGGTTGCAGAGTTGTTTCTGCCACTGAAATAAGCGGATAAAATGGCGGCTTGTCCCTTTTGATCGCCGCAAGCGAACAAGCCGCTTCCCTCTCACAGTCGCGCGTTTCGCGCCAGTGATCGACTGTGCCGGCACCGGCCGCTTCCAGCAGAAGCCGCCGTTGTCGCAGATCGCCGGAGACGGCGTCTCTGTCCCACTTCTTGACTTTCGAATGGGCAAGCCCGCTACTTATAAATGGACAATTCTTGATTGGCGGGCCTGCAGTCAGAAATGAACGAATTTTTTGCTTACAGGCACCTCAGCTAGTCGCCTGTGAAAAATCCGTAACGGTTTGCTGGGGCGCGGTTATTTTGG
>JBKBUD010000309.1:0-2212 GCA_046290865.1 Novosphingobium sp. | reverse complement strand
TTGACCCCGTCGCCGGGGCGCGAGTGGATCGAGGCAAGCGAGACTTCGCGAACGCGCATGCCGGTCATCGCCATGACCGGCAGGTCCGCCCGGCCGGACAGCAGCCATTGTGGCTCGCAGTAATCGCCGGGGAGGTAAAGCGCCGCGATCTGCCGTTTTCCATCGGGCAGCAGGCAGTAACGGCACGCCCATCCTTCCTCGACGCGATAGACTGAAGAGCAGATCTCGCCGGCACGGGCGATGTGCTGCTGGCGGCGAAAATACTTGACGCTGGAAGGGGTATCCATCGCTTCGTCCTGTTGTTTCTCGCCCGTCCGCCCCATGCCGCATTGCTGCACCCTAGTTTGCGGTAGAATATTGATCTGGATTGGTTTTTTGCGACTTAGCAGATGAACGGTGGACAGCATGCGATGACCTGTTGAACAGGCCTGCGAGGCATCCCGCCGCGCCTCGTCAACATGGATCAAGGCGTCGGATCATCCCCTGCCCCATGGCCATTGCCCCCTTGCAAGCCGGACACGGAAAACCGGCAGCAAAGCCACAGGAGGCAATCCAACATGTCACCACCCAACGGGTCAAAGCCCGGCGGCGAAACTTCCGGAGGCACGGCGGGACAGGCGAACGCCAGCAACAGCGAAGCAGAAGGCAGCAAGGGCACCCAAAACGCAGCATCCGGCACCAGCAATGGCGCCACTGGCGGCAGCAGCAACACCGCAAACGGTCGATCCGCGAACGGCTCCAGAAGCGGCGAGCAATCGGGCTCAGGTTCGAAGGCCGCAAGTGTGAAGGCTGCAAAGCCGGGCCAGCAGAAGACGGCCGGAAGCACGGCGTCCTCAGCCAGGGTCGCAGCCTCGGCCAAGGCTGCCGGCACGCAACCGCGCAAGGGCGGCGCAGTCGAAGCGCTGAAGGCCGATCACCGCAAGGCCGAGGAGATGTTCGCCCGCTACGAGGAGGCGGACGACAACGAGAAGCGCCAGCTCGTGCAGCAGATCTGCAAGGCACTGACGCTGCATACCATGCTGGAGGAAGAGATCTTCTATCCCGCATGCCGCGAGGCCGTGGATGAGGAAGATCCGCTCGACGAAGCGCAGGTCGAGCATGACAGCGCCAAGCTGCTCATCGCCGACCTGATGGCATCAGGCGGACGGGGCGATCGCTATCGCGATGCCAAGGTCAAGGTGCTGGCCGAGCAGGTGAAGCACCATGTCGCCGAAGAAGAAGAGCCGAAGAACGGCATCTTCGCCAAGGCCATGGCCGAGGGGATCGACACCCCTGACTTGGCCGAAGAGCTGATGGAGCTGCGCTCCGAGCTCGAAAGGGAGGACCGGCTGCCGGCCGGACGGCCCCGTGCCATCCGCCTCGAAACCGGCCGGGCATCAGGGGAGCAAAGGCGGGAATCCTCCCGCGATCGCAACAACAATCAGTCCAATCGAGAGGAGTACCAGGACATGGCAAGCTATCAGCAGCGAGGTCAGGAACGTGACGACCAGGGCCGCTTTACCGGCGGCGGGCGCAGCGGCGGGGGTCGTGACCGTGACGACGACCGTGCGCGTTCGTCGCGAGGGTCGGACCGTGAGCGCGACGACGACGGCCGCTTCATGAGCTCGCGCGGCGGCGGACGCGGCCGTGACGACGATGACGACCTTGGCGGACGCAGCAGCAGCAGCCGGGGCGGTGGTCGCGATAGCGACGACGGGCGTGGCTGGTACGGCGATAGCCGGGGCCACTCGGAAGCTGCCCGCCAGGGCTGGGACGATCGCGACGATCGCGGCAGCAGTTCGCGCTCCTCATCCTCCTCACGGGGCCGCGATGATGATGACCGTGGCGGACGCGGCGGCTCGCGCTCCGGCTCGTCGGGCCGTGGCGGTCGTGACGACGATGATCGTGGCGGACGCAGCGGCGGTGGCCGTGATGACGGGCGTGGCTGGTACGGCGACAGCCGGGGCCACTCGGAAGCGGCTCGCCGCGGCTGGGACAACCCTGACCATGGCGACAGCGGCTGGTTCGGAGATTCGCGCGGCCATTCCGAAGCATCGCGCCGGGGCTGGGACAATCCCGACCATGGCCGCAGCGGCTGGTTCGGCGACAGCGAGGGCCATTCGGAAGCGGCCCGCCGAGGCTGGGACGATCGCGATGACCGTGGCAGCAGCTCGCGTTCCTCGCGCGGCCGGGACGACGACGATGATCGCGGCGGTCGCAGCTCCTCGCGCTC
>JBKBUD010000308.1:0-2213 GCA_046290865.1 Novosphingobium sp. | reverse complement strand
CCGGTCTTCGCCTCGCGCAAGCCCAAGCCCTACTCCTCGCTCGCCCGCAACGAGGACTACTACACCGAAGGCGCGCTGGTCTGGCTCGAGATCGACCAGATCCTGCGCGAGGGCACCGGCGGCAAGAGGTCGATCGACGATTTCGCCAAGACGTTCTTCGGCATGAACCCGGGCGACTATGGCCAGATCCCGTTCGAGGTCGACGAGATCGTCACCAAGCTCAACGCGCTCTACCCCTACGATTGGGCCAAGCTGATCGACACCCGCATCAACCAGCCGGGCCAGCCCGCGCCGCTGAACGGGATCGAGAAGGGCGGCTACAAGCTCGTCTGGAAGGAAGAGCCGAACCCCTACATGAAGGCGGCCATCGACTTCGGGAAGGGCCTGAGCCTTGCCAACTCGATCGGCATCTCGCTCGACAAGGACGGCAAGGTCACCGGCACGCGCTGGGACAGCCCGGCCTTCAACGCCGGGATCGTGACCGGAACGCAGATCATGGCGATCAATGGCACGGCCTACAGCGCCGATGACATGAAGAAGGCGATCACTGCGGCGAAGGGTGACAAGGGCGCCCCGCTGGAACTGCTCGTCAAGCGTGGTAGCCGGTTCGAAACCATCAAGCTCGATTACAAGGATGGCCTGCGCTATCCGTGGCTCGAGCGCGTGGCACCGGGCAAGGCGCCGACCGGGCTCGACCTGCTGCTGACGCCGCAGCGTCCGGGCGCGGCAGCTGCGAAAAAGAAGTAAGGCGATGGCACGCGGTGGCGCAACGCTGGGAAACCGGCTAGCGCCGCCGCGCTTCGTCCTGTTCCTTGTCCTGCTGGTGGCGGGCTTCTTCGGGTTCCGGCATTTCGCTTCGGCACAGAGCATGATGGACGCTGCCGTGATGGGCTTCGACCTTGCGGCTCTCATCTTTCTGCTCTCGCTGGTCCCGCTGTTGCGTGATGCGAGTGTGGCCGATCTGCGCCGCCATGCCGCCGACAACGACGCCAACCGCGTGCTGGTGCTGACGATTACGACCCTTGTCACCATGGTCGTGCTCGCGGCCATCTCGGCCGAATTGCCACGCGCTTCGGGCGGGGACCGGATTGCACTCGCCAAGCTGATCGGAACGCTGGCGCTGACCTGGCTCTTCGCCAACACCATCTACGCGCTGCACTATGCGCACCTCTACTATTCCGCCCGTGACGGGGCAGATAGCGCAGGCCTGGATTTTCCCGGTACGAAGACGCCGGACTACCTCGATTTCGTCTATTTCAGCTTCACGATCGGCATGACCTTCCAGACCTCGGACACCCAGATCACTGCTCGGTCCATCCGCCGGATTGCCACGCTGCATTCCTTCGCGGCGTTCGTGTTCAACATCGGGGTGATTGCATTCACCATCAACGCGCTGGGATAGCCGTTTCGCCATAAGTCCTGTTGCGGTGCACAAGCGGCTTCGCTAGGGGCGGCGCATTCTCTCCACCCTTCAAGAACGGGGCCACAGATGCGCATCGACATGATTCCCACCGGCGACAATCCGCCGGAAAGCCTCAACGTCATCATCGAAGTTCCCGTCGGCGGCGAGCCGGTCAAGTACGAGTTCGACAAGGCGTCGGGCGCGCTGTTCGTCGACCGCATCCTGCACACGCCGATGCGCTATCCCGCCAACTACGGCTTCGTGCCGCACACCCTCTCGCCCGATGGCGACCCGCTCGACGCGCTGGTCATCGCCCGCTCGCCCTTCGTGGCTGGCTCGGTGGTTCGCGCCCGCCCGATCGCCGTCCTCAACCTCGAGGACGAGCATGGCGGCGATGAAAAGCTGGTCTGCGTGCCGGTCGATTCGACCTTCCCGTACTATTCCGACGTGAAGGAGCGCGACGACCTGCCCGAGATCGTGCTCCAGCAGATCGAGCACTTCTTCACCCACTACAAGGACCTGGAAAAGGACAAGTGGGTCCGCGTCGGCACCTGGGGCGGTGCTGAAGACGCCAAGCGCATCACGATCGAGGCGATCGAACGCGCCAAGGCCGCCAAGGCCGACTGAGGGACCTGCGATCCCGCCGCTCACTCGACCGGGCGGCGGGAATCGAGCAGGTCCTTTCCTTCGGCGTCTGAACTCCGCTCTGCATGGACCATCCGGTCCATGTGATGGTCGGGCGCGACGTCATCCGCATCGACCGTTACACGGCCTGCTCCTGCCGGAGGCGGTGACGCAGGCGGTTCGTGAT
>JBKBUD010000045.1:0-17124 GCA_046290865.1 Novosphingobium sp. | reverse complement strand
ACCAGCCCTGCCCGCACCGCCGCCAGCGGTATCAGGCAGGCCAGCTCGGTCTTGGGCGACCAGGTCGCCACCCGCGCACCCGGCTCACCGACACGCGATTTCAACCACTTCGCAAGGCTTCCTACACGCGCATTTAACGCTTCATGGCTAAGCGTGCGGTCCTTGAGCACCAGCGCAGGAGCATTTCGCTCGCCGCGCAAGGCAAGGTGATCGAGCGGATACACTGTGGGATCGGGCGTTTCTGGCACTCGGGTCTCGATGGGGAATGGCACAAGCGTTGGACGTCTATCACGCCAGTCTTAAGGAAGCGCAAGCCGACCCGCGTCTTATCGCGGTTCAGGGCGCTTCGCCGTTCGAGCGGCTGGACTGGCTTGCGCTGCTGGCCGAGCATTGCCTCGACGAGACGAAGGCGCATCTCACCGTGGCTGCGGACGACCATGGCATTGCCGCGTTGCCATGGCTGGAACATGGCGGACAGATCGTCGCACTTGCCAACTGGTACAATTTTTACGTGCGATTTCTTGGGGATCAGAATCACCTTTCAGAGATTGCAAGAAGTCTGCCTCACGCCCGCGCGATGTTCGCTCCTCTGCCGGAGGAGGACGCGACCGGGTTGGCAGAGGCGTTTCGCAGGGCAGGCTGGATCGTCATTGCCGAGCCTTGCGACAGCAACCACATCCTTCCCGTCAACGGCCGCAGCTTCGCCGTATACTGGGCTGACCGCCCCGGAGCCTTGCGCGAAACCTTTCGCCGCAAGAGCCGCAAGGGCGAGGTAAACCTGCGGCTCGTCACGCAATTTTCCCAAGCAGATTGGAATGCTTACGAGGCGATCTACAAGTTGAGCTGGAAGCCGGGCGAAGGCTCCCCAGAGTTCCTCCGCGCGTGGGCGCAGATGGAGAGCGACGCGGGCCATCTGCGCCTTGGCATCGCCGAAGTCGAAGGCCAGCCGGTCGCCGCACAGTTCTGGACCGTCGAAGGCGGCACGGCCTTCATCCACAAGCTTGCGCATGACGAACGCTTCCGCAAGCAATCGCCCGGGACGCTGCTCAGCGCCGCGATGTTCGAGCATGTGATCGACCGCGACGGGGTCTCGCTGATCGATTTCGGCACGGGCGACGATCCCTACAAGCGCGACTGGATGGAACAGGTGCGCACCCGCTGGCGCGTGCGCGCATGGCGCAAGAGCGCGGTCCGGCACTGGCCCTCGCTGCTCCGGGCGCTGGCGGCCCGCACGCTGCAACCCCTTGTTTCCAAGAACCGCCATGGTTAAGGGCGCGATGAACAGACAACGGCAGCCGGAACACTGATGAGCGACACCGACAGCACCCTGCGCGCGATCCTCAAGGACGTCCTTGGCCTCTCGGCCGAGCGCGTGGCCGCTTTCGATGCCTCGACCGGCCTGTTCGGCGAGTTGCCCGAACTCGATTCGATGGCGGTGGCAGGTCTGCTTACCGAGATCGAAGATCGTCTCGACATCGTGATCGAAGACGACGAAGTCGACGGCGAACTACTCGAGACCTTCGGCAATCTGCGTTCATTCCTGGAAGCCAAAGTCACGGCGTGATCGCACAGTGGCCTTGCCCCGGCCCCGGAGGCCAGAGCGAGGAGTATGCGCTTGCCTATGATCGCGGTCGGTCGCGGCGTCTGCTGATCGTCCCTGCGCTGTTCGACGAAGCCAACCGCATGCGGCGGATGCTGGTCGACTGCATGCGGCTGCTGGATGACGCTGGCGTCGACACGTTCCTGCCCGACCTGCCCGGCTGCAACGAAAGCCTGCAGCGCTTCGAGGCGCAAAGCCTTCATGGCTGGCGTAGCGCCATGCAACTGGCTGCGCGCCACTTCGGGGCGAGCGACGTGCTGGCCGTACGCGGTGGTGCGCTGGTGTTTCCCAATGATCTGCCGGGATGGGCGCTCGAACCGGCCAAGGGTGCGACGATCCTGCGCCAGATGATCCGCGCCCGCGTGATTGCCTCGCGGGAGGCGGGCATTCAGGAGGACAGCGCGGCGCTGCTGGAAGCCGGTCGCACCGAGGGCCTGGAACTTGCCGGATGGGCTTGTGGTGCCTCACTGGTCGCGGGGCTGGAAAATGCCCTGCCGCAGATCGAAGGCCACCACCTGATCGCACAGAGCCAACTCGGCGGCGGAGGGCTATGGCTGCGGGCAGAACCGGCAGCAGCGCCAGAACAGTCCGCCGCCCTCGCCCGCATCATCCTGTCCGAGATCGGCGCATGACCCGACGCCACATCACGTTCGCTTGCGAGGGCGCGACGCTGGTCGGAACGCTCGATCGCGAGGCGGCGAGCCACTCCTCCGGCTTGCTGATCGTCTCGGGCGGCAACGAACTGCGCTCGGGCGCATGGAGCGGGCAGGCACAACTGGCGGCGCGGATCGCCAGTGAGGGCTATCCGGTCTTCCGCTACGACCGACGCGGGGTGGGCGACAGCGAGGGCGAGAACCTCTCGTTCCGGCACTCGGGCCCCGATATTGCCGCTGCCTTCACCGCCTTTCGCGCGGCAGCTCCGCACGTCTCGCGCATCGTCGCGTTCGGCAACTGTGATGCGGCAGCGGCACTGATGCTCAATTCTCCCGCGCTCGCTGTCGATGCGCTGGTCCTCGCCAACCCGTGGACAATCGATGGCGAGGAAGCGCCTGACGCCATGCCAGCTTCAGCCATTCGCAGCCGCTACCTCGCCAAGCTCGCCAATCCGCGCGAGGTCTGGCGCCTGGTCACCGGGGGCGTGAATCTGGCGAAGCTCGCCAAGGGCCTGCGCAGCGCAGCATCATCCGCCTCCCCTCCGGCTGGACTTGTCGAGGAGATGAAGTCCGGTGTCAGCGCTTACAGCGGGTTCGCCACGATCCTGCTCGCCAGCCGAGACCGCACAGCCCAGATGTTCAGCGAAGTCTGGGACGCGGCGGACCCGCGCATCCAGCGGATCAACAGCGCATCGCACAGCTTCTCAGACGAGGCCGCGCGCGAATGGCTCCACGCGCGGCTGATCGAGGTGCTCAGGCCGTAACTGCCTGAGCGGCGTTGAAGTCCAGTTCGGCCAGGAAGCGCTCGGAATCAAGCGCGGCCATGCAGCCGGTGCCCGCCGCCGTCACGGCCTGGCGATAAGTGTGGTCCATTACGTCACCACAGGCGAAGACCCCAGGGATCGCGGTCTTGGGCGTGCCGGGCTCGACGACGATGTAGCCGCTCTCGTCGAGTTCCAGCTTGCCCTTGAACAGCTCTGTCGCAGGCGCATGACCAATGGCAACGAACGCGCCGTCAGTCTCGACCACGCTCTCGGCGCCGGTCACGGTGTCGACAACCTTGACGCCGGTCAGCCCCTTGCCCGCCTCGCCGACAAAGCTGTCGACCTTGGCGTTCCACAGCACCTTGACGTTGGGGTGCGCGAAGAGGCGGTCCTGCAGGATCTTCTCGGCGCGCAAGGAATCGCGACGGTGGATCAGCGTCACGTCGGGCGAGTGGTTGGTAAGGTAGAGCGCTTCCTCGACCGCTGTATTGCCGCCGCCGATGACCACGACCTTCTTGCCGCGATAGAAGAAGCCATCGCAAGTGGCGCAGGCCGAAACGCCCTTGCCCGAAAACTCCTGCTCGCCCGGCACGCCCAGCCATTTGGCCTGCGCGCCCGTAGCGATGACCAGCACGTCGCCTTCATAAATGTCGCCGCTGTCGCCCACTGCGCGGAACGGGCTGCCATCCAGGCTGACCTCGAGGATCGTGTCCCACATCATCCGCGTGCCGACGTGTTCAGCCTGGGCCTGCATTTCCTGCATCAGCCACGGGCCCTGGATCACGTCGCGGAAGCCGGGGTAATTCTCGACGTCCGTGGTGATCGTCAGCTGGCCGCCGGGCTGGAGCCCCTGCACCACGATCGGCTGCATGCCTGCGCGCGCGCCATAGATCGCGGCGGAAAGGCCGGCCGGGCCTGAACCGATGATGAGCATGCGGGTCTTGTGCGTGGTCGCCATGAAAACTCCTCCAGTCGGTTGGCGAGATAAGCAGCGCGCGGGCCAAAAGCGAGTCCGCCACCCGCGCTTTTTCCGCAGCTATCCGACAGATTTTCTTTATTCGACGAGGTTGGCTTCGATTGCGGAGAGCATCTGTGACGTCAAGCCCAGCACTTCATGCGCATAGGCTTCGACGCTGCCGTGGCGGTCGCCAATCGCGGCGAACGAACGGTCGAGGAACTGCGCCTCGACGCCCATCAGGACGCGCACCGCGGCATCGTCCATCGCCCTGCCGAACCCTTCGCGCACGTGGCGCGCACCCGCCTCGATACGAGCCTCGGCATTGCCGGCGGTGTTGGTCAGGAGATAGTCCGAGACGATATCATCGTGGTGCACGCCCAGCAGGCTGTGAACCAGCGCCGCGGCAAGACCGGTACGATCCTTGCCCGCCAGGCAATGCAGCAGGCTCGGGCTTTCCCGCTCCGCCAGCGCCTTCACGTAGAGCCGATAGGTGCCGACCAGCACGGGGCGGAACGGCAGAGTCTCATACAGGTTGCGCATGGCCTGGCGCGCGTCGTCCGCACTCCGGACGTTGGCGGCCATTTCCTCGTGCGCCGCGCGCCCGGCAGCACTCGCCGTCTCGCCGGGATGGAACAGGACATTGCCCGCCCACTCCGGGTGGCGCAGGCAGGGATTGCCCCGGCGTTCGCTGTCGCCGCGCAGGTCGATCACGGTGGCAATGCCCAGACCGTGGACCACGTCGAGGTCGGCCGCCGTCGCTTCACTGTGCTGGCCCGAGCGCCACAGCATGCCGCGCCGCAAGCGGCCTGCACGGCCCTGGTAACCGCCGTAGTCACGGAAGTTGTGGATGCCCGCCAGTTCGATCACGCGGTCGTGGGTGTCCGTGCCCATGGAATCGGTCTCTCCTCTGGCACCGCCATGCGCGGTCGTCAGGAGGGGCGCAAGGCTTACAGTCGCGCTGCCAGCGGCTCCAGCGCGCGGGCCACGACCACCGAGGCAGGCGTCGGCTTGGGCACCAACGTCCCGCCCAGGTTGCGCACAGCCTCGTCCATGCGGTCCAGATCGCCGGTATGCAGCACGTAAGGCACGCCCATGGCCGCCAGCGCCCGGGCTACCTGCTCGCAAGTCTGACCCTGCCCGAGCGATACATCGAGGATGGCTGCAGAAATGGCGTTGTTTCGCACGATGGAAAGCGCCTCGACCAGATCGAGCGCTGTGAGCGGCTTGCAACCGGCGTCTTCCACTGCAAACTCGAGATCCAGAAGGATCAGCGGTTCGTCGTCCAGCACAAGCACGCGGCATGGTTCGCTCGATGAGGGGTGCATCCCGCTCATTCAGCGGCTTCCCGCAGCGGAATGTTCAATTTCGCGCGGAGTCCTTCGCTGTGCCATTCCCTGACGATTCCTCCCCGTGCCATGTCGAGCATGCGATCGACGATGCCGTCTGCACCGCCAAAGGCGTTGTCATTCTCGGGGACGCGCGAGCCTCGCCCGTGTTCCACCCAATCGATGCGGATCGCCGGACCGTCGGGCGAACCGTTCTTGCGCCAAGCCACAGTGACCCGGCCGTTGTCAGTACTCAGCGCGCCGTGACGGATCGCATTGACGGCAAGTTCATGGAGCGAAAGCCCGAGGACCGAGACCGACGCGAAGTCCGATCGCAGGCCATTGCCTTCGAAACGAAAGCGCGTTCCGTCCGGATCGTATGGCGCCAGCACCGCGCGGATCGCCTGGCCAACCTCGACAGTCCCGCGTCGGGAATCGTCCAAGGTCGTCTCGTAGGCTCGACCCAGCGCCTGGATGCGATCGTTGATCTCGCGCGCCTCGGTTTCGATCCCGCGGACGCGCCCCGTGAAGTTGACGATGCTGCCGATCACCGCGAACATGTTCTTCATGCGGTGCGACAACTCGCGCGCCAGTTCGCGGGCATGCAATTCATCCGCCCGCGCGGCGCGGACATCGGACACGTCCCACTGGCTGCCGAAGAAATAGACCAGCTTTCCTTCGGCATCATAGACCGGGCCGAGATGCAGCGCGTTCCAGAACGCGGTGCCATCCTTGCGATAGTTCAGCAGTTCGACGACCGTGACGTCCTCACGCGCGATGGCGTTCCGGATCCGACCGAGCGAAGAACGATCGCTGTGCGGTCCCTGCAGGAAGCGGCAGTTGCGCCCGACGATCTCATCTTCCTCGTATCCGGTCAGGTGGCGGAATGCGCGGTTGGCAAAGACGATCGGCA
This sequence comes from Novosphingobium sp., assembly GCA_046290865.1. Taxonomy (GTDB): domain Bacteria; phylum Pseudomonadota; class Alphaproteobacteria; order Sphingomonadales; family Sphingomonadaceae; genus Novosphingobium. The sequence goes on along the minus strand of JBKBUD010000045.1, from coordinate 10,911 downwards.
TGTCGGCCTTGTGGGGATCGCACAGGCAGATCGCCATGCGGGTCTGGGCCATGGCCTGTTCGAACAGCACGCCGGATGCTCCTGCAAAGGTATCTTCCGGATGCTGCGCGCGAAATCGTGCAACCGATGAATCGAACGCGGTATGAGCCTGATCGGTTCGGCCTTGAGAGGAGGATTCGTCGAAGCTGTTCTGGGTCATATCAGTGGTACCTGCCACCGAAATGCCGTTGCTAGTGCTTGGTTCCCCTAAAAAGCATTAAAAACAATGCGCCTCACTTTCGTTCCAGCGGAATGACCGCCAGCGTCAGGCGCGAAATGCAGATCAGCTTTTCGGCTTCGTCCAGGATGCGGATCGACCAGACATGCGTGCTCCGCCCCAAGGCTTCGGGACGCGCAGTGGCCGTGACCCAGCCCTCGCGCACCGGTCGCAAGTGGTTGGCGTTGATCTCCATGCCGACGCAGACGAACTTGTCGGGATCGATGACCATCGCGCCGGCCATCGATCCGATCGTTTCGGCCAGTGCCACCGAGGCACCGCCGTGGAGCCTGCCGTAAGGCTGGTGCGTGCGATGGTCGACGGGCATCCGCGCGCTGATCCAGTCCGCGCCGCAATCGACGAACTCGATACCGAGATGCGCAGGCATTGAAGAACTGCCGAGCCGCGTCAGCCGCTCGAGCGAAGGCAATTCACCATTCCACCAGATCACCCGGCAAAGCCCTCCGCGAGAAAGCGTTCGGCGCAACCGGCCAGCACCGCCGTGCCCAGCGGCAGGACGGATTCATCGACCATCATCTTGGTCGAATGGATCGAACAGCACGAGCGCCAGTCGACGCCCTCGTGCGCAACGCCCAGGAAGAACATCGCGCCGGGGACCTTCTCGAGCACGTAGGAGAAGTCTTCCGCCCCCATGATCGGGGAATCGAGGCGATGGAAGCCGCGTTCGCCGGTCAGTTCCTGCACGACCTTCTCGCCCAGATCGACAGCGCGTCCATCGCAGACCGTCACGGGGAAGCCGGGCGTGATCGCCACTTCGGCGGTCATGCCGTGAGCAGCGGCAATGTTCGTTGCCACCTGGCGTAGGGCGTCATGGATGCGGGCGCGGTTGGTGGCGGAAAGCGTGCGCAGGGTGCCGCGCATGGCGACGCGGTCGGCGATGACATTGTGTGCGGTGCCAGCCTCGATCTTGGCAACCGTAGCCACCACCGGATCGCTCACCGGGAACTTGCGCGTGACCACCGCCTGCAGCGCGGTCACGATCTCGCAGGCCACCGGCACCGGGTCCAGAGTCTCGTGCGGCATCGAGGCATGGCCGCCGCGCCCTTGCACCACGATGTCGAACTGGTCGGCCGAAGCCAGCAGCGGTCCCGCCCTGCCCGCGACCAGACCGTGCGGGCTGTTGGGCATGATGTGCAGCGCGAAGGCGGCATCGGGCAGCGGATCGATCAGCCCGTCGTCGAGCATGAAACGCGCGCCGTGGAAGCCCTCTTCGCCGGGCTGGAACATGAACTGCACCTCGCCGCTCAGCTGGTCGGCCCGCGCGCAGAGCAGTTCTGCAGCGCCCGCCAGCATCGCGGTGTGGGTATCGTGGCCGCAGGCATGCATTGCGCCGGGAATGGTCGAGGAGAAGTCGAGCCCGGTTTCCTCGGTCATCGGCAGCGCGTCCATGTCTCCCCGCAACAGGACCCGGCGTCCGGGACCCGCGCCGCCCTTCAGCGTGGCGACGAGGCCAGTGGTCGAAGGACCTTCCCGCCAGGTCAGCGGGAGATGCGCCAGTGCCGCCCGCACCTTGTCACGCGTCTTTGGCGTATGCAGGCCCAGCTCGGGCTCGGCATGGATGGCCCGTCGCAAAGCGACGATCGCGCCGGAAAAGCCGCGCGCCTGTTCGAGCAGTTCGTGATGAAGCATCGTAGCCTCTCTGGGTGGGATTTCATCGAAGCTGGCACGTTGCGGCGTTCCTGTCGAGCCTTCCGGATAGCACTTGCACCAGCGGGCAGGACGCGTTAATCGGTCGATTAAATAGTTCCCTGACGGAGAAGAGTCCCGATGCCCGAAGCCTACATCATCGATGCCGTCCGCACCCCGCGCGGGGTTGGCAAGCCCGGCAAGGGCGCGCTGTCGCACCTGCACCCGCAGCACCTCGCCGCAACCGTGCTCAAGGCGCTGAAGGAGCGCAACGATCTCGACACCTCGACGGTGGACGACATCATCTGGTCGACCTCGTCGCAGGTCGGCAAGCAGGGTGGCGACCTCGGCCGCATGGCTGCGCTCGCGGCAGGCTACGACATCTCGGCCAGCGGCACGACGCTCGACCGCTTCTGCGGCGGCGGCATCACTTCGGTGAACCTCGCCTGCGCCTCGGTCATGTCGGGCATGGAAGACTGCGTGATCGCAGGCGGCACCGAAATGATGAGCTTCACCGCTGCCCACGGCGCCGAACAGGCCAATGCCGGTATCCGTCCGCTCGGCATGGGCTCGGGCAACATGGAACTCGATGCCATCCACCCGCAATCGCACCAAGGCGTCTGCGGCGACGCCATCGCCGCCCGCGAAGGGATTGATCGTCAGGCTCTCGACGCCCTCGCCCTCGTCAGCCAGGAACGCGCCGACCGTGCCATCCGCGAAGGCCGTTTCGACAAGTCGGTGGTCACCGTCTACAACCCGGACGGTACCGTGGCGCTCGACCATGAGGAGTTCCCGCGGCCGGAAACGACCATGGAAGGCCTGTCCTCGCTCAAGGCCAGCTTTGACGGGATTGCCGACTTCGACCTCGGTGGGACCACTTTCCGCAAGCAGATCCAGCGCCGTTATCCTGAACTAGAATGGAAGGGCGTGCATCACGCCGGCAACTCCTCGGGCGTGGTCGACGGTGCTGCGGCCATTCTGGTCGTCTCGCCTGCCTATGCCGAGAAGCATGGCCTGAAGCCGCGCGCTCGCATCGTCGCCTATGCCAACCAGGGTGATGATCCCACGCTGATGCTCAATGCGCCGGTCCCGGCAGCGAAGAAGGTGCTGGCCAAGGCGGGCCTGAACAAGGACGACATCGACGTCTGGGAAATCAACGAAGCCTTTGCTGTCGTTGCCGAAAAGTTCATCCGCGATCTCGAACTGGACCGCGACAAGGTGAACATCAACGGCGGTGCGATGGCACTTGGCCACCCGATCGGCGCGACCGGTTCGATCCTGATCGGCACCGCGCTCGACGAACTGGAACGGTCAGGCGGTCGCTATGGCCTGGTCACGATGTGCGCGGCGGGCGGCATGGCTCCGGCGATCATCATCGAACGCATTTAACTAAAGTAAGTATCTGAAAGCATCAGTGGCCCGGCGACCAAATCGTCGGGCCATTGTTTTTCAAGCGGTTGCAATTGTTACGTTGCAATAGTGCCTTGGCACTGGCAAGCGTCGGGCAATCATGCCTGATTTTCCGCGAACTCTCGTCAGACCCTTGCGCGGAAAGCTTTCCGGTTACGCGGTGGCCATGGCCCTTGCGGCAGTGGCGACCTTGGCGCGACAAGTCTCGGACCATCTGCTCCCTCCGGGCTTCCCGTTCCTGACGTTCTTTCCGGCGGTGATCGTCACGGCGTTTGTCGCAGGGCGCGGTCCCGGGGCGCTGTGCGGTGTGCTCAGCCTGTTGTCTTCGTGGTATTTTTTCATCCCTCCCGCAAATACCTTCGCGCTCTCGTGGCCGGTCACGACAGCGCTCCTCTTCTTTGCCGCAGTGGTCATCGTCGACATTCTGCTGATCGACGGGCTGCAGCAGCGGCAGGAGAAGCTCGTCGAGAGCCAGCGTCAGCTGGCCGCCATGGCTGACCAGCAAACCCTGCTATTTCAGGAACTTCAGCACCGCGTTGCCAACAACCTCGCCTCGGTGTCCTCGATGCTGCGCATCCAGCGCCGCCAGATCGAGCGGGCTCCGGAAACTGCGGTTGCCGTGCTGGAGAGCGCCGACCAGCGGATCGAGCTGATGGGCCGGGTCCACCGCCAGCTCTACGACCCCGCCGCGCGCGAACTGGCCCTGCCCGAGCAGATCGAGAGCGTGGTGGCGCAGGCGCAGGACGTGGCCGCTGCTGCCCACGTGACGGTGATCGTCAACGCCGTTGATGCGCGGCTGGCGATCGACCGGATGATGACGCTGATGCTGCTGATCACCGAGGTGCTCAACAACTCGATAAAGCATGCGTTTCCAGAGGGTTCGCCGGGCGAAGTGCGCCTCAATCTGGACCGCGTCGCCAGCGGTCGCTTGCGCCTGACCATCGCCGACAACGGGCGCGGACTGCCAGCCGAGCAGGGCGAAGCGCCCCGTCACCGCGGCCTTGGCAATGCCATTACCAAGGGGTTTGCCACCCAGTTGGGCGGTACGATCACGGTCGACGGGAGCAACGGGGTAACGACGATCGTGGAGTTTCCGGAGGGCTGAGAGGGACTTTCCAACTCACCCCCAACTCTACCCCAACTCCCCCATAACTCATGCGGGCAAAGCCCAAACTCGGCGAGGCCTTGCCCATGCACGTTCAGGGTGCCGCAGCGATGGGCCCCGCCTCGTTGGCGACGATCTTCAGGACCTCGGCCCACGCCGCGACATTTTGCGCCAATTCGGCGGGATCGACCTTGTCGAGGGTGTCGTCCGGCGTGTGATGGAGATCGAAGTAGTGAGTGCCGTCCTGGTTGAGATCGACCACGGCGAGCTTCTGCTTTTCGATCACGGGTTCGACGTCCGTCCCGCCATCGGCCTTGCCGCTTCCGCGCACGATGCCCATCGGTGAGAGGGCGGTGGCGATGCGGTCGGTCAGGGCCTTGGCGGCCATGTTGAACTGGACGCGCCAGACGCGGGCGGCGCCGAAGTCGCTCTCCATGGCGAGGGCGTGGGGTTCGCTGTGCTTCTCGGCGTAGGCCTTGCCGCCGAAGCCGCCGAGTTCCTCCGAGCCGGCCCAGAGGACGCGGATGGTGCGCAAGGGCTTGCCGCCCTCCTGCGCTTTCAGTGCAGCGGCGGTGATGATGGCGCAGCCCGCTGCATCGTCGATCGCGCCGGTGCCGAGGTCCCAGCTGTCGAGATGGCAGCCGAGCAGGATCGGCGGGAGCGAGGGATCGCGGCCGGGGAGATCGCCGATGACATTGCCCGAAGGCAGATTGTCGGTGGTCTTGCCGGTGAGCGTGAGGTTGAGGCGGATCGGCTTGCCGCTGCGGGCGATGCGGGCGATCACGTCGGCGTCGGGATTCGAGACGGCGCCTGCCGGGATCGGCTTGACGCCATCGGGGAAATTGGTGCCGCCGGTGTGCGGGTTCCGGTGGCTGTCGGTGCCGATGGAACGGATGACGACGCCCATCGCGCCCTTGCCCGAGGCGATGGCCGGACCTTGCCGCCGCACTTGTCCGTAGGGACCGTAACCGCTGCCGTCCTGATTGCGCTTCATCGCGTGGTCGATGAAGGCGATCTTGCCGGTGAGCGAGCCTGCAGGCGTGGCCTTGAGGGCGTCAAGTGTCGGAAAATAGACGACTTCGCCTTCGATGCCCTTGTCCGGCGTGGTGCCGCTATAGCCCAAGGCGGTGACAGCCAGCTTGAAGGGGATCGGGGCGAGCAGGCTGGCTTCGTCACGCCCGCGCACGTAGCCGCGGATCCTGAAGTCCTCGATGGCGACCTTGCTGAAGCCCAGCGCCTTCAGGCGAGCTTCGGCCCAGACGCGGGCGCGCGCTTCGGCTTCGGACCCCGGCATGCGCGGGCCGACCTCGCTGGTGAGCCCGGCGAGCAGGTCCCAGGCGACATCACTCTTGGAGTCCTGAGCGTAAGCGGTTGAAGCGGAAAGTGTGGCGACGAGCGCGGCAGCGCGGAGGTGGTTTCTCATGCAACCTTGCTATCGCCCGGTCCGTCGCCTGCCAAGCCCTGCCCGCGCCCTTGTGACATATGCCGCGCTTGCCCGACCCCGCGCGCTCGGATAGAGGGCGCGCAACAGTTTTTGCCTTCTACCCAAGGACCCGAGATGGCTGCCCAATACGCCTACGTCATGAAGGACATGACGAAGACCTTCCCCGGCGCGCAGAAGCCGGTGCTGAACAACATCAACCTGCAGTTCTATCAGGGCGCCAAGATCGGCATCGTCGGCCCGAACGGCGCCGGTAAATCGACCCTGATCAAGATCATGGCCGGGATCGACAAGGACTTCACCGGCGAAGCCTGGCCGGGCGAGAACATCACCGTCGGCTATCTCGAGCAGGAGCCGCAGCTCGACGAGAGCAAGACCGTGCTCGAGAACGTCAAGGACGGCGCGCGCGAGATCGCCGACATGGTCGAGCGCTTCAACGCGATCGGCATGGAAATGGCCGAGGAAGACGCCGACTTCGACGCGCTGGGCGCGGAGATGGCCGAGCTTCAGGACAAGATCGACGCGGTCGATGGCTGGACGCTCGACAACCAGCTCGAGATCGCGATGGAAGCGCTGCGCTGCCCGCCCGGCGACTGGTCGGTGGCAAGCCTTTCGGGTGGTGAAAAGCGCCGCATCGCGCTGACCCGCCTGCTGATCCAGAAGCCTTCGATCCTGCTGCTCGACGAACCGACCAACCACCTCGACGCCGAATCCGTCGAATGGCTGGAAAACCACCTCAAGGACTATGCCGGCGCGGTGCTGATGATCACCCACGACCGCTACTTCCTTGACAACGTGGTGGGCTGGATCCTCGAACTCGACCGCGGAAAGTACTTCCCCTACGAGGGCAACTACTCGACCTACCTCGAAACCAAGGCCAAGCGTATGGCCCAGGAAGAACGCGAGGAAAGCGGCAAGCAGAAGGCTCTGCAGCGCGAACTCGAGTGGATCCGCCAGACGCCGGCCGCGCGCCAGACCAAGTCCAAGGCGCGTATCCGCAAGTTCGAGGAACTGCAGAACGCCCAGGACAACCGTCCGGTCGGCAAGGCGCAGATCGTCATTCAGGTGCCCGAGCGCCTTGGCGGCAAGGTGATCGAGGTGAAGAACATCTCGAAGGCCTATGGCGACAAGCTGCTGTTCGAAGACCTGTCGTTCATGCTGCCGCCCGGTGGCATCGTCGGCGTGATCGGTCCGAACGGCGCGGGCAAGTCCACGCTGTTCAAGATCCTGACCGGCAAGGAAACGCCGGATACCGGGACCGTGGAAATCGGTTCGACCGTCCACCTCGGCTATGTCGACCAGAGCCGCGACGACCTGAACCCGGCCAACAACGTGTGGCAGGAAATCTCGGACGGCCTCGATTACATGAAGGTCAACGGGCAGGACATGTCGACCCGTGCCTATGTCGGCGCGTTCAACTTCAAGGGCCCGGACCAGCAGAAGAACGTCGGCAAGCTTTCGGGCGGTGAGCGCAACCGCGTGCACATGGCCAAGATGCTGAAGGCCGGCGGCAACGTGCTGCTGCTCGACGAACCGACCAACGACCTCGACGTGGAAACGCTGGCGGCGCTGGAAGACGCGATCGAGAACTTCGCGGGTTGCGCCGTGGTCATCTCGCACGACCGCTTCTTCCTCGACCGTCTCGCGACGCACATCCTGGCGTTCGAGGGCAACAGCCACGTCGAATGGTTCGAAGGCAACTTCGCCGCCTATGAAGAGGACAAGCGCCGCCGTCTGGGCGATGCTGCGGATCGTCCCACCGCGCTGGCTTACAAGAAGCTGACGCGCTGACGCGCTTTGGCAAGAAGCTGACGCGCTGATCTTTTGCAGATTGGTGTTTGAGACGCCCCGTCAGCCTATGTGGCTGGCGGGGTGTTTTTTGTTTCACGCAGAGGCGCAGAGAAGAAAGGGAGGCGCAGAGGGGTGTTGAGTGCGGCGAAGCCGCTTTTTTGACCCGGCGGTGCGTCCTGCTGAACCGCTGACATTGGCGAGCGGCTTCGCCGCTTGCGCTACTCCCCCGCGTCTCCCCTTCTTCTCCGCGCCTCTGCGTGAACCATCCTGCCTTCGAAAATGAGATCAGCGCTTGCGGCGGAAGCGGAAGACGAGGGTTTCGGTCTTGCCGCCTTCGTTGACCTTGACCGAGGCGGTCATGGTGTTCTTGCCGGTGCGTTCGTAGACGAGGCCGGAGAAATCGAGGTGGTCGCCCTTGCGGTCGGTCAGGGGGAAAGAGACGACCTTGTCCTTTTCCTCCCAGCCGGTGAGGTCGGCGTTGAAGTGCTTGAGGCGGTAGGCGAGCGAGCCGCCTTCCTCGACGATGGTGATGAGTTCGTAGAACATCACCGTGCCGTCCTTGTTCAACTGGCGGAAGTGGCCGACCATCTGGCCGCCGGCTGCCGGGGCATAGGCTTCGAGTGCCAGTGCCCCTTCGATGCCCTCGCCTTCCCATGAGCCTTGCAGCCAGGCGATGTCGGCGAGTTTGGCGGGCGGCGCGGCCATGACGCTGGCGGGTGCGAGGATGGCGGCGGCGAATGCGACGAGTGGCCTGATCATGGCTGTCCCCCTTTATCGGCAGGTTACATCACGGGGCGAGCCATGTCTGCTGCCATGGCGCCGCAGCAGTGGCGCGGGTAAAGCGGGCGCGGGTGCCGCCTTCGTGGGTCAGGTGGAGCCAGTCGAGGCTGCGGACCTCGACGAGGAGGACGGCAAAGTTGGCGCGGCCGGGGAAGGTTTCCTCGACGCTGGGTGCGCGGTGGAGGAGGTGATCGGGGATGGCGGAGCCTGCGGCTTCGAGCAGACCGCTCGGGCCGGTTTCGGCGAGGTAGCAGCGGCGGCTGGAAGCGGTGGCGCGCTCCCACGCGGCATCGGCGGTGGGGCCTTGGCTCTCGATCCGCCCTTCCCCGCGCATGCGGAGCTGGATGCGGGTTGCGGGATCATAGGCGAGGACGCTGACCGGGGCGCCCTCCCCGATCAAGGCGCACTTGGGGCTGCGCAGGTCGGTGTGGAAGCGCAAGGTGGCGAGGTCCGGGGAAGCTTCCCGCATGACCATGATCCGAAGGTCGCCGTCAGCGGTGCCGACGACGGGGGTGTGCATGGGGTGGCGGCGGTCTTTCGCGGCGGTGGCCAGCCGGTTCACCGCATCGGCAAGGACGCTGTCGAGCGTCAGATCCATTCATCTTTCCTCACACAAACCTGAACGGGAAGCTACCAAGCCGGTTCAGACATCGGACAGCGCGAATCAATTATTACGGTCATATTAAAGCTGCGAAAGGTGTCGCGGCTCTTCACACCGGGAAAGGGTCGGTCACGATGTCCGGCAAGTCAATCTTCAGAAGCAGTGCGCTCGCAGCGCTGGCCGTGGCCATGACCGCGAGTGCGATACCGACCTCGGCCTTTGCCCAGGAGCAGCAGCGTGAACAGCGTGGCGGCGGTGAACGTGGTGGCAATCGCGGCGGCGGTTGGCAGCGCGGCGGTGATGCCGGCGGCGAGCGTGGTGGCGGCTGGCAGCGCGGGGGCGGTGATTTCCGCAACCAGCAGGTGCAGCGCCAGGCTCCGCCGCAAGCACAGCCGCAGCGTCCGGCGTGGGGCGGCAGCGCTCCGCAGGCGCAGGTGCCGGCACGGCCCGAGCAATCGCGTCCGGCCTGGCAGGGTCGCGCCGAGGGATCGCAGCGCGATTGGGGACGTACACAGGGTCGAGACTGGCAGCAGGGCACGGTGAACCGTCCGGCTTCGGCGGATCGCGCGGGCACTCCGGCGGTACCGCAGCGCGGCTGGGACGGCAGGCAGTGGAACGGGACCAACCCCGGCAACCAGAATGCAGGTCGCGACTGGAACCGTGACCGGGATCGCGATGGGCGCGACTGGAATCGCGACCGGGATGGTCGCGACGGCCGGGAATGGAACCGCGACGGGCGTCAGTGGAACCGGGACGGGCGTGACTGGAACCGTGACAGCCGGGACTGGAACCGGGATGGGCGCAACTGGAGCCGGAACGATCGCCGCGACGACAACTGGCGGCGTGAGACCTGGCGCAACCATGGTGCCGGAGACTACCGTCGCTGGAACAACGACTGGCGGCGCGACAATCGCTACAACTGGAGCCACTATCGCTCGGCCAATCGCGGAATCTATCGCCTGCCTCGCTATTACTCGCCCTATCGCGGGTACAACTACAGCCGCCTGTCGATCGGGATCTTCCTGAATTCGGGCTTCTACGGCCAGAACTACTGGATCAACGATCCGTGGTCCTATCGCCTGCCACCGGCTTACGGCGGCTATCGCTGGGTCCGTTACTGGGACGACGTGCTGCTGGTGGACGTCTACTCGGGCGAAGTGGTCGACGTGATCTACGACTTTTTCTGGTAAGTCCGTCAAAACCGGAAAGGCCCCTGCATCGCGAGATGCGGGGGCTTTTTGGCATGTGGGCGAAGTCTGCAGTCCTGCTGCCGGCGTCTACAGGCCAGCTGCAGACAGGGCCTTGAGCACGTTGCGCATCAGTTTGCGGCCGTCATCGGTCAGCCGGACATAGCGGCGGCGGGCATCGGAGGTATCGGCTTCGCGGTATACCAGCCTTTCCTCTTCCAGCCGGGCGATCCAGCGCAGGATCGTGGTGGAGGGAACGCCGGCATCGAGGCACACGCTCGACACCTGGATCTCGGTCCGGCGGCGGTCGGCAATATAGAGATCGAGCAGGATATCCCAACCGGGTTCGCCGAACAGGCCCTTCCGCCCGGAAATGGCATCGCGCTTCCGCCGCAGGGCATAAAGCGCCATGGCCATGCGCAGGCTTTCGAGATCGGGATCGGAAATGGCGTCCAAGAAATGCTCCCGGCAGGCGACAAACAGATCACGACGTCCCGGGCAAAGCCCTTGCGCTGCAGAACGACAGGTTGCACTTCTAATGTGCATGTGCCTTCGGCGTTCCGGATCTGTTGGCGACCGCTAAGACCCTGATTCGGAAGTTATTCAATTCCCGCAATATCTTGCGGTTCTGCGCGTGAGCATGCGGATTGAGGCGATCAGTGCCCAGGCGGTTGAAGATGCGATCGACTTTTC
>JBKBUD010000307.1:0-2223 GCA_046290865.1 Novosphingobium sp. | reverse complement strand
ATGCCGACGTTCTGGCGCTGGATCGTGCGGAAGCGATCGTTGAAATTGCCCTGCGACAGCGCCTCGCCGGTCGAGACCGGCACTTCCTGCCCGAACAGGATCGACGCGGGCACATTGTTGTTGGTGGTGATGTGCGGGGTCGAAAGGATGTTCGAGTTCTTGTCGGTCTGCACCGCGTTGATCAGCGCGCCGAGGTAGGTGTCCTTTGACAGTTCGGTGAGGAACCCGGTGTAGGCGCCGCTTGCAGACAGCACCTTGTTCGCCGCGTTCTCGCGCAGCAGGTCGCCCGCCGTGCTGTTGGTCGTGGTGGTGACCGTCGCGCCGTTCACCACGGTCGTCGTCTGGTTGAGGTTGTCGGCCAGCAGCCCGCCTGCGATATCGATGATGTTGGGCGAGGAATTGGAGAAGTTGGTGACGGCGAAGGGCTTGTCCTTGCCGCCGAACAGCAGCTGGACGCCCAGCTCCTTCGCAACGTTGTTCGAAATCTCGACGATGATCGCCTCGACCAGCACCTGCTCCTGCGGCACGTCAAGCTGGCGGATCACCTCGCCGATGCGGCGCTGGTCATCGGCCGGAGCGGCAATGATGATCGCGTTGGCGCCGGGATAGCGGGTGATCGTGGCCGTCCCGCGCCCGTTGGCCAGCTTGATCGGTCCGGTACCTAGCCCGCCCGAGGTTGCTCCGATCGGGCTGGTCGCGATCCCGCCGGTCGCAGCGGCAGGCCCGGTCGACCCTTGTGTGCCAGCAGTCGAGGTCTGGTTGGCGCCTACGCCGCCCAGCGAGACCGGCGCGGCGCTGGCCGAAGCCACCTCGCCCCCGCCTTGCCCGCCAAGCAGGCGTTCGAGAACCGGCACGAGCGCAGCCGAATCCGCGTAGTCCAGCCAGACGACGTTGATCTCGCCCCCGGTCGCGGCCTTGGCATCGAGTTGCCGCGCCATGGCTGCAAGCTTGGCCAGCGTTGCCGCTTCGCCGCGCATCAGCACAGCATTGGAGCTGTCCACCGCCACCACCGTCGCCAGCGAACGCGCGCCCTCGCCGCCTGCCGGAACCAACTGGCTGAGCGCGGTCGCAATCTCGCGCGCGCCGGCATGCTCGAGGATCACCGTCTGCGTCGCGGCATTGTCGCGGTCGATGTCCGACAGCAGCGCGCGGATACGGCGCATATTGTCGGCATAATCGACAACCACGAGCGAATTGCCCGCCTTGTTGGCGGTGATCGCGCCTTCCTTGCTGATCAGCGGGCGCAGAGTCTCGACTGCTTGGGCGGCATCGATCGCGCGCAAGCGGATCACTTCGGTGACCATCTGGCTCTGCGCCGCACCCCGGCTGCCAATGCGCGACGGGTTCGATGCTGCGCCCTCGGCGGGCTGGATGCGGAACGCGCCGTTGCCGGTCGGCACCGCGACAAGCCCGTTCGCGCGCAGGGTGGAGAGGAACACCTCGAAGTATTCCGAACGGCTGAGGGGGCGGTCGGAGACGACGCTGATCTTGGCCTGAACCCGGCTGTCGACGATGAACGTCCGGCCCGTCACTTCGGCAGCATCGGCCACGAAGGCGCGGATGTCGGCCTCGCGCACGTTGAGCGTGTACTGCGCCAGCGCGGCCTGCGGCACGGCGAGAGCCAGCGCAGCCGCGCCGAGGAGCATCTTGGGAGACAGGAGCTTGCGCAGGGTCATGGAGCCATTGTTATTGCAAGAGGAAGCTGGCGGTCGCCGCGACGTACCGTAACCGCTACTGAAGTGCCGGCACGGATCGTGCCGGAAAGCGCTGCGGCGTCCGCTGCGCTGCTTATCGGCTTGCCGTCAACTGCGGTGATGATGTCGCCCGGCTGGAAACCGGCGGCGCGAAAGGCAGAACCGTCGCCCGACGACAGCACTTCGACGCCAACGATCTTGCCGCCTTCCGCGCGGGGACCGAAATTCACCCCGCTGCGCATCGCGACGATGCTCACCCCGGCACCGGGCATGGCGGGCGCTGCCACCGGGTTCGCCGCGACCACACCCTGCGCAGTGGGAGCCGAACCCGACTGGTCGAGATAGAGCAGTTCCTTCGCTCCATTGCGCGAAAGCTCGACATGATCGAAGGCGACGGCGGCGAGCGTTACGCCCGGCTGCACTTCGGCGCCGATGCGATAGACTTGCTGCACACCATCACCACCAGCGATGATCGCAGTGCCGCCACCGCCCGCGGTGGCACGCGTGGCGAACAGCGTCAGCGCGAGCG
>JBKBUD010000044.1:0-17326 GCA_046290865.1 Novosphingobium sp. | reverse complement strand
TATGCCAGCGAAGTGGGGCGCGAGTTGATGATGCGCGAAATTCTGAGCGAGCGGGTGCTGCTGTACCGCACCGAAGCCGGGCAGGCGGTCGCTCTCGGCGCGATCTGCCCTCACCGCGCATTCCCGCTGGAAAACGGACGGCTCGTCGGCGATGCGGTGCAGTGCGGCTATCACGGCTTCACCTTCGGGGCGGACGGTGGCTGCCGCCTCGTTCCCAGCCAGTCCGGGGTGCCACAGAAATCAGCGCTGCGGCGCTATCCCGTGGTCGAGATCGGCGGCCTGGTGTGGTTATGGACCGGCAGCGAGGAGAACGCCGATCCGCAACTCCTGCCCGATCTCGCAGCCATCGGCATCGGCAGGAGCGACTGGGCAGTCGAGCAGCACGCCCCGGTGACCATCGAGGGGCGCTACACCCTGCTGATCGAGAACCTGCTCGACCTGAGCCACGTCACCTTCATCCACGCGACCACCATTCCCGGCGGCGAGCGCGTGGCCGCGATTCCGGTGACGATCGAGGAAGACGAAGCCAGCCTGACGGTCGTTCGTCGGGGCGAAAACCTGCCGTCCAATCCGCTGATCCGGAAGCAGTTTCCGGATCAGGAAGGCCCGATCCACCAGCATTTCGACGCGCAATACATCAGCCCTGCGCTGATCTGCACCGGTGGCACGATGACCGATGCCGCCAGCGGCCGCCGGCTCGGCACGCAGAACTACATCCACATGATCACCCCGGCATCGCCGACGCGGGTGCATTATTTCGTGAACACCACTCGCGATTTCGCGACCGACAATCCCGCGCTGGGCGAGATGCAGATCGCCATGGGATCGCGCATCCAGCCCGAGGACATCGCCGCGATCGAGGCGATCGAGCGCGTGCTGCAATCAGGCGCCACCCTGCCCACCGAGATCAGCGCGCGCGTGGACAACGGCGCGCTAAAGGTGCGCCGGCGGCTGGAAGCGCAGATCAGGCTGGAGAACGCCGCAGCAGGTTGAGACGTGGGCCAAGGCTTGGGCCGAGGCTGTGCAGGCCTCGGCTCGGCGCTTCGCCTGGGCTCAGCGCTTCACCTGGCACTTCAACCCGCCCGCCTGCAGCTTCGTGCAAAGCGCGCTGGCCGAAGCCAGATCACCCGCCACGGCTTGCAGGCGGTAGACGGTGCCGATGTCGGCCTTGCCCTCGATCACGCGGTGCGAGAGGCCCTTCAAGGCCTCATGGTTGGCGACCAGCTTCTGCCAGCCCGCTTCTGCCGAGGCGTTCGAGGAGAACGCGCCGACCTGCACGCCAACGCCGCTGACGGCTGCTGCCTGGGTAGGCTTGGGCGCAGGCGTTGCACCTGCGCCCGGCTTGGCCGAAGGCGTGGACGCCGGTGCGGGTGAAGGCGCAGCAGCAGCGGGCGTTGGCGAGGCGGAACCGGCGAGATTGGCGACAGGCTTTTCGCCCTCGCTGACCTTGAAGCTGGAATCCCCTGTCCCCGCGAAGGTCTTGCCGCCGGGGTCCTTGGGCTGGACCTTGTAGGGCTCCCGGCTCGCTTCGATCAGGCTGCCGTCGGCATTGGCGGGACCAGTGGTGCGATTGCTCGCATACCAGATACCGCCGATCAGCGCGGCGAGCACGACGAGGCCCATGACGGCAAAGCCGATCAACCGGCCATTGCCGCTGTCCTCATCCTCACCATCGATGTCATCGGCGCTTTCGAGCCAGGGCAGGCGCTCCTCGTCGCCGAGCGCGAGACGTTCGCCACCTGTCGCGTCAGGTATCGCTGCATCGCCAAGTTCGGCAGACACGTCGAAAGGCTTGCCCGGCTGCTGGTCCCTGCTGTCCTGGTCCCAACTGCTTTGGTCGTTGTCCCCGATCATTGCCTGCCCCTGCCCGTTGTGACGTCAAAGTTCCTGCGCAGCCTCAACGCCGAGCAGCGCGAGACCATTGCGGATTACCTGCCCGATTTGTTGGGCGAGGAAAAGGCGGGCTGCGGTCATTGCGGAGTCTTGTGCCACAATGAACCGCTTCTCGGGCCGGTCATTGCCCAGATTGTAGTAGGAGTGGAACGCCGAGGCGAGATCGTGGAGGAAGAAGGCGATGCGGTGCGGCTCGCGCGCGACCGCAGCGGCTTCGACCGTGCGCGGGAATTGCGCCGCCAGCTTGACCAGCGCCAGTTCCTCCTCGCCCAGCAACGAGAGGTTTTCTCCTGACGGAGCAAAGCCTTCGTCGGCACCCTTGCGAATGTTCCTGCAGATGCGCGCGTGGGCATACTGCACGTAGAACACCGGGTTGTCCTTGCTGGCTTCGACGACCTTGTCGAAATCAAAGTCCATCTGCGCATCGGGCTTGCGGGTCAGCATGGTGAAGCGCACCACGTCCTTCCCGACCATCTCGACGACATCGGCCAGCGTGACGAAGTTGCCGGAACGCTTGGACATCTTGAACGGCTGGCCGCCCTTCATCAGCTGCACCATCTGGACCAGCTTGACCTCGAACGGCTTCGCAACGCCGCCCTCGGCGCTGGTCAGCGCGGCGACGGCGGCCTTGATCCGCTTGACCGTGCCGGCGTGGTCAGCACCCCAGATGTCAACGAGAGCGTCGGCCGTCTGCGACTTCTGGAAGTGGTATGCGAGGTCTGCGCCGAAATAGGTCCAGGCACCGTTCGACTTCTTGATCGGGCGATCCTGATCGTCGCCGAACTTCGTCGAGCGGAACAGCGGCAGTTCGACCGGTTCCCAGTCCTCGAGCGTCTTGCCCTTGGGCGCTTCGAGAATGCCGTCATAAACGAGATCGTGGGCACGCAGCCACTGTTCTGCAGCGTCCACCTTGCCCGAAGCCTGAAGCTCCGCTTCGGATGAGAAAAGGTCGTGGTGGATGCCGAGCGTGGCGAGATCGGCGCGGATCATGTCCATCATCGCGGCCACGGCGCGGGTGCGGAACACGATCAGCCAGTCAGCTTCGGGCGCACCGACGTACTTGTCGCCAAACTCCTCGGCCAGCGCCTTGCCCACAGGGACAAGGTAATCGCCGGGGTAGAGGCCTTCGGGGATCTCGATGCTTTCGCCCAGCGCTTCGCGATAGCGCATGTGCACCGAGCGGGCGAGGACATCAACCTGGGCCCCGGCATCGTTGACGTAGTATTCCTTGGTGACCTTGTGCCCGCTGAACACGAGCAGGTCCGCCAGCGCATCGCCGACCACGGCGCCACGGCAATGGCCCATGTGCATCGGCCCGGTGGGGTTGGCCGAGACGTATTCGACGTTGACGACCTTGCCGCCACCCATGGTCGAGCGACCGTAATCGCCACCCGCCGCAGCGATCAGCGCGAGTTCGCCGCGCCAGGCGTCGTCAGTCAGCCGCAGGTTGATGAAGCCGGGTCCGGCGATCTCGGCGGAAACGACGCGCGGCTCCTTCTCGAGTTCGGCGACCAGCGCCGTGGCCAGCGCGCGCGGATTGGTGCCGGCGGGCTTGGCCAGCACCATCGCGGCGTTGGTCGCCAGATCGCCATGCGAGGGATCGCGCGGCGGCTCGCATGTCACCGCGCCTCGGTTCAGGCCGGCGGGAATAGTCCCTGCGGCTTCGAGCGCGGTCAGCGCGGTGTCGATTACCGAGGCGAAGTCGGCGTGGAGGTTGATCCGGGCGTCAGTCATGGGCGGGCGGTTAGCCCAATCGCGGACAAAGCGAAAGGGCATCGATCTGCCTGCCGCTAGCCCCGGCGAGTTGCCGCTCCGCCCGGGAGAGTTGCCGGGGAGTTATCGGCGAGTTGCCCCTCGGCCCCCGAGAGTTGGAGAGTTACTTGCGGACGTTGTACTGGAGCTGCGCATCGGTCAGCTGGAAGCCGACGAGCAGTTCGAAGTTGGCCTTGGCCAGCGCGGCCTTCACGTCGGGCTGCGACAGGGGATCGACGGCGGCGTCCTCGTCACCCGCGCGGCGCTTGCGCGAGATGCGCTTGACGATCTCCTGCGGCAGCGAGGCTTCGGCCTTGTCGACATCGGCCCCGGCCTGCGCGTGACCAGTGGCGCGGTCCTGCCCGTCGGCAAAGTCGATCACAACCTTGCCCACGCGCTTGGCGACGACGACGTTGCCGCCGCGCACCACGGTGGAGAAATAGGGCAGTTCGACACGACGCGCGCCGGACTTGGTGGCGCGGCGGGCGAGCACATCGAAGCTGGCGACCGAGTGCAGCTTGGCACCGTCCGCGCACTGGGCGCGCAGGTTGGTGATCGTCGCCTCGATGTCGATCGCGGCCGAATCGGTGCGCGCAGGATCGGTGAACACGGTGACGTCACCGGTGTAGTCAGGGATGCCGACGCGCGGGCACGGATCGCGCAGGGCGGTGACGCCGACCGCATCGTCCACCACCAGTTCGCCCTTCTTGCCGCCGCAAGCCGTGAGCGCGAGCGCGGCCACGAGCGGTGCACCCAGAATTGCGAAACGGCGGGCACTTGCGTTCATGGGCACTCGATCCTTGATTCCGGCAACATGGCCTCGATATGGCAACATTGCGCCACCGAAGCGGCAACATTTCGGCCACCTCTACCCACCGCAGCCGCTTTCGGCAATGGCGGTAGGGCGCGCTTGCTGCTAAGGGCCGCAGGATGAACGCCAGCTTGCCAGATGTCGCTGCCGAAACGGCCCCGTTACGCCTGCTTATTGCCGCCCCGCGCGGCTTCTGCGCCGGGGTGGACCGGGCGATCGAGATCGTCGAGCGCGCGCTGCAGCGCTATGGCGCGCCGGTCTATGTGCGGCACGAGATCGTGCACAACCGCTTCGTAGTCGATGGACTGAAGGCCAAGGGCGCGATCTTCATCGAGGAACTGGACCAGGTGCCCGATGGCGCACCGGTGGTGTTCTCCGCGCACGGCGTGCCCAAGGTCGTGCCGCAGGACGCGACCGCGCGCGGGCTAGACTGGCTCGACGCCACCTGCCCGCTGGTGTCCAAGGTGCATCGCCAGGCCGAGCGTCAGGTGGAGGCCGGACGGCATATCCTGTTCGTCGGCCACAAGGGCCATCCCGAAGTGATCGGGACGATGGGCCAGGTGCCGGAAGGTTCGATTTCGCTGGTCGAGACGGTGGAGGATGTAGCCAAGCTGGCGTTCGCCGCTGATACGCCGCTGGCATTCCTGACGCAGACGACGCTTTCGGTGGACGATACCGCCGAGATCGTGGCCGCGCTGCGCGCCAAGTTCCCGCAGATCGTCGGCCCCAAGGCCGAGGACATCTGCTACGCCACCTCCAACCGACAGGAAGCGGTCAAGGCAATTGCCGCCGAGTGCGACCTGCTGCTGGTGATCGGTGCGCCCAACAGTTCCAACTCGCTGCGGCTCGTCGAAGTGGCCGAACGCATGGGCACGCGCTCGCGCCTGATCCAGCGCGCGAACGAGATCGATCCCGAATGGCTGAAGGGCGTGAACACGCTTGGGCTGACCGCCGGGGCATCCGCGCCCGAAGTGCTGGTGCGCGAGGTCGTCGCCAAGGTGGGCGAACTGCGGCCGATCTCGGAAGAGACGGTCACGACCGCCGAGGAAAAGATGGTGTTCAAGCTGCCGCGCCAGCTGCTCGACTAAGGCGCATACAACATGGCGGTCTATACCCAGATCGGCGCGGAAGAGATGTCCGCGCTCATCAATGAATTCGACGTGGGCGAACTGGTCTCGGCCAAGGGCATTGCCGAGGGCGTCTCCAATTCCAACTGGCTGCTGGAAACAACTGGCCGGGACGGCGGCGGTGCCCGCTTCATCCTGACGATGTACGAATTCCGCATCGAGCTGGAAGACCTGCCCTATTTCCTCTCGCTGCTTGATCACCTCGCCGCCAAGGGCTGCCCGGTGCCGCGCACGATCCATGACCGTGATGGCGCTCTGTTCCGCCGCCGTGGCGAGAAGGCGCTGGCGCTGATCGAGTTTCTTCCAGGCGTTTCGGTGAGCGAGCCGACCGTGGCACAGGCCCGCGCGGTGGGCGCGGCGCTGGCGCAGATGCATGCGGCTTCGGCGGATTTTGCGGGCTCGCGCGCCAACGGCATGGGCCTTGCGGAGTGGCAGCGGCTGTTCGACGAATGCGGTCCTGAGGGGCTGGCCGAGATCGACTGCCAACTCGCCGCGCTGGTGGCAGAGCACATGCCGAAGATCGCGGCGGGCTGGCCGCAGGACCTGCCGCGCGCGGTGATCCATGCCGATCTTTTCCCCGACAACGTGCTGATGCTGGGCGACAAGGTCACCGGCCTGATCGACTTCTACTTCGCCTGCAACGACCTGATGGCTTACGACGTGGCGGTCACGCATGCCGCGTGGTGCTTCGATGCGACAGGGCGGAACTTCAGCGCAGAGCTCTCCAAGGCACTGCTCGAAGGGTATGAGTCGGTGCGTCCGCTTTCGGCGGAAGAGCGCGCCGCCCTGCCCTTGCTGGCACAGGGTGCAGCGATGCGCTTCACCTCGAGCCGCGCCTATGACTGGCTGAACACGCCCGCCGATGCGCTGGTGGTGCGCAAGGACCCGATGGCCTTTGCCCGGCGCCTGCAGTTCTACGCGGGCAATCCTGAGGTCTTCGCGTGAAGCATGTCGAGATCTTCACCGATGGCGCTTGCAAGGGCAATCCCGGCAAGGGCGGCTGGGGCGCGCTGCTGCGCATGGGCGAGCACGAGAAGGAAATGGCCGGCTCCGAAAAGGAGACGACCAACAACCGCATGGAACTGATGGGCGCGATCATGGCGCTGCAGGCGCTCAAGCAGCCCTGCCGCGTGACGCTCCACACCGACAGCAAGTACGTGCTCGACGGCATCACCAAGTGGGTGTTCGGCTGGCAGAAGAAGGGCTGGAAGACCGCCGACAACAAGCCGGTCAAGAACGAGGACCTGTGGCGCGCGCTGGTCGAGGCGGTGCGCCCGCACAAGGTCGAATGGGTCTGGGTCAAGGGCCACGACGGCCACCCCGAGAACGAGCGCGTGGACAAGCTGGCAAGCGACGCGGCGGTGGCGGCCTGAGGGGGTAGCGCCCCTGCGCCCCATCGCTCTCATCAACGTCATCCCGGGCCTGCCCCGGGATCCCGCTGTCTTCTGACGCTTCAGGTTTGATGCTTTGCCCCAAGAAAAGCGGGACCCCGGGTCAAGCCCGGGGCGACGGCTGATTGTGGGGCCGGATTTTGATGAGCCAATCAATGCGTTGTGGTCAATTACAGCCTGCCGTCACCAGCCAATGGTAGCATCGGTCGCACTTTGCCCGGCGGTGATCCGGGGCACGTTCGACCAATCATCAACGCCGCTTACATCCATTTCGCGTTCTATCGACGATCTGACAAAAGTGTCGTTTGGGAAACGACGGCTGCGGTCCTTTGCTAGTCTATCGCCCCAACTCTGAGCTTCCACGGCGCTGACGGCTTGAATTGCGAAACAGGCAATCCATTCGCGGTCCTGGTCCCCTTCTTCTGCCTCGGTGTCGAGAAACCAGACGCTGTAAATGAAGCTATCCATGCCCCTACTGAACACGCCGCGCAAATGTCCGCAATGGCATCGGGTTTGATGCGGCAGCCTTTTAACCCGCTTGTCGGTTGTTCCACGCAGGCGGCTCGCCAGCATAGGCAATGCCGTCCCTTTTGACGGCGACTTGATGCTTCTGGATTCCCGCCTTCGCGGGAATGACGAATTTGGATGGATTTAGACTGTAAGACGGGGCCGCGATCAATCGGCCGTCGTATCCACCACGTCCGCGTCCGGGCCATTCTTCTTGATCGATTCAATCGCGTTCTTCGCGCCGGCCTTGCTGGAATAGCCCTCGGTCCAGAAGATGGTTTCGCTGTTGTGGCAGAAGTAGGCGACGAACTCGCCGGCCTTGTTCTTGCGGATCTCGAAACGGTGCGCCATCGCGACTCTCCCAGTCGTTAACCCATGTTAAGCGATACCACGGGAAAAGCGCGTTGGGGAATAGACCTCGGGGTCGATCTCGGCGGTGAGATCGTCGCGCGGCAGGCCGAGCAGGAGCTGCGCCCCCAGCCGTGCGGCGGCAGGCGCGGTCTGGATGCCGAAGCCGCCCTGCCCTGCGAACCAGAACAGGCCTTCGACAGCCGGGTCGAAGCCATAGACCGGCAGGCGGTCGGGCGAGAACGAGCGCAGGCCGGCCCAGCGGCGCTCCATCGCGGCGATCTTCCAGTCGACGACGTGTTCGAAGCGGTCGATGGCGATGGCGACATCGAGTTCCTCGGGCGCGGCATCGCCGGCGACGTCGGGAATCTCGTCATGCGGCGAGAGCCACAGGCGCCCACCTTGCGGCTTGAAGTAGAAGTCCTCGTTGATGCCGAGCGTCAGCGGCAGATCGTCGGCAGGTGCAGGGTCGGTGCGCAGCTGGACGATGGTGCGGCGCAACGGCTGGATGCCGAGCGGGCGGGCTCCGGCAATCTCGGCCAGAGTGTCCGCCCATGCCCCGGCGGCATTGGCAACGATCGGCGCGCGCGCTTCGCCATCAGCCCAGGCAATGCGCCATTGGCCGCCCTCGCGCTCCAGCCGCTCTACACGGGCACGGACGCGCAGGACGGTGCCGGTGCGCTTCGAGGCGGCGAGATAGTGCTGGTGCAGGCCAGCCACGTCGATGTCGGCGCAGCCCGGCTCCCATGCGCCGACAACCCATTCCGGCTTGAGCCCCTGCACCCGTGCATCGAGCGCGGCGCGGTCCTGCAGGTAAATCGTCGCACCAAGCGCGGTGAACTTCTCGACGAAGGCCTCGACCTTTTCCCGATCTGCTGCCTGCCCGAGATTGAGCGCGCCGCGCGGGGACAGGTAACCGCCATCGCGCAAGTAGCGGCCCGAGGCCATGGTCAGCGGGAAGACGCCGGGGCCACCATATGTCTCCTCCCAGAACGCTGCGGATCGGCCGGTGGTGTGATAGCCGGGAGTATCTTCGGCCTCGACCAGCAGCACGCGGGCATGGGGGGCACATTCGGCAGCAAGGCTGGCACCTGCCATCCCCGCGCCGATGATCGCAACGTCGAAATCGCCTGCAAACGTGGTCACGCGGCGGCGACCTCCGCAGGCGGGACGGCCATGCGATCGAGGAAGTCGTCGATGGTGTGCATGACCTTGTCGCGCACCGGATCAACCTCGCGCAGCAGTTCGTGGCGCGCCTCGCGGCCCCAGCTGACCAGTTGCGCGCGCGGCAGGCGGCGGGCGGTGCGCTCGATCGCCTTCCATGACACGAGACCATCGTGGCGCGCGGCCAGCAGGAGAACCGGCACGTCGACCGATTCGAGCAGACCCGGCGCTTCGAGAGCGATCATCGAGGCGTAGCCGCGCTCGACCCAGCGCCAACTTCCTGGACCCATGCCAAGCCAGGGGCGCTGCGCCTTCCAGTGCGTTTCGTCCTCGTAACGGTCGGCATCGTGGGTCAGCAGGGTGTTGCGCGCTGCAGCAGTGGTGCCGGGCTTCTCGCTGATCTTCCAGGCAGGGCGCGCAGGGTCACCGAATCGGCACATCGCCTGCGCCACATGGTGCAGTAACCGATTCGGACCAGGGGTGAGAAAACCGAGCATCGGGGCGCTCAGCACCACGGCAACAGGGTTAATGCGCTTTTCCGCAACAGCGCGTAACACAAGGTGTCCACCCATCGAATGGCCGATGATCACGTGGGGTGCAGGGGTGGTGGCGACCCAGTCGGCCCAGAACGCGGCAAGGTCCTCCAGCCACACCGAGAAGTCCTCGACATGCCCGATATCGGGGTGGGCAGAGAGCCTGCCGGAGCCTGCCTGACCTCGCCAGTCGAGCGCGGTGACACGCCAGCCCTCGACATGCCAATAGTCGAGCGATTCCAGATACTTTTCGTAGAAATCGCCGCGTCCCGGCAGGAACAGGATGGAACCGCGCGGAGGCTCGGAACCTGTGGGATCGACCATGCCCTGCCAGTCGATCCGGCGGATGGCGTGGCCGTCCCGTGCGGTCCATGTGCTCTCGACTGCATCGTCCGGAATCGCCCTGCGATCGATCCGCCTGATCGTTCCGAAATCCATGCCTGCGACGCCTCCACCGACGCATTTGCGCGCCAAGGTTTGGTTACCGTTTGGTAAGTGATTGTCCCGTATGCCCCGAAGCATGCAGGGGAACACCATCGTTTACGGACTGGTCGGGGCATTGGCAATCGCGCTGCTGGTTGCTGCCTTCACCGATATCCGCCGCCGCCAGATCGACAACTGGCTGAACGCCGTCATCGCACTGGGGGCTCCGGCCTACTGGTGGGCAGCGGGGCTCTCGCTGTGGCCGGACGTTGCCATGCAACTGGGCGTCGCGGTCCTGGCCTTCCTGGTGCTGGCCGGTCTGTTCGCGCTCAAGCTGATGGGCGGAGGTGACGTCAAGCTGCTGGCCGCGCTGGCGCTGTGGGTGCCGCCGCTGAGCTTCGTCAAGCTGCTGGTGATCATGTCGCTGCTCGGCGGACTGCTGACCATCGTGGTCGCCGCTTGGCACTACACCGTGACCCGCAGGCGCGATGCGAAGATCCCTTACGGCGTGGCAATCGCCAGTGCCGGACTGATCACCCTGGCCCCGATGCTCGAGGCCGGATGGCGCTCCGTTACGGGCGCATGAACGCAATATCACAAATTTTAACCAATTTGCCCGACAGATGCGGGCCTGACTTCAGAGGGCGGGACAAGTAGCCATGGACAAGAGGAAGCTGATGCTGCTGGTGGGGGCGCTGATCGTGGCGATCGGCACGGCCTTCGCTGCCCGGAGCCTTTTCGCCGGTGCATCCACGCCGCAGGCCGAAGCCGCAGCCAAGATGCCGCTCGGCCCCAAGGTCCTTGTCGCCCAGCGCGCGCTGCCTGTCGGCACGATCATCACGGCCGATGCGATCAACTTCCAGGCCTGGCCGAAGGACATGGTCCAGGATGTCTACTTCGTCGAAGGCGAAGCCGACATGCAGAAGCTGCTCGGCACCGTCGTGCGCAATCCGATCACTGCGGGCGAGCCGGTCACCAAGGGCAACCTCGTCGCCCCCGGCGACCGCGGCTTCCTCGCAGCGGCTCTCGGGCCCGGCATGCGCGCCGTCACGATCCCCGTCTCGGCCCGTACCGGCGTTGCCGGCTTCGTCTTCCCGGGCGACCACATCGACCTGGTGCTGACCCAGACCGTCAAGGGCGGTGGTGACAGCGGCATGGCGCTCAAGGCTTCGGAAACGATCCTCAAGAACCTTCGCGTGCTGGCAACCGACCAGTCGACCGAGCAGGAAATGGTCGAAGGCAAGACCCGCGTCCGCACCTTCAGCACCGTCACGCTCGAAGTGACGCCCAAGATCGCCGAGAAGATCGCGGTGGCGCAGACCATCGGCACGATCAGCCTCTCGCTGCGCTCGCTGGCCGACAATTCGGCCGAGCTGGAGCAGGCCATCGCCTCGGGTGACGTCAAGATCCCGGCCGGTGCGACCAAGCAGCAGGAAGAAGCGCTGATCAAGCAGGCCATGGCCCGTCCGATCGAAAGCACGAAGTCGAGCTTCGTGACCGGTGGCGACGTGTCGCGCTTCCAGCGCTCGACCGCTCCTGTCGCCGCACCTGCCGGCGGTGCCCCGGCCATGGTCGGCCCTGGCCCGCAGATGGCATCGAACGGCGCACCGATCCGTCGTGGCCCCGTGGTCCGCGTGACCCGCGGCAAGGACACCGAAGACGTCGCGCTGGGAGCGAAGTGATGACCGAGGCTCCCATCCACAAGATCATGCGCACGATCCCCAATTCGAAGGGCAGATCCATGAACCGCCGTCTCTCTTCCACGCTGATCTCGGCTGCGATGATCGCCTTGCCGCTGGCCCTGATGCCTGCGACGGGCGTCCTCCATGCCCAGAGCATGTCCAGCCCTGCCCGCACCGTCACGATCTCGATCGGCCGTGGCGAACTGGTCACCGTTCCGGGCCGCATGGCCGACGTGTTCGTCGCCGACGACAAGGTGGCGGACGTGCAGGTCAAGTCGACCAACCAGTTCTACGTCTTCGGCAAGGCCGGCGGTGAGACCACGGTCTATGCCAGCAACGCCAAGGGCGACGTGGTGTGGTCTGCCAACATCCGCGTCGGCAACAACATCGACTCGATCGACCAGATGCTGCACCTCGCGATGCCCGAGGCCCGCGTCAACGTGGCGACCATGAACAACACCGTGCTGCTGACCGGTTCGGTCGGTGCGCCCGAGGATGCCGCCGAGGCCGAACGCCTGGTCAAGGCCTTCGTTGGCGACAAGACCAACGTCATCAGCCGCCTCAAGATGGCAACCCCGCTGCAGGTGAGCCTGCACGTAAAGTTTGCCGAAGTGAGCCGCACGCTGGTGCGCGATCTCGGGTTCAACCTGACGACGATCGACTCGAGCGGTGGCTTCAAGTTCGGCATCGGCCAAGGCCGCGCGATTGGCTCGACCTTTACCAACGATCCGCGCCTGCCTTTCGCCGTGGGTGGCGGCAACGTGAATGTGAGCGGGTATATTCCCGATCCTACGGGCGCCAGCGGCAATCTCGTAAAGGGCGCCGGCACCGCCATCTCGTCGGTTACCTCTGGCACGACCATTTCGGGCATGGGCAAGCTGCTCGGCCTCGATCTGCTCGGTGCGCTCGACGCCGGTGAAACGCTCGGCCTTGTGACCACGCTTTCGGAACCGAACCTGACCGCGCTTTCGGGCGAGACCGCCGACTTCCTGGCGGGTGGCGAGTATCCCATCCCCGTCTCGCAGGGTCTCGGCACGACCTCGATCGAGTACAAGCGCTACGGCGTGAGCCTTGCCTACACGCCTACTGTTCTCGCCAATGGCCGCATCTCGCTGCGCGTCCGTCCGGAAGTCTCTGAGCTTTCGAGCACCGGAGCGCTCAAGCTCGAGAACGTGGAAATCCCGGCACTGACGGTGCGCCGCGCCGAAACGACGATCGAGCTCGGCTCGGGCCAGTCGTTCATGATTGCCGGCCTGCTCAGCAACGGTGCCCAGAACACCCTGACCAAGCTCCCTGGCGCGGGCGACGTGCCGATCCTCGGTTCACTGTTCCGCTCGACGCGCTACCGCAAGGGCGAGACGGAGCTGGTGATCGTGGTGACGCCGTATCTGGTGAACCCGGTCAGCGCCAACGACATCAAGCTGCCGACCGATGGCTTCCAGAGCCCCAACGACATCCAGCGCCTGCTCGGCAACATGGAGAACGACGGGGTGACCGGGGGCGACCGGCCCAAGCCGACGCAGAAGGAAGGCACGGTTCAGGCCGGCCCGAAAGTCGGCGAACTCGACAAGCCCAAGGGCGCACCGCAGGCCGCCGACCGCCGCAGCGACAAGAAGGTCGCCACTGTCGAGCCTGGCTTCAGCATCCAGTGAGAAAGGGTAAAGCCATGCGCCTCTTCCAATCACGCCGCGCACCGATGGTGCTGGTTCTCTCGCTGGCAAGCGTGCTTTCGGCATGCTCGGTCAATGCGCCAGAGAACCGCATGCTCAACTCGGTCCACCAGCCCGTGGTCCAGCGTGACCGCTACGTGTTCGACGTCGAGACGCTGCCCGGCGGCGGCATCTCGATCCCCGAGCAGCGGCGCCTGGCCGGCTGGTTCGAAACCGTCGGCCTCAAGTATGGCGACAAGATCGCGATCGACGATCCGCTGCAATCGAAGGCGACAATTGCCGCCGTCGACGCCGTCGCTGGCCGCTGGGGTCTCTTCGTCGACGGCCCTGCCCCGGTCACGCCGGGCTACGTTGCAGCGGGTGGCGCGCGCATCGTCGTGATGCGCTCGAGCGCCTCGGTACCGGGCTGCCCCGACTGGACCGCCAAGTCGGACTTCTCGATGAGCAACAAGACTACGTCCAACTTCGGTTGCGCGATCAACAGCAACCTGGCCGCGATGGTCGCGAACAAGGAAGACCTCGTGCAGGGCGCTGCGGGCACTGGCGAGACCACCGTGATGAGCGGGACCAAGGCCATCGACAGCTTCCGCGCGGCACGCCCGACCGGTGAACAAGGCCTGAAGAACAACGCGACGTCGAATGCCGCTGGTGGCGGGGGGAACTGACGACATGAGCTGGAAGACTGCAAACCGCGACGCCTTCGCCGCCTTCATGTGCGACGAAACCGCGCTCGACATACTCCGCCCCGTTGTTGTGGACATGGGCTGGGCGCCCGAGAAGTGCCATCGCGGCGGCCTGAGGAACGCGATCCAGTCGCTGTCCATCACGGCCAGCCCGAACATCCTGATGGTCGACCTGTCGGAAAGCGGCGATCCGCTCAACGACATCAACGCGCTCGCCGAAGTCTGCGAACCCGGCACCGTGGTGATCGCGGTAGGCCAGGTCAATGACGTGCGCCTCTATCGCGACCTGATCGCCTCGGGCATTCAGGACTATCTGCTCAAGCCGCTCAATCCGGGACAGATCCGCGACGCGCTGGTGCAGGCGCAGACGATCTTCACCGCGCCCAAGAGCCATGATCCGGCAGCGGTGAAGCGCCACATCTCGACGGCAGTCGTCGGCACGCGCGGTGGCGTCGGCGCCTCGACGCTGGCGACTTCGCTTGCCTGGCTGTTCAGCACGGACCACAAGCTGCCGACGGCGCTGCTCGATCTCGACGTGCACTTCGGCACCGGAGCGCTGACTCTCGACCTCGAGCCCGGCCGCGGCCTGACCGACGCAATCGACAACCCCAGCCGCATCGACGGGCTGTTTATCGAACGCGCCATGATCCGCGCCAACGACAACCTCGCGATCCTGTCGGCCGAAGCGCCGATCAGCTCGCCGCTGATGACCGATGGCAGTGCCTTCGTGCAGCTGGAGGAAGAATTCCGCCAAGCGTTCGAGATGACCGTGATCGACATGCCGCGCAACATGCTGATCAACTTCCCCCACCTGCTCGGCGACGTGAACGTGGTGATCCTGGCTACCGAGCTGACGCTGGCTGGCGCGCGCGACGCGATCCGCCTGCTCTCTTGGCTCAAGACCAACGCGGCCCATGCCCGTCCGGTCATCGTCGCCAACAAGGTGCAGAGCGGCGCGAACGAAATCAGCAAGGCCGACTTCGAAGCCTCGATCGAGCGCAAGATCAACTACATGCTGCCTTACGACATCAAGGCTGCGTCCAACGCTGCGAAGCTGGGCCAGACCTTCGTGGCGGCGAACCGCGCCTCGAAAGCCGGCGGGATCATCCGCGACATTGCCCACGCGATCATCGGCTCGGCCGAGGACGACAGCGCCGACGATGGCGTTACCGCAGCACGCAAGCCGTCGCTGCTCGGCAAGTTCGATCTCAAGAAGATGCTCAACAAGCCCAAGGTCGGCGCGCCCGCCTGAGTGGCAGCGCGACAGACTTGAGGTGACAGGAACGAAACCGCGATGACGAGCATGATCCAGCTGATACTGATGTCCGTCGGCATGATGGTGGCGATGGTGCTGGGTTATGCCGCGCTTTCGGGGCCTTCCGCTTCCAAGGAAGGCGGTCGCCGCCTGCAGTCGGTGCGCTTCCGCCATTCGGACAGTGCGGTCGACAAGGTCGAGGCGCAGTACCGCAAGACACTGGCAGCCCGCAAACCGCGCACCATGAAGATCGCCGGGTCCGGCTCGCGCATGGAAGCGCTGGAACTGCGCCTTCATCGCACCGGCAAAGGCTGGACGCTGTCGCAGTATCTCTATGTCAGCGGCGGACTGGCCCTTGCGATCCTGCTCCTCGTGTACCTGAAGACGGGTGCCCCGTTGATGGCGCTCGG
The DNA here is from genome assembly GCA_046290865.1 of Novosphingobium sp. Lineage (GTDB taxonomy): Bacteria > Pseudomonadota > Alphaproteobacteria > Sphingomonadales > Sphingomonadaceae > Novosphingobium. The sequence continues at coordinate 1,677 of JBKBUD010000044.1, read as the reverse complement.
CGCGGGCGTGCTGGTCGGCGGTGGCCTGCCGCATTTCCTGGTCTCGCGCGCCATCAACAAGCGCGTCGACAACTTCACCACCCGCCTGCCCGATGCGCTCGACCTGCTGGTGCGCGGGCTTCGTTCGGGCCTGCCGGTGACCGAGACGCTTGGCGTTGTCGCCAGCGAATTGCCGGGGCCGGTGGGCGAGGAGTTCAAGCTGGTGACGGACCGCATCAAGGTCGGCCGCACGATGGAAGATGCCCTGCAGGACACGGCGGACCGCCTCAACATGCCGGAGTTCAACTTCTTCTGCATCACGCTCGCGATCCAGCGCGAAACCGGCGGCAACCTTGCCGAAACGCTGTCGAACCTGTCGGACGTGCTGCGCAAGCGCGCGCAGATGAAGCTGAAGATCAAGGCGATGAGCTCGGAATCGAAGGCCTCGGCCTATATCGTCGGCTCGCTGCCGTTCATCGTCTTCGCCCTGATCTACTGGATCAATCCGAACTACCTGATGAAGTTCTTCATCGACGATCGCCTGATCGTCGCAGGCCTTGGCGGCCTGACCTGGCTCGGCATCGGGTCGTTCATCATGGCCAAGATGGTCAACTTCGAAATCTGAGCGGGAAGGAAAGGTCATGATCAAGAGCCCGCCCGGACCGACACTGCTCGGCTTCGACGTCTACATCATCGGTTCGATCCTGCTCGGGATCGCGGCAGCCGCCGTCATGCTGGCGATCTATGCCGCCGTGACCGTGCGCGATCCCATGGCCAAGCGCGTCAAGGCACTCAACGAGCGCCGCGAGCAGCTCAAGGCCGGTATCGTCACGGCCAACGCCCGCAAGCGCCAGAGCATCGTCCGCCGCAACCAGACCACCGACCAGATCCGTGGCTTCCTCGAATCGCTCAAGGTTCTGCAGGACAGCCAGCTCGCCGTCATCCAGCAGAAGCTGGCCCAGGCCGGCATCCGCAAGAAGGAATGGGCAGTTGCGGTCATCCTTGGCCGTCTGGTCGGCCCGATCACGCTCGGCCTGCTCGGCGCGGTGATGTTCTACTGGACCAACATGTTCGGCGACTGGAGCCCGATGAAGCGCATGGGCGCGTTCATGTTCATGCTGATCGCGGGCTACAAGGGCCCCGACGTGTTCATCCAGAACCTCGTCTCCAAGCGCACCAACGCCATCCGCAAGGGCCTCCCCGACGCGCTCGACCTGCTGGTGATCTGCGCCGAGGCCGGTCTCACCGTCGACGCTGCGTTCAGCCGCGTGGCGCGAGAGCTGGGCCGCGCCTATCCCGAACTTGGCGACGAGTTCGCGCTGACCGCCATCGAACTGTCGTTCCTGACCGAACGCCGTCAGGCCTTCGAAAACCTCGCCTATCGCGTCGATCTCGATTCGGTGAAGGGCGTCGTCACGACCATGGTGCAGACCGAGCGCTACGGTACGCCGCTGGCATCGGCGCTGCGTGTGCTCTCTGCCGAATTCCGCAACGAGCGCATGATGCGCGCCGAGGAAAAGGCCGCGCGCCTGCCGGCGATCATGACCATCCCGCTCATTCTGTTCATCCTGCCGGTGCTGTTCATCGTGATCCTTGGGCCTGCGGCCTGCTCGATCAGCGACACCCTGATCCACAAGAAGACCTGACCGGCCTTCCGGAAACGATAAGGGCCCCGTCGGACAATCCGGCGGGGCCCTT
>JBKBUD010000306.1:0-2251 GCA_046290865.1 Novosphingobium sp. | reverse complement strand
TGCGCGCGGACCTTGACAAGCTGGCACCGTCTCCGCCGCCTCGCGTGATCAACCAGTTCGAGGTCGGCGACCCGATCAAGACTCCGACGCGACTGACCGGCTGGCTTGCCGCAGGACTCACCGTAGCCATCGCGCTCGCCGGACTGGTGTTCTGGCGCAGCTATTACCTGCCCTCGGCCGAACTGCCCTCGCTGGTCGGTCCCGAGGAGGCTGCCCAGCCTGCAGCGACGCAGGCTGCTCCTGCCACCGCTATTGCTGCCCAGCCAGTCCATTCGGGACCTGTCGTGTTCACGGCGACCGAGGACCGCATCTGGGTCAAGTTCTATGACGGGCTTGGCAAGCAGATCCTGCAGAAGGAACTGGCCAAGGGCGAAAGCTTTACCGTTCCGGCAGACGCGCAGGATCCGAAACTGTGGACGGGACGGCCAGATGCGCTGTCCATCACGATCGGCGGCCAGCCGGTTCCCCGGATTGCCGAAAAGGAAGGTATCGTGAAGGATGTGCCGGTGACGGGCTCGGCACTGCTGGCCCGTGCTGCGGCACCTGTTGCGGCGGCAACGCAGGCTGCGATGACGCCAACGAGCGTTTCCGCAGCGCCCAGGCGAACGGTCTCGCGCCGCCCTGCCGCTTTACCGGCAGCTACGGGGGCGGCGGTCGAAGGCTCGGGCGCAGCGGCTGTACCAGCGCCTGGACCTGCCACGACAGCACCGGCATCCACGACCTTGCGCTGACACCGTCTCGACTTGGCGGCACCGATCGGGCAATCTCTGGTTAACGGATGATCAGCGTTCGCGGGATCCGCTGTACGGGAAAGACCATGACCATGACACTCCGGCGCGCTGCGCCGCTCGCCGCCTTGATGCTGGGACTGGCCGTCCCTGCTGCCACGCCCGTTCTTGCGCAGTCTTCTGCTCCGAAGACGTCTGCTGCGCCGGTCGATCCGGAAATGCGCCTGCGCAGGATCGAGGCTGAAATTCGCGCGATGCAACGCAAGGTTTTTCCCGACGGCGCGGGCAAGACTTTCGTGCCCGAGATCACGCCGGGTCAGGCTGCGGCAACCCCTGCCGCCGCGCCTGCTTCGTCCGCCGTAAGCGATATCCTGGCGCGCATGGATGCGGTTGAGGCGCAGATGTCGCGCCTGACCGCTCAAGTGGAGGAAGGCCAGAACCGCAGCGCCAAGATCGAGGAACGGCTGGCCAAGCTCGAGGCCGCTGCCGCCCCTCCGCCCGAGCCGGTCACGGAAGCACCTGCACCTGAAGCCAAGCCGACGCCGACTGCTCCGGCGCCAGTGGCTCCTGTCACCGCCGCAACCAAGCCCGCCACCACGCCAGTGGCCAAGCCTGCCGCAACTCCGGCCGCCAAGCCGCTCACCCCGTCGGCGGCGCGCGTTGCCGCCGTTCAGGCGATCGAGAAGCCTGCGACCGGCGATGCCGCGCTGGATGATTACAACTACGGTTTCCGCCTGTGGGAAGCGAAGTTCTATCCCGAGGCGCAGCAGCAGTTGCAGATCTACGTGGATCGCTACCCGAAGCACAACATGATCAGCTTCGGCCGCAACCTGCTGGGACGCGCGTGGCTCGACGACGGCAAGCCGGGCACGGCGGCGCAGTTCTTCCTGCAGAACTACCTGGCCGACAAGAAGGGCGCCCGCGCGCCCGACAGCCTGCTCTATCTCGGTATCGCGATGGTCAAGCTCAAGGACACCGAGAAAGCCTGTGGTGCTTTCGCCGAACTCGCCGCGACCTACCCGGACGAGATCGCCGGACGCCTCAAGGGCCAGTACGATGCGGCCCGCGGCTCGGTGAAGTGCAAGTAATGGCCTCGGGAATAGCCTGACCGCTGCCGCTGCGCGCTTTGCTGCGCAGTGGGCGGCGGTTGCCCCTGAAGGACCGGTCGGTCTGGCCGTATCGGGCGGGCCGGACAGTCTTGCGATGCTGCTCCTGTTCCATGAAGTTGCGCCGCGCAACTTCTGCGTAGCGACGGTTGATCATGGGTTGCGGACCGAGTCGGCAGACGAGGCGGCGATGGTCGCCTCGGTCTGCGCGGACCTTGGCATTTCGCACCGGACGCTGACCCTGTCTCTCGAGAAGGGCAGCGGCGTGCAGGAGAGGGCGCGCGCCGCCCGGTACGCGGCCTTGGGGCAATGGGCGCGTGCCGAAGGGTTGGCGGCGATCGTCACTGCTCACCATGCCGATGATCAGACGGAGACGATGGTCATGCGCCTCAATCGCGGGGCAGGCCTGCGCGGGTT
>JBKBUD010000305.1:0-2257 GCA_046290865.1 Novosphingobium sp. | reverse complement strand
GTCCCGCTTCTTCGGGCTATCGCGCTAACAGTAAAGCGCGACCCCGGACCACGCCCGGGGTGACGATGCAGGGGCGAGAGGCTGGTGCTGTTTGCATACGTTCCGCGCTCCGCTTAATGCCGCCTCATGAAGCTTGACGGTCCTCCCATCACCCCCGCCGGATTTGCCGCCCTGCGTGCGCGTTACGATCATCTGCTTGGCACTGAGCGCCCCGCCATCGTCGAAATCGTCAGTTGGGCCGCTGGCAATGGCGATCGGTCGGAGAACGGCGATTATCTCTACGGCCGCAAGCGGATGCGGGAGATTGATCGGGAGCTGGCGTTCCTGGCGCGGCGGATGAAGGCGGCGCGGGTGGTCGATCCGGCGCGACAGGAGGATCGGACGCGGGTGCTGTTCGGGGCCTGTGTCGAGATTGTCGACGAGGACGACAACCGCAAGGTGCTGACGCTGGTCGGTGATGACGAGCAGGATGCCTCGAAGGGGCTGATCGGGTGGAGCGCGCCGATCGCCAGGGCGCTGCGCGGGGCTCGGGTCGGGGACTTGCGCGTGGTGCGGCTGCCTTCGGGCGAGAAGGAGTGGGAAATCATGAGCGTTTCCTATCCCGATGCCTGACGCTATGAGCTTTCTTATGAAACGGGGTCGCTTCTACATCATGCGCCACGGCGAGACGGTCTATAATGCGACGCGTCGGCTGCAGGCGAACCACATCCATACACCACTGACGCGGCAGGGCTTCGAGCAGGCGGTGGCGATGGGCTGCGCGCTGCGGCAGGAGCTGGGCGAGCGGCCGCAGGTGACGCTGCACATCTCCGACACCGGGCGCGCCTTGCAGACGGCGGCGCTGATCGCCGAGGAACTGGGGCTCGACTGGTTTGCCGGGCAGCGGACCATGGATCTCAAGGAGATAGACATGGGATCGTGGTGCGGCCGGTCCTACAGCGATGTCGAAGACGAGGTCGGGCCGATCGTGATCGAGGACCACCTGCTGCGCCCCGCCCCGGATGGCGAGGACTATCCGATGATCGCGGCGCGGCTGAATCGTTGGCTTGACGGGCTGGTGGACGAGAGCGGCGATCACATCGTCGTCATGCATGGCATCTCGAGCCGGGTGCTGCGCGGGATCATGGCGGGCTATCCGGTGCATCCCGTCCACGGTGCGCCGATTGCGCCGTCGCTGGTGCAGGGTTCGATCGCGCTGGTCGAAAACGGCGAGGAGACTACGCTGTTCGGCTCTGAACGCGGGATCGAGCACGCCTGATGGGTGATGTCGTCAACCTGCGGTCCGTGCGCAAGGCCAAGGCGCGGGTCTCGCGCGAGGTGGAGGCGCAGGCCAACCGGGCGAAGTTCGGGCGGACCAAGGGTGACAAGCTGCGCGCGGCGCAGGAGGCGGAGCGGCTCATAAAGTCACTCGACGGCGCGTTTGTCGAGAATTCTGGACGGGAGGAGCCGTGAGGCGGCTGCTGGTTTTGGCGGCGCTAGTGCTGGGCGGGACGGCAGTAGCGCGCGACAGCCTCGGCGTGTTCGGTACCTGGGGGGCGTTCCGCGATCCGGGCGTGCCGCGCTGCTATGCGATTGCCATGGCCGAGAAGGTCAACGGGCGCGAGCAGGCGTTTCAGCCCTACTTCACGGTAGGCTACTGGCCGAAGCGGGGCATTCGCGGCGCTGTCCACGTGCGGCTGGCGCGGCGGTTGGCGCCGGGATCGTCGGTCAACGTCTCGTTCCCTGAAGCGAACTTCACCTTGCAGGCGGGGCAGGCCGATGCCTGGCCACTGGATCAGCGTGCCAATGCCGGGATCATCGCGGCGATGCGCAGCGCGCCGCGGGTGGTGGTGACGGCGCAGGGGGCGGATGGGCGGAAGTTTCGCGATGTCTACGCGCTCTCCGGCGCAGCCTCGGCGATGGATGCGGCGGCCTTGGGGTGTGCCGGATAAGAAAAGGGCGAGCCTTGCGGCCCGCCCTTCCCTTTTGCTTGTCAGCGTGACGCTTAGAAGCGGATGCCGACGCCAGCCGTCACCGAGTGACGGTCGGTGTCGATGTTGAAGCGGCTCGAGTCCGGCGTGTCGCCGTTGAAGTCGAATTCGCCCTTGCTGTAGTTGGCGTACTTGTATTCGAGCTTCACGAAGGCGTTCTGGCCGACCTTCTGTTCGACGCCCGCACCGACGCGGTAGCCGTCGGTGTCCAGACGCTGGCGCAGGTTGGTGGTGCCGTCAGTGCCCTGCAGATTGTAGCGGGCGTTGCTGTAGCCACCCTTGACGTA
>JBKBUD010000304.1:0-2257 GCA_046290865.1 Novosphingobium sp. | reverse complement strand
ATGGCCGACCCGCCGTCGCCTTCAATCTGATGACCCTGGCCATGATTTGCGGCACGCCGCTCCTGCCTGACCTCACCGGGCATGTCGTGATGGTCGAGGAAGTGGCGGAGCACCACTATGCCATCGACCGGCTGCTGTTCCATGTCACCAATTGCCTCGCTTCAACCGCCATTGCCGGCCTGCGCCTTGGCCGGGTCAGCCAGGTGCCGGAGAATGACCGACCGTTCGGATGCGACGTCGAGGACATGGCCCGGCACTGGTGCGGACGGACCGGCATTCCCTTCCTCGGGGCAGCGGACATTGGTCACGACATAGACAACAGGATCGTCCCCTTCGGGCTTGCCTGAAAGCGGCGGCGGCAATAGGGCGCGCGACCAGATTGATTGGGGCGCGAAACAGGAGAGTTCGATGCGAGCATTCGTTTTCCCGGGGCAGGGCAGCCAGAAGGTCGGCATGGGCCTTGAACTTGCCGAGGCCAGCGCTGTTGCGCGCGAAGTCTTCGAGGAAGTGGACGATGCACTGGGCCAGAAGCTCTTCCAGATCATGAAGGAAGGCCCGGAAGACGTTCTGACCCTTACCGAAAACGCCCAGCCCGCGATCATGGCCAACGCCATCGCCGTGCTGCGGGTGCTTGAGAAGGAAGGCGGCATCACGCTCGCCGAGAAGGCCGATTTCGTCGCTGGGCACAGCCTTGGCGAGTACACCGCCCTGTGTGCCGCAGGCGCGTTCAGCCTTGCCGATACCGCCCGCCTGCTCAAGCTGCGCGGCCAGTCGATGCAGGCTGCGGTGCCGGTCGGGCAGGGCGCTATGTGCGCGCTGCTGGGGGCCGACATTGAAAAGGCCACCGCGTTGGCCGAAGCTGCGGCAGAAGGTGAAGTTTGCACGGTTGCCAATGACAATGACCCGACACAGGTCGTGCTTTCGGGCCATAAGGCCGCGATCGAGCGCGCGGTTGCCTTGGTCAAGGACCATGGCATCAAGCGGGGCGTGTTGCTGCCTGTCTCTGCACCGTTCCACTGCCCGCTGATGCAGCCTGCGGCAGATGCGATGGCCGAAGCGTTCGAGAAGACGCCGCCGTCCGCGCTGCGCATTGCGTTGTTTGCCAATGTCACAGCCTCGGTCGTCACCGATCCCGCCGAAGTGAAGCGTCTGCTGGTTGAACAGGTCACCGGCCGCGTCCGCTGGCGCGAGAGCGCGATCGCGATGAAAGAGGCTGGCGTCGAGCAGTTCATCGAACTCGGCGGCAAGGTCCTCGGCCCGATGATCAACCGTTCGGTCGCCGACGTCTCCGTCACCAGCGTCATCGGCATGGCCGACATCGAAGCCATTCTCAAGGAGCTCTGAGCCCATGGAAAACCGTCTTTTCGACCTCAGCGGCATGACCGCGCTCGTCACCGGCGCGGCTGGCGGCATCGGCTCCTCGATCTGCCATGCGCTGGCCAAGCAGGGCGCTCGCATCGCGCTGTCGGGCACCAACCCGGCCAAGCTGCGCGCCTTCCGCGAGGAACTGAACGACACCTACGGTCACGACCACGTCGAGATCACCTGCGACCTCTCGAATACCGAGCAGGTCGAGCATCTGGTGCCCGCCGCGATGGACACCCTCGGCAAGCTCGACATCCTCGTGAATAACGCCGGCATCACGCGCGACAACCTCGCCATGCGGATGAAGGACGAGGAATGGGATGCGGTTATCCGCGTCAACCTCGAAGCCGCGTTCCGCCTGATGCGCGCAGCGACCAAGCCGATGATGAAGGCGCGCTTCGGTCGCATCGTCACCATCACCAGCGTCGTCGGCGCGACCGGCAATCCGGGGCAGGTCAACTACGCAGCGGCGAAGGCGGGCCTCGTCGGCATGTCGAAGTCGCTCGGCCAGGAACTGGCGAGCCGTGGCGTCACCGTGAACTGCGTCGCTCCCGGCTTCATCCGTACCGCGATGACCGACGTTCTGCCCGACGGCCAGAAGGACGCGCTCAACGCCCGCATCCCGATGGGCCGCATGGGTGAGGGATCGGACATCGGTGCGGCCGTGGCCTATCTCGCCTCGAAGGAAGCCGGCTACGTCACCGGACAGACCCTGCACGTCAACGGCGGCATGGCGATGATCTCCTGAGGGATGTCCGGATCGGCCTTCACGGGCTGAATCAGGCGGTTTTATCCCCAACTTAGGGCGCAAGGGCGGGGCCGGTGCTTGCCGAGTCCCGCCTCTGCGTTAAGACAGGTAGTCCGAACCAAACGCCGGGGAGCGTGATTCCCC
>JBKBUD010000303.1:0-2257 GCA_046290865.1 Novosphingobium sp. | reverse complement strand
ATCACGTCGATGGCAAGGCCCAGTTCGGCCTCCAGACCCTGGTTGAAGTTCCGTACGCCCGCGATCAACGCATCGACATCGTCAGCCACGGCGCGCGCCTGCGCCAGCATCGCCTTGCCTACCGGCGTTAGGACAGGCTTCTTCGATCCCTCGCGATCGAACAGGGTAACGCCAAGTTGCGTTTCCAGGGTGACGATGCCGTAGCTGACCACCGAGATCGCCCGTCCCAGTTTGCGCGCCGCGGCATTGAAGCTGCCCTCGTCGACCACCGCGAGGAACAGGCGCAACTGGTCAAGGGTTGGCTGGCCGACGTCCATTAGGTGGCCTTTCAAGTAATTCGAACATCCTGAACTAACTTATCGGGATATTCCGAACGACCTGCAAGGCCTATCTCCACCTCAACAGGACGGGCCCCAAGCCGTCCGATTGGAGAAATCGCCATGACCCAGACTGCTACAAAAGCTCATATCGAACTGCGCCCCTTCGCCTCGATCGGTGCGGCAAACCACGGCTGGCTCGACGCCCATCACCACTTCTCGTTCGGTGGATACCACGATCCGGCCCGCGTCCACTGGGGTGCGCTCCGCGTGTGGAACGACGATCGCATCGCGCCCAAGAGCGGCTTTCCCACCCATCCGCACAGCGACATGGAGATCATCACCTATGTGACCAAGGGCGCGATCACCCATCGCGACAGCCTCAGCAACGAAGGTCGCACCGAAGCGGGCGACGTGCAGGTCATGTCGGCGGGGACGGGCATCGCCCACTCGGAATTCAACCTGGAAGACGAGGAGACCCGCCTCTTCCAGATCTGGATCATCCCCGATCGCCGTGGCCACGCCCCGAGCTGGGGTGCACGCCCCTTCCCCAAGGACAGCCGCGAAGGCCGGTTCGTCCCGCTCGCCTCTGGCATTGCCGGAGACAGCGATGTGCTGACGATCAATGCCAACGCCCGCGTCCTCGGCGCGACGGTCAAGGCTGGTGAAACGGTCCGCTACGAACTGACCGAAGAACGCCACGCCTATCTCGTTCCCGCCACGGGCAAGATCCGCATCGGCGAGATCGAGGCCAATGCTCGCGATGGCGTTGCCATCACCGGCGTGACCGAGATCGTCATCACCGCCCTCGAGGACGCCGAGCTCGTGCTCGTCGACGCGGCCTGACCATGACCGAAGTGTTCCCTCACATTCCCCAATCACGACTGCTGCAAAGGTTTGATCCCATGACCACCGTAACTCTCGATGCCCCCCGCTCGACTTCCGCCACGTCCCACCTGCTTGCGGCAACCGGCCGCGTCCTTCTCGCCGCGATCTTCGTGTTGAGCGGCGTTTCCAAGCTGGCAGACCCGACCGGGACCATCGCCTATATTACGAGCGCAGGACTGCCTGCGCCCAGCCTCGCCTACGCCCTTGCTGTCATCGTGGAACTGGTCGGCGGCCTGCTGCTGATCGCTGGCTTCCGCACCCGCATCGTCGCTTCGGCCATCGCCGCATTCAGCCTTGCCGCAGCATTCGGCTTCCACGCCAACCTGGCCGATCAGAACCAGTTCATCCACTTCTTCAAGAACGTGGCAATGGCCGGTGGCCTGCTTCAGGTGGCCGCTTTCGGATCGGGCGGCTTCGGCTTCGACCGCCGCTGATCCCTACCCCCCGCGAGCCGGAGCGAAGTTGCGCTCCGGCTCCTTCCCCCTATCTTCCCCTCACCTCTCCCAAGGAGCATCCCATGACCCGTACCGCCTCCCCCCGCGTCCTGCCGATCATCGTCGACCGCTGGAGCCCGCGCGCGTTCGATGGCTCGGCCGTGCCGCAGTCGGACCTTGACGTGATCTTTGAGGCAGCAGGCCTTGCCGCCAGCGCCTACAACTACCAGCCGTGGCGCTTTGCCTTTGCGCACAACGGCGATGCCAACTTCGACAAGTTCCTGTCCGCGCTGGTCGAGTTCAACCAGAGCTGGGCCAAGGACGCAGGGGTACTGGTCTACGTCGTGTCCGACGAGTTCATGCGCAGCGATCGGGGCGACAACCCGAACCACAGCCACAGCTTCGATGCGGGCGCTGCCTGGGCGAACGCGGCGCTGCAGGCGCTGCATCTGGGCTATCACACCCACGGCATGACCGGCGTCGATTTCGCCAAGGCCGCCGAAGTGCTCAACCTGCCCGAAGGCTACCGCGTGGAAATGGCTTTCGTGATCGGCAAGCAGGGCGACAAGGCGCAGCTGCCCGACATGTTGCGCGAGCGTGAAGTGGTGAGCAACCGCA
>JBKBUD010000302.1:0-2261 GCA_046290865.1 Novosphingobium sp. | reverse complement strand
TGCGCATGACCGGCCCGGCCAACCTCGAACGCCTCGCCAAGCTGCTCGGCGGCCGCAAGATCAAGTGCCAGATCGCCGGTGCCATCCCCACGCTCGAATTCCAGAAGGGCATCCTCCCCGCCATGCAGGAATCGGTGCGCAAGATGCGCGAAGCCGGTGTCGACGTATGGCCGGGCTATGCCCACGTCTCGCCGACTTCAACGCTCAGCCTCGTCAAGTCGCTGATCTTCGCGCAGTCGAACGATTACGTCTGGCACGAAGTCGTGCTCGAGGACGATCACCACAAGAAGGCTGAACTTCTCGCCGATCCGGCATGGCGCGCTCGGGCCCGTGAAAGCTGGGACACACAGGCCTGGGATCACTCGCCGCTCAAGAACCCGCAGGAGCTGTTCCTGCTCGACAGCGAGAACGGCGTCGGGCCGCTCAATATCACGCTGAAAGAGTATGCCGACAGCCTCGGCCTGCACCGCTCGGACGCGATGGCCGACTGGATCCTCAAGAACGGCACCCGCTCCACCGTCCACATGGCCCCCTTCCCCAAGGACGAGGACCTGACGCTGGAATTGATGAAGGACCCCAAGACCGTCGGCAACATCTCCGACGCAGGCGCCCACCTGCAGATGCTGTGCGGTGGCGGCGAGAACGCGCTCCTGCTCACGCAATACGTCCGCGAGCAGAAGAAGCTGACGCTGGAGCAGGCCATCCACATCATGACCGGCAAGCTCGCCGGCCACTTCAACCTGCACGATCGCGGCGTGATCGCTGTGGGCAAGCGCGCCGACATTGCCGTGTTCAACATGGACGAGATCCAGCGCCGCGAGATGATCAAGGCCCACGACGTGCCCGATGGCCGGGGCGGCACCACCTGGCGCTTCACCCGCGCTGCGATGCCGACCCGCCTGACCCTCGTCAACGGCGTGCCGACCTTCGAGAACGGCGCGTTCACCGGCGCGATGCCGGGCGAGTTCCTCTCGCCCGCCAACGACGATGCCGCGCTCGCCGAGGCTGCCGAATGATGACCTTAGCACCCAACGACCTCGCGGGGGCGCAAACCCCAAGTTGAACCCTCGCGCAGGGGGCGTCCACTCCCTCCCGGACGCCCCCATACCTGTTGCAGAACAACCCCATACGGAAAGGATGCCCACCATGAGCGAAGCGCAGATCGGCGACGCCGACAGGGCCTACTTCAACGGCCGGATCCAGAAGATCGAGACCCAGAGCTCGGTGCTTGTGAGTTCGTCCAAGTACCTCAACCACCCGATGCTGCGCGCCTACATCTCGCAGGAAATGCTGCGCCGCAACGGCCCCGATCTGCCCAACACCGCCTATATCCCTGAAGTCGCGCAGATCCTTCACGATCTGGAAGACATGCCCCGCATCATCGAGCTGTTCGAGATGGAAAAGGCGCGCCTGCCGCTATTCAAGCGCTGGCTCGAGCGCAAGAGCCTGTCGAACTTCACGCTGGCCGAGACCAAGGACTGCGCGCCGGGCACGCTGGGCGCGATGATCCACGATTTCATGGCGAACTCGGGCTACCAGCTCGATCTGTTCTTCCAGGAAATCCAGGTGGTGAACGACTTCACCTTCTACTTGCGCCAGACTGCGCTGACGCATGACATCGAGCACATGATCACCGGCTTTGGCCCCAACCACGGTGGCGAGATCGCGCTGCTGACCGCCAACATGCACGCCAAGTCGGTCTACTTCCATCCGGAACTGTCCAACTTCTTCAGCCGCATCGCCTTCTACCTGAAGTCGAAGTCGCTGCTGAAGGATGGCCTCTACTACCCCGAGGCGATGACCGTTCATCTCGAGGCTGAATTCCTCGGCGCGCAGCAGGGCCGCAACTGGAAGGTTCCCTTGATGCTGGTCGACTGGCGCGAATACGTCGATGTGCAGATCGAGGACATCCGTCGCGAGCTGAACATCACCCCGGTGATCGACAGCCGCTGGGACGACACCAACCGCTTCTGCAACGAGGACGATCCCAACTACGGCGTGCCGATGATGGAAGCCGCCGAATGAGATCTGGTTCGATCATTTCCGGACCACCCACCTGAATACCGGGGGCGGCGGGCGCAGCGCGCTTTGCCGCCCCTTTTGTGTCCCGCACCGGCACAAATGCCGGGCGGTCACCAGAACGACAAACGGAGGGAGAGACATGATGAAAGCACGGTACACCCGCAACTTGCTCCTGCGCGGTTCGATCCTCGCGGCCAGCACGCTGGCGCTGGCCCCGATGGCCCACGCCGAGGAAGCCG
>JBKBUD010000301.1:0-2276 GCA_046290865.1 Novosphingobium sp. | reverse complement strand
ACTCGCCGATCAAATCCAAAATGAAGGAAACAGGTGCGCCGCTGGCCGGCGAGATGAGCGGGCATGTGTTCTTTGCCGACCGCTACTTCGGCTACGACGACGCTCTTTATGCGGCGGTGCGGCTGATCGCGGCGACGATCCGAATCGGACAATCACTGGCCGACCTGCGCGATACGATTCCCGAGACGGTGGCGACGCCCGAGTTGCGCTTGCCGGTAGCGCGGGAGCGCAAGGTTGGCGCAGTGGAGCAAGTGCTTGCGGCGCTGCGGGCAGATGGAGTCGCAGTGAACGATACCGACGGCGTGCGCGTGGACACGCCGGACGGCTGGTGGCTGCTGCGCCCCTCCAACACCGAGGATGTGCTGGTGGTGCGGGCCGAGGCGGCCGACGAAGGCGGGCTCGCCCGGCTCATGGCCGAAGTCGATGCCCGCCTTGCTGCCGTGGGGATCAGACGTCCGGGGTAACCGACCGGTCGCCGTTGCCCCAGCCGAGGGTGCCGCCCTGCCCTTCAAGGCCCGATCCGGCCTTCACGCGCAGGTTGTTCTGCACGTGCTTCACGCCGCTGATGTCCTCGACAAGGTCTTCGGCGTGCCGCTTCTCGCCGCGACTGGTGACGGTGCCCGCGAGGGTGACCTCGCCTTCGGTGACCATGACCGAGATCTGGCGGGCGTCGATATGGTGGTCGTCGGTCAGCCGGTCATTGGCGTCCTCGCGGATGCGTTCGTCCGAGCGGGTGTAGTCGCCCGGCCCCTTACCCCGATGGCTTTCGCGTCGGCCTCCGCGCTCGCGGTCGTCACGGTCGTCACCGAACCAGCCGCGCACTTCGTCGACCGCACGATCGAAGAAGCCGCGCGGATCGCGGTCGGCATAGGCACCGCGACCGCTGTAGCCGTAGGATGATGGGTAACCTCCGCTGCTGCCGGTGCCATAGGCGCCGTAGCCGGTCGGACCGTTCCAGGCGCGGCGGCCCTCGCCATAATCTTCGGCGGTGAAGTAATCGGCGGTGTTGGCGGCATTGCCGCTGGCCGTATCGCGCCAGCGCGAGCGGCGCCCAAAAGCGTTGGGCGTCGCCTGCTGCTGGCCGGTGTAGTGGCGATCACCGACTTCCCAATCATGGGTGCGCCGGTCACCGCGCATGTCCCGATCCATCCAGCCGGTCGGCGGATCGCCCATCGGAGTGGCGGCACCGGTCGAACCGGAGCGGCCCCACTGGCTGCGGTCACGGCTGCTGCGATCCCGGTCGCCACGATCGTATCGGTCGCGATCGAACTCCGGGGCAAACTCGCCCGAATAGTCGCGGGTTTCACGTCGCTCCTGGTCCTGCCAGCGGTCGCGCGCGTTCCAATCCATGCGTTGGCCCATGGCTCTTCTCCATTTCAGTGGTTGTCCTGCGGGAGAAACGGGTGGAACGCGGCGACGCCCCCTCGGCCCGGCGCGGCGCGCGCCCATCCTGTCGCGCCCACGCTTTGCGCTTGCCAAGCCAGCAGGCGCTGTCGCATCACGCCCACTGATACTTGCGGGAAGACGAATGCTCATCGGGATTGATCTGGGGACCACCAACAGCGCGGTGGCCCTGTGGCAGGCAGACGAGAATGGCGGTGCAGCGCAGCTTGTCCCCAATGCGCTGGGCGCGCTGCTGACGCCTTCGGCGGTCTCGGTCCTGCCCGATGGCACGACGCTGGTCGGCGCCGCCGCGCTCGAGCGGATGGCGATGAAGGACGGAGCGACCGCGACCAGCTTCAAGCGCTTCATGGGCACCGACCGCAAGGTCAGGCTGGGCAAGAAGGAGTTTTCCGCCGAAGACCTTTCCGCGCTCGTGCTCATGGCCCTGCGCGACGACGTGACCGCCTTTACCGGCACCCGCCCGACCGAGGCGGTGATCACCGTGCCCGCCTATTTCAACGACCGCCAGCGCAAGGCGACGCGGCGTGCGGGCGAACTGGCAGGCCTGACCGTGCGCCGCCTGATCAACGAACCGACAGCGGCCGCGCTCGCTTTCGGCCTGCAGGACAAGGAAGAGCGCGAGCCCTTTCTGGTGTTCGACCTCGGCGGCGGCACGTTCGACGTCTCGATCGTGGAGATGTTCGAAGGCATCGTCGAAGTGCGCGCCTCGGCCGGCGACAACCGGCTGGGTGGTGACGACTTCAACGCGGCACTGGCAACTGCGGTGCGCGGGCGGCTCGATCCCGAAGGCCTGCTCGGCAAGCTGGACGAACTGCGCGCGCAGGCGCTGCTGCTGCAGGCCGCCGAACGCGCCAAGCGCGCGCTGAGCGAGG
>JBKBUD010000300.1:0-2276 GCA_046290865.1 Novosphingobium sp. | reverse complement strand
AGCATGAGCGGCCCCGGCGCTGCCGTGTGGAAGGGCAAGGTCATCGTGAATTCGGGCTACGGCATGTACAGCCACATGCCCGGCAACGCCCTGCTCGTCTTCGCCCCGGAAAACTGATGCCTTCCAGCCCCGGACCGCGGTCCGGGGCAGACTGCCCCGCAGCCGCACACCCGCGCCGCTCGTTCATATGACAGTGCGTAAATGGAGCGGGTGAAGGGAATCGAACCCTCGTATTCAGCTTGGGAAGCTGCTGCTCTACCATTGAGCTACACCCGCCAAGGCACGCGCGGCTTGGCGCGGCCTGATGCGTGGCGGGCGATTGCCACAGGGGCGCGGGCTGGTCAACCGGCTCTTGCGTGATCTGCGTATTGCCGGGCCGGGGTATCAGGCTCAGTGATCGGCCCAGCGCCAGACGAGCGGGCCTGCCGAGAGAACGGAGCCCCGGCCACCTCCAAGCCCTTTTTCCGCAGGTGCGAACAAAGGCATTGACCAACTTTTGACATCTGTCCAGTCTTTCCCTCGACGCCGCACCGACTCATCCCGGTGCGGCCCAGCTTTCAGGGGGAAATTGCGACCATGAGCGTGGCCGAGACCGTTAGCCCACAATCCCTCAATCCGGCGCCGCCTGCCAGCGGCAAAGGCCAGTACCGCATGCGCCTCGTCCAGTTCCTGGCCCTGACCGCGCTCCCGGCCAGCATCGTGCTGGCGCAGAGCGCGAAGGAGCCACCACGCGATCCGTCGAACCCGGTCGAGACCGAGGCCGGTATCCCGGTGACCGACGCGACCGTGATCGAGAAGTGCGGAACCTGTCATACCGCCGATGCCAAGGGTAACCTTTCGCGCATCTCCTGGGTGCGCACCACGCCCGAGGGCTGGGCGCAGGTCATCCGCCGCATGTCCTCGCTCAACGGCCTTTCGATCACGCCGGTCGAGGCCAAGGCGGTGATCCGGTCACTGTCCGCCACACATGGCCTCTCGCCCGAAGAGGCAAAGCCGGTGATGTACCTGCCCGAACACCGCATGGTGAACGAGACGAACATCCCGAACGAGACCATCCGCCAGTCCTGCGCCTCGTGCCACGCCTTTGCCCAGCCGCTGTCATGGCGCCGTTCCAAGTCGGAATGGAGCCTGCTGCGCAACCTGCACGTCGCGATGTATTCCCAGGCCGACGCGCAGTACCGCCGCGCCGTCGACGACCCGACGCAGCCCGTGCCCGCCAACGGCGCGCCCAAGCCCCTGCCGGTCGAAGTCGCGCTCGATTACATGAACAAGAACGCGCCGCTGGCCACGCCGGAGTGGACCAGGTGGCAGGCGCGGCAGCAATCGGCCAAGCTCGGTGGCAAGTGGCTGGTCAACGCCATGCTGCCGGGCAAGGGCCTCTACGTCGGCGAGATGATCGTCACCCCCGCCGGCGGCGACGACGACTACTCCACCGCGATCACGCTCAAGTCCATGGCCGATGGTTCGACCCTCGTCCGCAAGGGCAAGGGTCTGGTCTATACCGGCTATTCATGGCGCGGCACTTCGGCGAGCGGCCCGGAAGGCAAGCGCGCCGATGCGCCAGAGGACCACGAAACCCGCGAGGCGATGTGGTTCTCGCCCGATCGCAAGTCGGCCGAAGGACGCTGGTTCTGGGGCGACTACAAGGAATTCGGCTTCAACGTGAAGCTGACCCGCGCGTCTGCCGCCCCCACCGTCGTCGCCACCTGGCCCTATGCGCTCAAGGCTGGATCGAAGGGCGCGACGCTCAAGCTGCTGGGCGATGCCTTCCCGGCGGGCCTGAAGCCTTCGGACCTTGATCTCGGCAAGGGCGTGGTGGTCAGCAAGGTCGTCTCGGTCAGCCCGACCGAAGCGGTGCTCACCGTCGATGTCGCGCCCGACGCCACGGTCGGCGCGCATGACGTTGCGGTCGGCGATGCGGTGGTTGCCTCGCTCCTCCCGGTCTACAAGAAGGTCGACTACATCAAGGTGGTGCCCGACACCGCGTCCGCCCGCCTCGGCGGTAGCGAGAAGCATCCGGCCGGCTACCAGCAGTTCGATGCCGTGGGCTTCGATGCCGGGCTCGACGGCAAGCCCTACACGGCCGACGACGTGGCGCTCGGCCCGGTCCCGGTGACCTGGGCGATGGAGGAAATGCCGACCGTCTACTACGACGATGACGTCAGCTACGTCGGCAAGCTCAGCCCGACCGCGCTGTTCACGCCCGCCATCGACGGGCCGAATCCGGCGCGCAAGTGGGGCCGCAACAACTATGGCGAAGTCTGGGTCGTCGCCAC
>JBKBUD010000299.1:0-2279 GCA_046290865.1 Novosphingobium sp. | reverse complement strand
TCTGCCTGTTCGCAGAGTTGAAGTCGGGCAGTCCGCCATGATAGGGGCAGCCCCAGACCCCCACGCGCAGGAACTGACCCATGCTCCCCTGGATCCAGCTCGACACGGCCAAGATACCCGGTGGCGGCGAATTGCGCCTGAAGCAACGCGGCACGGAATTCTCCATCATGCTCGGCACCAACGAGCTGATGAACAGCCGCCTCAGCGGATCCGAGGAGGCGCTCGCCACCCTCGCCTTTGAGCGGATCAAGGACTACAAGCGCCCGCATATCCTGATCGGGGGCCTCGGCATGGGTTTCACCTTGCGCGCCGCCTTGGCCGTCTTGCCTCAGGATGCGAAAGTCACCGTCGCCGAACTCGTGCCCGCCGTCGTCGATTGGGCACGCGGACCGATGGCCGAGATCTATGCCGGCAGCCTCGAGGACCCGCGCGTGGCAATTCACGTCGGTGATGTCGGCGCCCTGATCGCCAAGTCGAAGGGCGTGTTTGACGCAATTCTGCTCGATGTCGACAACGGCCCCGACGGCCTCACACGGGAAGCGAACGACGGCCTCTATTCCCATGACGGGATTCGCAAATCCAAGGCAGCGCTCGCCCGAGGCGGAGTGCTTGGCGTCTGGTCACAGGGTCCGGACCCGAAGTTCACGCGGCGCTTGAAGGAGTGCGGCTATGGGGTGGAAGAGATTCCGGTTCGCGCCGGGAAAACCGGTCGCGGCAAGAAGCATGTGATCTGGATGGCGAGGGCCTGAGGTTTGAAGAAAGTCCCCTCCCCACCCCCTCCCCACAAGGGGGAGGGGCTTTTGCGCCGCATGCGGCCCTGAGGTTGAGCAAGAATGGTCACTGGACACTCTACCCCTTCGCTGACGGGCGATTTGCCATGGGGGTTGCCCCTTAACTGGCAGCCTCAGGCCGATCGGCTATCTCCGTGACAAGCACGGACAATACGCGCGGATGCCGTCCGCCAGTTCTAACGACAAGAAACACCTGCTGTTGGCGAAGGGCTGCAATTGGAGCCGCAGACGGCAGGGCTGGGTTAAGCCCTCCCCCTTGTGGGGAGGGTTTGGGAGGGGACTTTCTTTACCCCCACAGCCCGCGCGGCGGCAGCGGCATCACCGCGCCGTCATAGGCGATCGAAGGCTCCCGATCCCGCGCCAAGAGCAGCGGCCCGTCGAGATCGACAAACGCCGCCCCCTGCCCCACTAGAAAGGCCGGTGCCATGGCAAGCGAGGTGCCGACCATGCAGCCGACCATGATCTCGAAACCGGCTTGAACAGCCGCATCCCGCATGGCAAGCGCTTCCGTCAGCCCACCGGTCTTGTCGAGCTTGATATTGACCGCATCATATTTGCCCTTCAGTGCGCCAAGGGACGCCGTGTCGTGGCAGCTCTCGTCGGCGCAGACGGGCAGCACCCGATCGAGGCCATAAAGCGCCTCGTCATCATCAGCCGGAAACGGCTGCTCGACGAGCTTCACCCCGAGATCAAGAAAGACGGGCGCCAGCGCCTTGTATTGCTCCAGGCTCCATCCCTCGTTCGCATCGACGATGATGGCAGACTTCGGCGCACCCGCCCTGACGGCCCGGATGCGCTCGACATCGCCTTCGCCGCCGAGCTTGACCTTCAAGAGCGGCCGGTGCGCCTCCTTTTCCGCCGCCGCCCGCATGCTCTCGGGCGTGCCGAGCGACAGCGTGTAGGTGACCGAGAGCGGCTTTGGCTCTTGTAACTTTGCAAGTTGCCAGACCGGCAGCCCTGCCCGCTTGGCTTCGAGATCCCAGAAGGCGCAATCGAGCGCATTGCGCGCAGCACCCGGCTTCAGCCTGCTCTGCAGCCCGGCCCGGTCGAGCCCCTGGGCCACCTCAGGCACCAGCCCGGTCAGCACCTCGACGACGCTCTCCACCGTCTCGCCATAGCGCGCATAGGGCACGCATTCGCCCTGCCCGCAAAACACGCCATCCGTCAGCCGCATCGTGACCACCTTGGCCTCGGTCTTCGACCCGCGCGAAATCGTGAACGTCCCGGCAATGGGAAAGCTCTCGGGCGTGACGGTCATCTGGACGGACATTCTGGACCTCTCTGGGGCAAGCCCCTGCGAATCGCTGCTCTTGCACGAAGAAGCAATCCTTTCTATATCCGTCAACAATCGGACCGGTACCGGCCGTGGGCGAAAAAGCCCGCAATGCCTGAAGCCACATCCCCGCGCATTGCGGGCTGAACGGTCGCATGAAGCACAGAGACGAAGCCCGTGAACACGCTGGATTTTGACAAGAGACCGGAAGATAC
>JBKBUD010000043.1:0-17822 GCA_046290865.1 Novosphingobium sp. | reverse complement strand
GCGTGGCGGCCATGGCGATGGCCAGGATCCACCCCGCGCCAAGAGGCTGCGCGGTCAGCGCCGTGCGCCGGTCGAACTTGCGCCGTCCGGCCTGAAGCAGCGCCGCCACGATCAGGCAGACAGCCGCTTCTTCGTAATCGATGCCCTTGCCCAGCGAGAACACGGCGCCCGCCACCAGCAGCACGCGCGCTAGCAGGCCCGCGCCGTCAAGGCGCCGGTACAGCCCCGGCGCGATCAGCATCAGTGCCGTTCCGGCCATGCTCGCAGCCACATGGCTCGTTTCGATCAGCGCCAGCGGGACCACGTCCCCCAGCGCGTCGATGCGCCAGCCGACCGGCGGCAGTGCGCCCGAAAGCAGCAGCATCGCTCCTGCCAGGAACGTCGCCGCGCCCAGCAACAGCGGCAGCATGTCGGCAACCACGGCGCGCAGGCCGCCGAAAATGCGCACGATCCGCTGGCTGCGCGAGACCTCGTGCCATGCCAGCAGCAGCACGCCCAATGCCAGCGGAACGAGGTAGTAGATCACGCGATAGGCGATCAGCGCGGCAAAGACGCCGGTCCTATCGCCTGCGGGCAGGACTGCCAGCACGGTTGCCTCGAACACGCCCAGCCCGCCCGGCACGTGGCTGACCAGCGCCACGACGATGCCCAGCGCCCACGCCAGCATGAACAGCGGAAAGGCTTGCGGGTCAGCGCCCGGGATCAGCACGAACAGTGCCGCGCTGGCGCAGGCGAGGTCGACAAGGCCCGTCGCGAATTGCGCTGCCAGTGCAGCCGGTCCGGGCAAGGGGATCGTCGCGCCGAGCAGGGAGAGCGGGCGCCCGTGCCCCGCGACCAGTACCGCTACCGCCGCCACCCCGGCCAGCACGGCCATGCCGATCAGGCGGACCGTGTGAGGCGAAAACGTCATCCAGCCGAGGTCGACCGGCACGGTCCCGGCCATCATGGCAAGCGCGCCAACGGTAACCACGCCCGCCCAGAACGTCGCGCTGGCAAGGCCGATAACCCGGGCCACGTCGGGACCATCGAGGCCTGCCGCCACATAGACACGATAGCGCGCCGAGCCACCGGTCAGCAGTCCCAGTCCGAGATTGTGGCTGAGCGTGTAGCTGGTGAACGAGGCCAGCGCGGCGGTCCGCCACGGCAAGGGGCGCCCGATCACCTTGAGCGCGACAAAGTCGTACATTGTCAGCGCGAGGTAGCTCGCCGCCGTGAACCCCAGGGCCACGACCAATCGCAGCGGCGTGATCGCGTGAAGCGCCATGCGCACTTGCGAGTAGCGCACTTCATGCGTCAGCCGGTCGAGCGCGACAAAGGCCAGCGCAGTCAGCGCCATGACCACCGCACTCGCGGCAATCCGCTTCTGGCGGACGGTCAGTGTCACTTCGGCACCTCCCCGATGCGGGTCCATACTTGCGATTTGCAGATGAAGCCGTGGAACACGCAGCCGCTTATGCGGATACGGTTCGGGTCGAGCACGCTGATCTCCGACGAGAAGCGATGGCCCATATCCGGGACCAGAACCATGCCCTTCCAGTTGCCCGGTCGCTCGGGGTGGTAATCTTCCAGCAGATCGAGCCCGATCAGGTTGGTCACGCCGCTTTCGCGGGCGTCGGCCTTGGCATCACTGCTTGCCCAAACCACCTGGCCGCACAAGGCATTGCCGCACATCTGGTTGCGCACCGCCACCGTGCGGTACGGGTTCATCCACAGACCAGTCACCGCATCGCCGTTCGGGCGCGGAAACGCGTTTGCCGGTACGGCCAACAGGCTCAGCAGCAGAAACATGGCAGACGACTTGCGCATCGCGGTTTACCTCCGATGCTGCCTGCTAGTTCACGCTCGCTTGCCCCTGCGTGGCGCCTGCATGAATAATCGGCAATGTTGCTCGGAGCCCCTCGCGAGGTCGTCAAAAGCTTGCCATGTTGCAGGCTGTCCGCTGCACCGGAGTGCCTGATGAGCCAGAAGATCCTGCTGGTCGAAGACGATCCTGCCACTGCCGATTACATCGCCGGGGGGCTTGAGCAAGAAGGCTTCGTCGTCGACCGTGCGGCAAATGGCCGCGATGGCCTGTTCCTCGGCACCGACAGTGCCTACCGGTGCATCGTCCTCGACCGCATGCTGCCGGGGCTCGATGGCATGGCCGTCCTTGCCGCGTTGCGCGGGGCAGGAGTGCAGACGCCGGTGATCATCCTCTCCGCCCTCGGCGCGGCAGAGGATCGCATCGCCGGATTGACCGGCGGTTCGGATGATTATCTGGCCAAGCCTTTCGCTTTTGCCGAACTGCTCGCGCGCATCCGCCTGCTGATCCGGCGCACGCAGGCCGCCCCCGTGCAACAGACCGTTCTGGCCTGCGCCGATCTCGAGATGGACCTGCTCGCCCGCCGCGTGCGCCGGGCGGGGCAGACCATCGAGCTCCAGCCGCGCGAGTTCCGCCTGCTCGAATATCTGCTGCGCCACGTCGATCAGGTCGTCACCCGGACCATGCTGCTCGAAGGCGTGTGGGACTATCACTTCGATCCCGGCACCAACGTGATCGACGTTCACGTCAGCCGGTTGCGCAAGAAGATCGACGAAGGGCACGCCGTGCCGCTGCTGCACACCGTACGCGGCGCAGGCTATCGCATCGGTGCCAATCCGTGAAAATCGGCCAATCCGTGAAAATCGGAGCCCTGTGGCGATCCACCACGCTGCGCCTTGCTGCGCTGGTCTTCCTGCTTCAGGTCCTTGCCGCTGCCTGCCTGCTGATCGGCCTTGGTGCTGTGATGCGGCAGCAGAGCCGCGTGCAGGCCGTCGATGTGGTCGAGACGCTGCGCGACGATTTGGTCGCCACGCACGTCGCGGGCGGGCAGGGCGCGCTGGTGGAAGCCATCCGCCTGCGCCTGTCGAACGAGGTCGGGCGCGGTGTCGTCGTAGCCCTGCAGGATAACGGTGGGCGGCTGATTGCCGGCAACCTCCAGCGCGTACCGGCCGATGCCCGCGCCATTCGTGCGCCCCGGCTTGTCGAAGTCCTGCGCCGCAATCACGCCGCGCCCGAAGCCGCGTTTCTCCTCGCCGCGCCGTTGCGCCATGGCGGCACGCTGCTGACCGGCGTCGTGGTCGAGAGCGACCGCCAATTCCTCGCGCTGCTGGAACGCGCCAGCCTTGCGGCGCTTTCCCTTTCGCTGATCCTCGCCGCCATTGCCGCATGGGTCGCAACGCGCCAGATCGTGCATCGCTTGCAGGCCACCGTTGCTACGCTCGAAGGCGTTGGCGAGGGCGATCTGGCCCGACGCGTACCTCCCGATCACTCGGGCGATGCCTTCGCGCGGCTGGGCGGAGAGGTGAACCGCGCGCTCGCCCGCGTCGAATCCCTCAACGACCAACTCAAGGTCGCGACCGACGCGTTGGCGCACGATCTCAAATCCCCGCTCACCCGCATGATCACCTCGCTCGATCGCGTCTCTTCGCGGGTGGAGGACGCCGACGCCCTGTCCGCGGTCGAGACCGCGCAAGCCGAGGGGCGCCGCGTCATGGCCATCATCGACACCGCGCTCGGCATTTCCAGAGCCGAGGCGGGCATTGGCCGCAGCAGCTTTGCCGCCACGGACCTGACCGCGATGGTCGAGACCATTGCCGAAATCTACGAGCCGTTGGCAGAGGACGAAGGCCGCACTCTCGTCGTCCGCGCTGCGCCCGGGCTGACGCTGCCCGTCCACCGCCAGTTGATGGACCAGGTCCTCGGCAACCTCATCGACAACACCATGCGCTATGGCGCGGGCACGATCACGGTCGCACTCGAAGCCTCGGGGGGTGAACTTGTCCTGTCTGTGGCCGACGAAGGTCCGGGCATTCCGCCCGACCTCCATGCCGAGGCGCTGCGCCGCTTCGGGCGGCTCGATGAAGCGCGCGGCGGCTATGGCGCCGGGCTGGGCCTCGCCCTCGTGGCGGCTGTCGCCCATCTCCACGGTGGCACCGTCGAGCTTTCGGAGAATCCTTCAAGCACGTCCGGACAGCAGGGGCTGAAGGTCGCGCTGCACCTGCCCAGGTCGTGAGCCTCAGTCGGCAAGCTCGGCGAGCCACTGCCGGATCATTGCCCGCCCGGCCTCGACCGCAACCGGACCATGCAGATCGTGGGCTGCGCGCAGGCTTTCGAGCGTACCTCCGGCCTCTTCTACCGCTTCGGGCCACTGTTCGATCCACGCGTCGAACCGCGGGTCCATGCCCATCTCGGCGTGGAACTGCAGCGCCAGCACGTTGCGGCCCCGGCGAAAGGCCTGATGATCATAGACATGGCTCGAGGCGAGCAGTTCGGCCTCCGGGGGAAGGGTGAATGTGTCGCCATGCCAGTGCAGCACAGGCACTTGCGCGAGGTGCCGCAAGGGGCTGTCCTCGGCGTGAACGGTAACCGAGTGGAAGCCGACTTCCTTGTGCGGTCCGGCGAAGACCTTGCCGCCCATGGCCTCGGCAATCATCTGCGCGCCGAAGCACACGCCGAGCGTCGGCCGGTCGGCCTCGAGCCGGTGCGCAAGGCGGCGTAACTGGCAGCCGATCCACGGGTGCTGGTCCTGCTCGTAGACCCCCATCGGTCCGCCCATCATGATCAGCAGGTCAGGTTCGCGCAGGTCCAGACTCGCAAAGGCCGGGTCGGCCACGTCGATCCGGTCGACATGGTAGCCCGCATCCTCGACCGGCGCCCGGAATCCGGCGACGCCTTCGTGGGGAACATGGCGAATGATCAGGGCAGTCTTGCGAGGCATGGTCCGTCTTGTCGTGGCGTCTGCACCACCACGACATCGGCAATATGCTCTACCAGTTCAATAGAGTTTTTCGACGGTGCGAAAAAGCGGCGCTTGGGCCACGCCTGTGCCCCGGACGGTCAACGCGATCTGCGGTTCTTCTCGGGCCTTGTCACCCAGCGGCCGCGACGAAGACGGCGGATGTCCTTGCCACAACCCTTGCATTGTCCAGCGTAGCCGGATGCTTCGCGCACGACTTGCGACCGCACAGGACTGTGAAAGCCCAGCAGGCACTTCAGAAAGATCACGATAAAAACGTCCGTTTTGCCCCACCTTCATCCAAAATGAAGATAAAAATGCGATTCGGCCATACTAACTAACGTTATAATTTGGACATTATTCAGGCTGTTTTTCGCAGCTTTTAAAAAGTGAGAACGGGCGGCCAGCACTGCTGACCGCCCGCCATCTTCTTTTCAACGACTTACGCCAATCAGAACTTGATCGAAGCGTCCACGCCAAAGGTGCGCGGCATGTTGAAGTTGCCGTAGTCGCCCAGGATATTGCTATTGTTGCCGATAACGACAACGTTCGGCACGCCGGTTGCAGCGTTCGACTGCACGGCCGGCAGGCTGTTCGACGGATCGCGGCGATAGACCAGCTGGTTGTTGAACAGGTTACGGCTCCACAGGCCCAGGTTCATCTTCTGGTTGCCGAGGCCGATGTCGAGCAGCGACAGGCGGGCGTTGACGATGAAGCTCTCATCCGCCTTGGTCGCGAACTGGTCGAAGCTCTGCGTCGCCTGCGAGTAGTTCGCATCGATGTGGAACTTCGGACGGGCGCCGCCGAGGATCTCGGGGAACTCGTAGTCGATCGAAGCGCTCGCCGCATTGCGCGGGGTGAACACGATGAAGAACTTCTGCGGCACCGTGGTGCTGTTGCCGGTCGGTACGCCTGCCGAGGTGAACTCCTTGTAGGTCACCGGCACTTCGGGAATGTTGGTGTAGGTATAGGCGTAGGACAGGTCGATCTTCAGCGCGTCGGTCGGCTTGAGCGTGAGGTCGGCCTCGATGCCGCGGATCTTGGTGGTGCCCGGCGCATTGAAGGTGACGAGGTTGTTGAAGTTGCCCGTCGCGGTCGGCTGAATGGTCGAAAGGTCGACCTGGCTGTTCTTGCGGTCCATCATGTAGGCCGCGATGTTGATGCGGGCGTGACGGTTGAACAGGTCCGCCTTGAGGCCGACTTCGTAGTTCTTCACGTCTTCCGGGTTGAACGCGCGGTAGTCCGAGGTGCGCGAACTGGCGCCGCCGGCGCGGTAGCCGGTCGAGTACTTCACGTAACCGTGGACGTCGGGATTGAAGTCATAGGCGACCGTCGCCATCGGGTTGAAGCGCTTCCACTTCTTGTCGAGGCGGGTGTAGCCGTTGGCTGCCGCAGCGGCGGTGTTGACGGTGTAGTTGATGTTGCGCGACCAGGTGAGATCGCCTTCCTTGTCGTCCCAGGTGTAGCGTCCGCCCAGAGTGATGTGCAGCGCTTCGGTCGCGTTCCAGGTGGCCTGGCCGTAGACCGCATAGCTCTTCGAGTTGACCACCGAGGCGCGGTCAATGGCGCAACCGTTGACGGCCTTGCCGACGAAGTCCGGCGTGTTGCCGGTGCAGAACGGGATCTGCACATAGTTCGCCTCGGTCGGCGAAACGTAGATCGCGCCCATCGAGTTCGGCGTTGCCGCGTCGTCGCTGACGTGCTCGTTGAAGTAGTAGAAGCCGGCGACGTAGTCGACCGAACCCACCGTGCCGACAGCCTGGAATTCCTGGCTGAACTGGTTCTGCTTGAGGTCGGCGAGGCTGTAGCGGCTGAACGCGCAAGGCGCGGCGGCGGTGCAGCTCGGCGTGTAGTTGATGACCGGCACTCGGTGTGCGCCGCCCGAGTTGTCCCACTGCTGCACGTCGACGCCGCGCCATGCCGTGATCGAGCGCAGTTCCAGCTCCGGCGAGACCTTGAACTTCAGCACGTTGGTGAAGCCGTGGGTCTTGTCGACGCTGTTGCGCTGCGGCACGCCGATGTCGGCGGTGCGCATCAGGGTATTGCCGTTGACGACGATACCGGGGGCGAGCGGCTTGATCGTGCCCTGCGTGCCGGTGAAGGCAGTGCCCGGCGTCACGCAGGTGCTTCCGGCGGGAATGGCGATCGGCGCCTTGTTGGTGCCGCCGCTCAGGCAGTTCTGCGGATTGTAGTTCAGGAGCTGGCTGTAGAACGGGGTGTTCTCGTCGCGGGCAACGTCATATGAGAAGTCGTTGGTCACGCCATCGAACGGCTGCCAGCGCACCGCGGCGCGGAAGCCCTTGCGGTTGAAGTAACCCCAGCCGGCTTGGCCAGCCAGCGGGTTCTTGGTGATCGCGTCCTGGTGCTGGTACACGCCGTCGAGCTTGACCGAGAAGCCTGCGAACTTGGGCAGGTTCAGGTGCAGCGCGGCGTTGCGCGAACCGATATTGCCAACACCACCGTCGACGCTGCCGCCGAATTCGCCGGTCGGCGTCTTCGAGACGAGCGAGAGCGCGCCGCCTTCGGTGTTGCGGCCGAACAGGGTGCCCTGCGGACCCTTGAGAACTTCGACGCGCTCGATGTCGAACAGGCCGGTATTGAGGCCGTGCTGGCGGCCAAGATAGACGCCGTCGATATAGACGCCGACGCCCTGTTCACGCGCGGGCTGGTTGGCGTCGAGCGGCACGATGCCGCGAATGCCGATGGTCAGGGCCGACTGGCGCGCTTCGAAGGTCGCGACGCGCAGCGAGGGCACGCCACCGTCAGCCAGGTCGAGCAGGCTCTGGACCTTGCGCTCCCTGATCGTCTCGGCACCCATGACCGAGATCGAGATCGGGGTCTTCTGGAGGTTCGTCTCCCGCTTGGTCGCGGTCACGATGATTTCGGTGAGACCGCCGCCGCTGTTGCCGCCGGTTTCCGACTGCACTTCGGCTTCTGCTGCGGGGGCTGCCTGATCAACTGCGCCTTCGACGGTGACGCCTTCGGCGCCGACCGAGAACTTGGCGAAGGCCGATTCCGAACTGCAGGTGGCCGCGATGGCAAGTGCTGCCAGCGAAGCAGAACGACGAATACGAGCGGACTTCATGGAGAGGTTTTCCCTGGATGACGTTAGTATCGCGACCGTCGGGTGGTGCCTTTTGGCAGCCACCATCCGGCCTGCGCGTCGCCCTAGAGATACCCGGTGACACTACAGTGACGTGCCCGTGACACTACCGTGACAAGGGCCTTATTCGTCTCATTCAAGGTGTGCGGAAGCGAGCAGCGCCAGCCACTGCGCTTTGGCCTCCGGTGAAACCCCGTCCTTGGCCAGCACCGCCAGCTGGAACCATGACCGCTTGCCGGTGACCAGCCGGTAGAGTCCGTAACTGATCGAATCCGCCCCGCATCCCGGAGACCTGCGTTCGAAAGTCACCGAGTTTTCGTCCTGCGCCAGCACTGCAAATTCGGCCTTGCACGAGGCGCCTGCGCTGCGGCTGCGGATGCCGCTTTCGATCTGCGCCATCCACCCTTGCGCGCCATCGATCTTTTTCTGCTTGGGGATCGAAACGATCTGCAGCGCCTCCTGCCACTTCGTTGCCGATTCACCGCGCACCGCGATAAGGTCGACGAGTCGCGTCGGATCGCTCCCGTCGAACAGCACCATCTCGCTGCGCCCCTCGTCGAGGACCTTCTGCAGCGGCGGAGACAGGCGATGGTCGAATTGCAGTCGCTCGGCATGGGCAGGCATGGCGATCAACAGCAGCAGCAGCGCAATCAGTTTCCTCATTCCCGGGAGGTTAGCGCGCGCCCGCACGACCCTGCAAAATGTTTCCCACACTGTCACAAACGGCGCCCGTGGGGATTGCAGTCAGCATTCGGCCCGTCGCATTTCATTTGCACAAAGCGGGCTTTCATGAAAACACTGAACCATATGGTTCACTATGGCGCTCTCGACCGATCCTTCTCTGCTCTTGCGGACGCCACCCGGCGCGGCGTGATCGAGCACTTGCTTCAGGAGGAAGCATCCGTCGGCGACCTTGCCGATCGGTTCGCGATGACCCTGACCGGCATGAAGAAGCACATCGCCGTGCTCGAACAGGCAGGCCTCGTCACCACCGAGAAGGTGGGACGGACCCGCCGCTGCAGGCTTGGTCGTCTGACAATGGCCGAGGAAGCGGCGTGGATCGAGCGCTACCGCCAGGTCTGGACGGCCCGATTCGAGCGCCTCGATGCGGTTCTCGAAGATATGAAGCGAGAGGAGAATGGCAGTGACGACGCAATCTGAAGACGCGGCAACCAAGACACGAGTGGAAAAGCGCGGGGATCGCGAACTGGTGGTCATCCGCCGCTTCGATGCGCCGGTCCATCTGGTCTACAAAGCTTGGGCCGACCCAGCGCTGTTTCGCCAATGGTGGGTGCCGCGCTCCTACGGCATGACGCTGGTCTCGTGCGAGATGGATGTCCGCGTCGGCGGCACCTACCGGCTGGAGATCGCCCACGCATCCTCGGACCAGCCGATGGCCTTCTTTGGCACTTACCTTGAGGTAGAGCCGGATCGCCGGATCGTCTGGACCAACGACGAAAGCCCTGAAGGCGCGGTCACCACCGTCAGTTTCAGCGAACTTGATGGACAAACCGAAGTCACGATTTCCAACCTCTTCCCGACGGCCGAGGCGATGGAGCAGGAACTGGCCTCGGGCGCTTGCGAAGGCACCACCGAAAGCCTCAAGCAGCTTGAAGAATTCCTTCAGGCCTGACCTCAAGGGCGGTCGAGCACGTATCCCAGCGAACGCACCGTCCGCAGTGGCGAGCCAGCCCCGACATCGCGCAGTGCGCGGCGCAGGCGGCTCACCCAGGCATCCACGGTGCGTTCGTCAATGGGCTGGTCATGCTTGCCCAGTGCCGCGATCAGCTGCTGGCGGCTGAACACGTGGCCGGGCTTTTCCATCAGGTAGCGCAGCAGGCGCATCTCGTTTGGCATAAGCAGCAGCGGACGTTCGCGCCAGCGTGCCTGCATCGCGGCAAGATCGAGCGTCAATTCATCGAGCCTGAGCACGCGGGCAGGGGCCTCGTGTTCAGGCAATTGGATCGACAGCACCCGGTCGAGCAGTGCGCTGCGGTCCACAGGACCCACGATATAGTCGTCGGCGCCCGCGCGCAGCGCCCGGCGCTTGGCCTCGGCGTCATCGTCCTCGAGAATCATCGTGACATGCGCGTCCTGGCCAAGGCTGTCGGCGCAGCGCAACCGGCGGCACAGCTCAAGCCCTGACATCTCGGCCAGCACCCAGTCGACGAAGGCCCACGGCCGCCCTTCCATCAGCGGCAGCGGCGCGCCGGCCTTCCAGCGATGGAACACCACGCGCAAGTCCGAATGGACGAACGCTTCCCGCCCGCCCGCAAGGTCCCCCGTCAACAGAATGTCGATATGCCGCATTTGAACAAAGCCCCAGACGATGGGAACGTTCTGTCGCGGTTATGTGACGGGCGCATGACGATGTTACACGCCGCAGCAATGCTTGGGGGCAGTGCTGCTCCCCTCCCGCAAGCGGGAGGGGTTGGGGGGGGCTTGCCCCCAATCAACCTCTCAGACCGGCAAACCCACGTAGTTCTCGGCGATGCTGGTCTGCGCGGCCACGCTGCTCGAGATATAGTCGAGCTCGGCCACCTGCATGGCGCGTTCGAACGGGCCGTCGTCTGGAAAGCGGTGCATCAGCTTGGTCAGCGTCCACGAGAACCGCTCGGACTTCCACACCCGCGCCAGCGCCTTGGCCGAATAGCCGATCACGGCATCGTTGTCGGCGCGCTTGAAGAACCCGGTCAGCGCCTCGGCGGCATAGTGCACGTCGCTGGCCGCCAGATTCAGGCCCTTCGCACCGGTCGGCGGCACGATGTGCGCGGCATCGCCGCACAGCAGCAGGCTGCCATGGCGCATCGGTTCGAACACATAGGAGCGCAAGGGCGCGATCGACTTCTCGATCGAAGGCCCGCGCGTCATGTTCGCGGCAGCTTCAGGCCCGAGGCGCACGGCCAGTTCGTCCCAGATCCGCTCGTCCGACCAGTCCTCGACCTTCTCGGTCAGGGCAACGTCGACGTAATAGCGGCTGCGGGTGTGGCTGCGCATCGAGGCGAGGGCAAAGCCGCGCTCGTGGTTGGCATAGATCAGTTCGTGGTTGCACGGCGGCACGTCGGCGAGAATGCCCAGCCAGCCGAACGGATAGACCCGCTCGTATTCCTTCGCCACGCTGGCGGGGATCGCTTTGCGGCTCGGCCCGTGGAAGCCGTCGCAGCCGACGATGAAGCGCGCATCGATCCGCTGCTCGGCGCCATCAAGCGCATAGGTCACGTAAGGCGCGTCGCTTTCGATATCGTGCAGCGCCACATCGCTTGCGCCATAGATCACCTGCAGCCCGCGTTCGGGAGCGGCGTCCATCAGGTCCTTGGTAATCTCGGTCTGGCCATAGACGACCACGGTCTTGCCGGTCAGGTTCGCCACATCGATGCGGATCAGGCGCTCGCCATCGGCAAGGTTGAAGCCTTCCTCGACCAGCCCCTCGGCCTTGAGCCGGGCATCAAGCCCCAGCCGCCCCATCAGTCCGACAGTGATCTGTTCGAGCACGCCCGCACGGATGCGGCCAAGGATGTAGTCCGGCTGCTGACGCTCGACGACGACGCAATCGACGCCCTCGGCCTTGAGCAAGTGTCCGAGCAGCAGCCCGGCAGGGCCAGCGCCGATGATGGCAACCTGGGTCTTCATGAAACGCATCTCCCACGCGCCCGCACTGGGATGCGGGATCACGATTGCAAATTGACAGATGCGCTGCGGCGGAGGAATGCAGCGTCTGGACAATCAGCTGGCATTTTCGGGACATGACCGAGGCGATACCCAGATATGCGCTCTACGGCGAAGGCGCGGCGCAGAACCCCGGCGGCTTCGCGCATATCGAAACCATTGCCGAGCGCAGCGCGCTGCACGACTGGGAGATCGGCGTCCATCGCCACGATCACTTCGTACAGGTCTTGCTGGTAGAAGAGGGACATGCCGCCGTTACGCTCGATACGGTCACGACCGGCCTCGAAGGTCCGGCGCGCGTGATCGTGCCTGCCGCCGCCGTCCACGGCTTCCGCTTCCGCCAGGGTACGCGCGGGTTTGTCCTCACCTTGTCCACCGACTTTTCCACACGCGCAGCGGGTCCGGCAGACCTACTGCTGGCGGCGCTCGCTCGTGGCGGCGCGGCCCCGCTCGGCCCCGAGGCCGCTACCCGCGCCTTCTGGCTCGCGCGCGAGATGCTCGGCCTTCAGGAGGAGTGGCAGCAGCAGGACCCGCTATTCCTCGCGCTTGCGGAAAGCCTGATCCGGACCATTGCCCGCGAAGTCGGCGAGACCGACCCGCAGAGCCGGGCCGATCAGCGGCTCGACCGCTTCCGCCAGCTCGTCGAACTGCACTACCGCCAGCACCGCGATCTCGATTTCTATGCCGGTGCCCTGGGCCTTACCCGCCGAACCCTCTCGCGGCTCACCGCCGCGCGCCTTGGCTGCAGCCCGATGGACCTGATCCACCGCCGCCTCGCATTGGAAGCCCACCGCCTGCTGCGCTATACCAACGCCACCGCTGCCCAGGTCGCGGCCGAACTCGGCTTCGAGGATCCCAGCTACTTCTCGCGCTTTTACCAGCGCGTGACCGGACGGCGCCCTTCGGCAGACAAGGCCGCTGCCTGACCGGGCTTGCCACCGCCGATGCCGCCTGCAAAAATCGAGGCTCAGGCACATTGGGGGGCACGACGGGATGCGCAAGGCACTGATCACACTTGCCGGTCTGGCAATGGCGGCAGGCGCTCACGCCAATGCCGCAACGGAAAGCGAACTGCACATCGAGGCGCGCGGCGGGGTGACTGCCGATTATGCCGTGATCACCATGGACGTTTTCGCTGCGGGCAGAGGCAAGCCCGCTGCCGACGCACAGATCAAGGCGCAGATCGCCCGTCTCAAGGCCCGCATGCTAAAGGCAGGAATTCCTGAAAGCGCTGTCACGCTTACCCCGCCTGTCGTCGAAGAACGCAAGGCCGATGAGGACAGCGGACCTTTCAACAGCTACGCGATGAGGGAGGCGATAGCGCTCGAAATGCCCGCCTATGGCACTGCCGATGCCGTAGATGACATGGAAGACATCGTCGAACCCGCCGATGGCGCCGCCGATGCGGCACAGGCGGCCGTGGATGCGGCGCGCGCGGCTGCGATCGAGGCCAGGAGGCGCAAGGCACGAAAGCTGCCGTGGTGGGATGCCCGCTTCACCGCCACGATCCGGGTCGACGATCTGCGCGCCTTTCCCGGCGTCGCCGAATCGCTCGGTATTCGCGGTGGTCCTGGCGGTGGAGACAACTCCACCGACTTTCGCTTCAGGGAACCGGGAACGGTTCACGCCCGCGCTGTCGCCGATGCCCTGGCCAAGGCGCGTGCCGAGGCCGAGGTCTATGCCAGGGCGATGGGCGGCCGCGTGGTGCGCGTCGCACGGGTCTCGAACACCGAAACGCCGATCAGTGGTCCGGAAGTCTTCAATCTCATCAGCACCATGGACAATCGCAAGCAGTTATGGCGCGTGCCCGCGACACATAGCGCCAGCGTTGCGGTCGACTTCGTCGTGGCCGTGGACTGACGGTCAGAACACCTTGCGCAGTTCCAGCGCCACGGTGCGCCCGACCGGATCGCGATAGGCTGGCTGGAAGCCCAGCGGCAGGTCGCCGCTCGCCGCGGTCACCCGCTGGCGCGCATTGCCGATATTGTCGACCACTACCGAAATGCGCGTCCCTTTCCAGAACCGCGATTTCGGAACGAGCGAGCCCATGTCGGCCATCGCGCGCAAGTCGAACGTGGCAATTGGCAGGAATGTCAGCCGGTTCGGCGATCCTTGCGAACCGTAGAGCAACTGGCTCTGCCCGCGCCGGCTTGCTGAAAGCCGAAAACCGCTGGACCCGCGCATGACCGAGAGATTGGCCGTGGTCAGATGCCGCTGCTGCCCGCCACCGATCCCGATCGCGCCGCCGGAAAGCAGGTCCACCTCGCCCAAGCCTGAGCGGATCACCGAGGTGCTCTCCAGCACGATGGTGTGCGCTGCGTTGGCCTGAAGCATGAGCCGTGGCGCGGAGACCCTGGGCTTGCCCTTGGCATCGAGCGGCATGGCCTCCAGCGGCACGGCAAAGCTCGTGCCCAACCGCAATTGCCGTGCGCGCAGGCGATCGAAGTTCACCGTGCGGTTGTCGACGAGGGTCAGCTGGCCACTGGCGTCGCGAACGAAGCGGTCGGGAAAGGCCTCCACCACTGCCGGCGTCGGCAAGGGCAGGGCGCCGAACTGGTTGCGCGTGTCCGAGATCGAATAATCGACGTTGAGCTGCAGCTTGTACCGCGACCACGGCGAGGCCGAGACCGACAGCGTGCGAAGATGCTGCGTCTCGTTCCTCAGGTTGCCACCGCCGCCATAGATCGTGGTCACCGGCACAGTTTCCCCGCGCACCGGATCGAAATAGGGCACGTTCTCGGCAATCATGCTCGGTGCCGCCACCAGTTCCAGCGGTATCGCCCGCCCGTCGCGATTGTCGGTCAGGTTGAAGCGCAACCATGACAGCGGCCGCCAGTTGAGCGCCACTGCATGCTCGTCGATCCGCCCGAAGCGGCCGAGTCCCTGCCGCGCAATGTCCGCCGAAAGGTCGATGTCACCGAGCGCGCCGAGAAACTTCCCGGCCTTGCTGACGAGCGGCACCGTCACGCCTGCGCGCAAGGTCCAGTCGTTACGCACGATCCGCGAATCCCGCGCCTGCAAGTCGGTGGCATCGAGCGTCCCGCCGCCCAGTGCGCCACCGAGCCGCGCCTGCACCGATCCTGTCGGCAGGGCAAAGACCGGCCCCTGCGCATCGAATCGAACCTCGCGCACCGCCGACCGGTTGCGCGTAGTGCGCAGCGAAAGCGGGATCAGCGTCGCCAGTTTGCCGTCGAAGGGATTGGCAGCGGGATCGATGGTGATCAGTCCGCCTGCAATCGTGCCGTTCAGGCTGCTGCGGGATGTGCGTTCGCGCCGTTCATAGCGGCCGAGCAGGGTGCCTTGCCACGCTCCGCGCGTTGCGATCAGCGAGGCGGTCAGGCTTCTTGCCTCGCTGCGCGTATCATATCGCAATGGGCGCGAGGCATCGCTCAGCGCCAGCACGACGGGTCGTGAAAAGGGGCTGGCCGGATGGTCCTCACCAAGAAGAAACCGCGCGGTCGGCAACCCGTTCAGGCTCGATCCCGTGGTCTGGTTGATGCGTCCGTTGAACGAAAGCGACAGCCACGAATTGAGCGTCTTGTTGCCCGACAGGCTCGCCTCGATCGGACGCGATGCGCCGCGCAATGTGCGGAAATCGCCGATACGGCTGTCGTTGATCTTGTTGGCGAAAGGCAGCAGGCTGGCCAGTGTCGGCGCGCCTGTGGCCTGTGGCCCCGTGAGTTGTGGCAGGGCGATCGTGCTGACGACGCTACCGGCCAGCGCGGAAAGCACGGGGTCGATCTCGTTTCCGCGAAACGCGATGACATTGCCTTGCGGGGCAAAGGGTGTGGTCGAATCCGGACGGACGAGATCGCGATCGCTTTCGAAGAGGTTGTCCGAGCGCGATACCTTGACCGACAGGTTGATGCGGTCGCGTTTGCGGATGAAGGTGAGTTGCGCCTCGCCCCGGCTAAGGCCCCAGTCACCTTCCGTTGCGATTTCGCGGCTGCCGGTGACGGTCAGTGTCTTCACCGCAGGCTTGAGCACGATGTTGTAGACCCGCTGCGTCGATCCGCCACCGATGCGCGTTGCCGATCCGCGCGGCAGCGTCTCGATCTTGCGCACCGCTTCCACGGGATAGTCGGAGATGTCACCGATGTCGCTCACCGGCTGGCCGTTCACCAGCACGGCCGGCTGGTCGTCGCCGTTCTCGCTCTGGATCTGCCCGACCAGTTCGCCGACCGTACTTGCGCCGTAGGAGGCGATGCGGTCTTCCTCGTAGTCCTGTTCGGGCTGGACGTCGGACAACTGCGAAACGATTGCGCGGTCGCCGACGACTACGATCTGACGGTCGAACAGCGGAACCGGCAGTTCGGTGCCTGTCTGGCGGACCTGGGAGGATTCGCTGTGCGAACCCCCGTCGCTGCCTGCCGATCCGGCATCGGCGCTGCCTTCGTTTGCGCCACCTGCGGCATGCGCCGTCCCGGTCATGCATGACAGCAGCATCGCAGACACCGAGAGACGCGGTGCCAGGATGGCGAGATGTTGCGCACGTGGTCGCGGAGAGCCCGGATCACTGCCCTCGGCAGCGTGCCTTTCGCCCGCAGGGCAGGGGGTATGTCGGGTGTGTGCCATTCAGGATCGGGGAAAGCAGCAAGGCCCCGCCGGCGATCGCCGACGGAGCCTCGTTTCCTTCACTCAATCTCAGGTTGCTCAGGCACCGGGGACCGAGATGTAGGTCCCGTTCGAGGTCTGCGAACCGCCACCCCAGGGTGCAGTGTTGAACCACGTCGTGTTGCACAGGGTGCCGACATAGCCGTTCTGCGCGGTCCAGATGCCGGGCAGTTTCTTGGGCGAGATGCACACGACGACCTTTTCGGTCAGCCAGTTGCCGACTTCGGTCCAGGCACCTCCCACCGCTTCATGGCCGGCAACGCCGTATTCGGTGTTGGTCTCGTCGATGCTCTGCGCCGAGGTCAGCTCGGTCGCCGCTTCGGGAGCATTGTCGATCCACTGCTCTTCGACCGGCTCCACCGCATCGGCGGTAGTGACGAACAGGCACTGTGCGTGAGGATCGCCCCAGAACGGCTGCGTTGCACCCCTTTCGGTGAAGCCTGCGCAGGCGCGGGTCACCGCATCGACATTGCCGTTCGCTTCGGGATCGCGAATGTAATAACCCTGCACCGGCGATCCTTCGACGGCCGGAATGTGGGTCTCGCTGTAGCGGGTGTATTCGCAGTTGTAGCTCACCGTGGTCGTGGTCGAGTAGTCGGCCGTGAAGTCGTACTCGCTGGAGGGCCAGTTCTTGTTCTTGGCAACCTTGTCACCGAACAGGTTCACGCTGCCACCGGTGCGGTAAGGCTTTCCTTCGATGGTGAAGCCCGAATAGGTTGGCGTGCCGGTGCCGAAGCGCGTGCCTGGCGTTTCCACGCGGTTGCTTTCAACCGGTGCTGCGTCAACCTGACCGGTTTCGACGACTTCGACGCTGAGCGAGGGACGACCGTCATGCAGAGGTGCGGTAAGCTTGGTGGCGAGATCGGCGTCGCACACGCCAGCCATTGCCGTGGTGGTGTCGCCCGAAAGCGTGATGGCCATGGCAGGTGCCACCGCCAGCGGGCTCAGCGAAGATGCGCAAAGCGCGCCAATCGTAAGAATCTTAACACTTTTCATTTCGGGAACTCCCCCTCAGTAACACTCGATTCCCGAAACCCCACGTCCGGTCGTTAACCTCGATCGCCACTGCGACTCGCCGGTTTATCGAGTTGTGTGTGCTTAATACGTAATTCATATTAGTATTAGGAGTCATTAATTGTTAATGGTCCAAAGCGGGACTAGTACTCTGTATTTGTTAACCTTGAAGCCAATTCCTAAAGTTTACTTTTTGGATTATCTTTAGTTTAAAACACGTCTGTTTTGGCTTGGAATTTTTCGGGCAGAACTACGCACTCGCATTTCGCACGATGAAATCGCGAAAATGGACAGAATGTCGCTCGAAATCGCTTTCCTACATGCGACATGCGCGGCAG
This sequence comes from Novosphingobium sp., assembly GCA_046290865.1. Taxonomy (GTDB): domain Bacteria; phylum Pseudomonadota; class Alphaproteobacteria; order Sphingomonadales; family Sphingomonadaceae; genus Novosphingobium. Next base: position 330 of record JBKBUD010000043.1, on the reverse strand, counting down.
GCTCAACGCATGCCCAATCCCGCTTGTCCTACTGGCAAGTTGTCCCGTCATGGGCATGGTCCGGCACGCCATGGCGCCTTGCTCCCGGCAGGCTCTTCATCTCGGAGAGGAGTGCTTCAGATTTTCTCTCTGGACATTGTAAACCCGTAAACCGCCTGGCATCGTGCCATTGCGGAAAATCCAGCAAATCCGCTTGTTTCGCCCGCGAACTCCGCTATGAATTTTTCACAGATATGAATTGCGGAAGAGGCTTCTGAAATGGCAAAGATCAAGACCACCCACGTCGGCAGCCTCCCGCGCGGCGACGAACTGACGCCGCTCCTGCTCGCC
>JBKBUD010000298.1:0-2291 GCA_046290865.1 Novosphingobium sp. | reverse complement strand
GCACGCTCCTCGCGTCGAGTCGCTCGATCAGGGCGTGCGTGCCGGGCACCGGGCCGGGCAGGCTGGCCAGCCAGTTGCTGGCATAGAGCGCGATCAGATCGGCGTATTGCGGGAACTGCGCGGTGCGCGCGGCGACCATTTCCGCGAAGGATACGCCTTCGTCGTGCTGGGCGTGCCAGTCCTCGGTCACGACCTCGGAGACGAATCGGGCGCGCTCGGCGGGGTCGGGAATCGCCTCGGTGTAGATGCCGGCGAGATCGAACTGCACAAGCACGCGGCCGATGTCCCAGACGACGGCTTCTACACCCATCGCAACCTCACTCCGTCAGGTCCATAAACGACTGCGCCCCCGCGTTTCGGCGGGGGCAGCGTGGCTCGACAAGGAGCCTGCCGGTTTCCGGTGCAGCCCCGCCGTCGCGAGACTGCACCGAAACTTGTGAGCTTAGCCCTGGCGCGCCTTGAAGCGCTTCTGGGTCTTGTTGATCACGTAGACGCGGCCACGGCGGCGGATCACGCGGTTGTCCCGGTGGCGGTCCTTGAGCGACTTCAGGCTGTTGCGAATCTTCATGTCGAATCCCTTTGCCCGAAGCTGACCGGGCCGAAAACTGAAGCGACGCCGTTAGTGGGGGCATTACCCCAAGTCAACCCTTGGCAGTGCCATTGATGGGCCATTGATGGTGCCGTTGATGATGCTTGTCCGACCGCCGATCCCGTGCGAATCCCTTGCCTTGCGGGGCCTGACCCGCATGACAGGGACGGAAACCGGGCGAATGAGTGCTTCGACCATTGCAGGACTGCTGCACAAGCCGGGCCAGTCGACATTCCTCAACCCCGCGCTGATGGCGATGAACGTGCTCGAGTTCGACGTGGCCGAGGCGATTCTTGCCGAACTTGCGCCCCTGGCAGATGAAGTGCGGGCGATGGAGCTGGACGATACGGTCTTTGACCTGTCCAGCGGCCTGCGGCTCTACAACCAGCGCCCGACCGACTGGAAGAGCGATATCTGCTGGCTCAGCAATGCCGACGAATCAGCCTACTGGTGGTTCGACAGCCTGTTCCGTCGGCTCAAGCTGGATGAGGCGGTGAAGCCCTTCGTCGCGCATGATTCGCAGATCCGGCTCTACTCCGGGTTCTTCGTTACCCGCAGCCGCTGCACGGCCCACGACATGCACCACGACTGGCTGACGCCGGACAACACCGCCTTCACCGTCATGGCGCCGCTGACGCAGAATGCCTGTGCGATGGGGCTTGCCTATCGCTCGGTCCATGGCGACGAGCGTGAGTACCGCTATCGCCTGGGCAAGGGCGTGGCGTTCGGCTCTGGCTTTCTCCATTCAACCGCGACGGGCGAGTTGGACGAGCGCGCGGTTTTCCTGTCGCTGACCTTCGGCACCGACCGGATGGACGAGTGGGACACGATCGAGCGGACCGCCGGGCGGCAGGGGCGCTTCTTCTGCCAGCCGGACGGAGTGTTCCGGCATGTCGGCGGCGATTAGGCCCCGCGAATCTCGCCGAGCTTGCGCTCCCACGCGAGCGCATGGGTGACGATCACGTCGAGATCGGCGTACTGCGGGACCCACGGCAAGGTGGCCCTGATCCGGCTGTTGTCCGAAATCAGCGAATCGGGATCGCCCGCACGGCGGCCTTGCAGGTCGCGCACGATCTTGCGGTTGGTCACGCGGTCGACGGCATCGAGCACGTCGAGCACCGAGAAGCCGCGCCCGTAGCCGCAGTTCATGGTGAGCGATTCGGACGGGCGCGCGACCAGCGCCTCGAGCGCGAGGACGTGGGCGGCGGCAAGGTCCGAGACGTGGATGTAGTCACGCACGCCGGTGCCGTCGGGCGTGGCGAAATCGGTGCCGAACACGCCAACCGAGGCGCGCTTGCCAAGGGCCGCCTCGACCGCGACCTTGATCAGGTGGGTGGCGCCTGCGGTGGACTGGCCGGTGCGCGCCTGCGGGTCGGCTCCGGCAACGTTGAAGTAGCGCAGGACGCAGTAGTTGAGCGGATGCGCGGCGGCGACGTCGGCCAGCATGGTCTCGGTCATCAGCTTGGACATGCCGTAGGGATTGATCGGCCGCTTGGGGCTGTCCTCGGTGACCGGCGAGACTTCGGGGATGCCATAAGTCGCGGCAGTCGAGGAGAAGATGAAGTGCGGCACCCCGGCCTGGACCGCAGCGGCGATCAGCGCGCGGCTCTTGGCGGTGTTGTTGTGATAGTACTTGAGCGGGTTCTCGACCGATTCGGGAACGATGATCGACCCGGCAAAGTGCATCACCGCGCGGATGCCC
>JBKBUD010000297.1:0-2291 GCA_046290865.1 Novosphingobium sp. | reverse complement strand
GGCGAGATCATCCTGCGCCGTGTCAACAACGTCCCCGGTGCGACGGCCGAGCAGTTGCGCTGGCATGTCGACAGCACCACGCTCGCGCCCTGAGGGTGGTTGATGCGCATGGTCGCCTGTGTATGGCCAGCGGCGCAGCTTGCCTAAATTGTAAGTAGAACATACAAAGCGGCGCAAGTGCCGTCCCGTAGCGGCATCGCGGGCACTTGTGGCCCGCCAAGAGGGTCGGCTAGGAGCGGGGAACCGCTGCAAGCCTGCAGGGTCCCCTAGGAAACCGCGCCAATGCTGCTCTACACACTGATCTCGGTCTTTTCCCAGCTTATCGACATCGTCGTGATGGTCGTGATCGTGCAGTTCGTGCTGAGCCTGCTGATCGCCTTCAACGTGGTGAACCTGCACAACAAGGCGGTCGCTGCGGTATGGACGGCGCTGGGCGCGATCCTCGATCCGATGCTCAACCCGATCCGCCGGATCATGCCCAATACCGGCGGGATCGACTTCTCGCCCATGATCCTCATCTTTGGCCTGCGCATCCTGGTGCAGGTCCTGTTCTTCTTCGCCTCGCTCGCCACGGCGGTCTGAGGCGCCTCACAAAACTGGACGGAATCCCGCAATGACTGCTGCCGTGATCGACGGAAAGGCCTTTGCCGCCACCCTGCGCGCCCGCGTGGGCGACCTTGCCGCTACGTTCGAGGCCAAGGCCGGGCGCAAGGCGGGTCTCGCCGTGGTGCTGGTGGGCGAGGACCCGGCGAGCCAGGTCTATGTCCGCTCGAAGGGCAAGAGCACCGTGGAAGCGGGCATGGACAGCTTCGAGCACAAGCTGCCCGCCGAAACTTCGGAAGCCGATCTTCTGGCCATGGTCGAGCAGCTCAACGCCGACCCGGCGGTCGACGGCATCCTCGTGCAGCTGCCGCTCCCGAAGCATATCGACGAGCAGAAAGTCATCGCCGCGATCAATCCCGACAAGGACGTCGATGGCTTCCATGTGACCAACGCCGGCCGCCTCGCCGTGGGCCAGCCGGGCTTCGTGCCCTGCACCCCGCTGGGCTGCCTGATGCTGCTCAAGGACAAGCTCGGCGACCTTTCCGGGCTCGACGCGGTGGTGATCGGCCGCTCCAACATCGTCGGCAAGCCGATGGCGCAGCTGCTGATCGCGGAAAGCTGCACGGTCACGGTGGCGCACAGCCGCACGAAGAACCTCGCCGAGGTGGTGAAGCGCGCCGATATCGTGGTGGCTGCCGTCGGCCGTCCGGAGATGGTCAAGGGCGACTGGATCAAGCCGGGCGCGACCGTGATCGACGTGGGCATCAACCGCGTGCCGGGTGCCGAGGCGGGCAAGACCAGGCTGGTGGGCGACGTGGACTACGCCTCTGCCGCTGAGGTCGCATCGGCCATCACGCCGGTGCCCGGCGGCGTCGGCCCGATGACGATTGCGGTGTTGCTGCGCAATGCGCTGGTGGCGGCCTACCGCAACGAAGGGCTGGAGCTGGCGGCGGACGCGATCTGACGAGCAGACCTGATCGTCATTCCCGCGCAGGCGGGAATCCAGACCTTGTCAAAGAGAAGGTCGTCGCTTTGCGACGGTAGTTTTTTAGCTGGATTCCCGCCTGCGCGGGAATGACGAAAAGCTACGGGGTGGGCACCGCACAGCGCTTCGGCTAGGCTCAGGCCATGAAGCGTCTGATCCCCCTCGCATTCCTGCTGGTCGCCGCCCCCGCGGTCACCCAGCCTGCTCCCGAATCGCAAGGCGCTGGCCGTCCGCAACGCGCCTACGCCAACCCTTCCGCCCTGATCGCTGCCGACATCGGCTTTTCGCGCCTCGCTCGCGAGAAGGGGCAGTGGACCGCGTTTCGCGAGACGGCAGACGAAAACGCGGAAATGTTCGAAGGCGGGCGCAAGCTGGCCAGGACGCTGCTCAAGGAGCGCAAGGACCCGCCTGCGCCGGTGAAGTGGGCGCCGCATCTGGCGTGGATCAGCTGCGATGGCACCGCCGGGCTGACCTATGGCGCATGGCAAGGCCCCAGCGGCGGTGACGGCGAATACGTCACCGTGTGGCAGCGCCAGTTCAAGGGCAAGATCGACTGGAAGTGGGTGCTCGATGACGGGCAGGATCTCGCCTCCCCTTTGCGCGAAGTGGATTGGGCCGAGGGCAAGGTGGCAGACTGCCCTGCCCGCCGCCGTCCTGCCGGTGATCCACCGCCGCAGCCGGGCAGCAAGCGCGAGCGCAAGGAGGACAGCAAGCTTCCGCCGATGCGTCCGCTGGCAGGCGCAATCCCGGCCTCAGAGGGCGG
>JBKBUD010000296.1:0-2301 GCA_046290865.1 Novosphingobium sp. | reverse complement strand
CGCAGACCAGGCCGGTGCGCGCGCCTGTGCCGATCGGCATCAGCACGCAGGCAAAGCACAGCGCCCAGGCGAAGATCTTCACGCGCCAGTCAGGCGGGAAGATCGTGCCGAAACGCGTCAGCCACAGCGCCAGCGGGATCACCGCGATGGCCACCGCCGAGATGATCGAGCCTTCGTAGAGGCCGGTATTGTCGTTCACCAGCAGGCGCAGTTCGCCATAGCCGCCGCCGCCGGCGGCCGTCTTGATCCCGCCGCCGATCACGATCACTCCGATCGACAGGACCAGGATCAGCGTGATCGCCTCGATGCGCAGGCGCGTGCGCAGGGTGAGCGGCATGAACAGTGCCCACAGCAGGGCTTTCCACACCCAGGCCCACTTCTCCGCCGCCTCGACCGGGAAGTCGGCGGCCTGCGTGGTAAGCCCGCAATAGACCAGCAGCGTGAGCAACAGGAACTGGCGGAGCGAGAAGCGGATGCCGTTCTTGTCCTCGGCGACGAACCACGAAATGAACGCGCAGAGGAACGCGATCAGCGATACCGGGATGTGGCTGAGAATGCCCCAGCTGACCTTCTGCGGCGCGACGATGTCGATATAGCTGTAGGCCAGCACGAAGATGAACGGCTTGCGAAAGCCCGCGCCGATGAAGGCGAGCACGCAGGACAGCAGGAACAGGTCAAGCATCGGCGTTGCTGCCTGAGGATTGTGTCCGGGGCTTGCGGAACGGAGCCTTGCGGCTCGGCAGCGAGGGATCGTCGTCGAGATCATCACGATGCATCAGCCGCCAGACGGCAATCGCCATCAGGATATGCGGCAGGAATATCGTGAACTTGTCGATCATGTCGGGCCAAGCGCTAGACTATCGAGGTTGACGCGGCGTTAAGCCTTCCGTGGCAGAGCGTTGAGCATGACTCGCGTGCTCCACGTTCTCGACCATTCGCTGCCGATGCACAGCGGCTACACTTTCCGCACCCGTGCGATTCTCAAGGCGCAGGAGGCGATGGGGCTGGAGGTGCGCGGGGTGACCGGGCAGCGCCATACAGCGCCGACGGCAGGCGACCCCGAAGTGGTCGACGGCCTTATGTTCCATCGCACTCCCGGCGCTGCCGGTGGCTTGCCGCTTGTGCGCGAATGGGCCGAGGTATCGGCGCTGGCCGACCGGATCGTCGAACTGGCGCGCGAATGGCGACCGGACGTGCTTCACGCCCATTCGCCCGCACTGTGCGGCCTCGCTGCGCTCAAGGCCGGGCGCAAGCTCGGCATTCCGGTCGTCTATGAAATCCGTGCCTTCTGGGAAGACGCTGCCGTGGGCAACGGGACGGGCCGCGAAGGCTCGGCCAAGTACTGGCTGACCCGCGTGCTGGAGAACGACGTGGTGAGCGGTGCCGACCGCGTCGTCACGATCTGCGAGGGCCTGCGTCATGACCTGATCGCCCGCGGCTTTGCGCCCGAGAAGATCTCGCTCATGCCCAACGGCGTGGACCTCGAGATGTTCGGAGACCCTCTTCCGCGCGATGCCGCCTTGGCCACTGAGCTCGGACTCGGCGAAGGGCCGGTGATCGGCTTCCTTGGCAGCTTCTACCCTTACGAAGGCCTCGACGACATGATCGCCGCGATGTCGGCCATCGTCGCGCAAGTGCCGGACGCACGCCTCCTGCTCGTCGGCGGAGGCCCTGCCGAGGCAGCGTTGCGGGCGCAGGCCGAAGCCTCGCCTGCCGCGGATGCCATTCGTTTCGTCGGGCGCGTGCCGCATCACGAGGTCGACCGCTACTACTCGCTGGTCGATGTCGTCTGCTATCCGCGCAATGCGATGCGCCTGACCGAACTGGTCACGCCGTTGAAGCCGCTCGAAGCCATGGCGCAGGGCAAGCTGGTCGGCGCGTCCGACGTCGGTGGCCACCGCGAACTGATCGTGCACGGCGAGACAGGCGCGCTGTTCCCGGCCGATGATCCCGACGGTCTCGCTGCGGCCATGGCCGGCTTGCTGGCTGCGCGCGGCGATTGGCCGGCCCGGCGCGAGGTCGCGCGCAACTTCGTGCGCCAACGCCATGACTGGGCTCGCAACGTGCGACGTTATCATGCTGTTTACCAAGCCCTGATACCGAGTCTCGAACTGCCATCGGTAGCGGCCTGACGGTCGCGTCGCAGGCAAGGCATGACCAGGGACGAGAACAGGGACCATCGCCACGTGACCGCGACCAAGCGCAAGCCAAAGCCCATCACCGCGCATCCGCTGTTCCCGGTCGTGACCGCGCTGTGGTTTGCGACCTTCTTCGGCCTCGGCAGCTTCGCCGTTGCGCCCG
>JBKBUD010000295.1:0-2312 GCA_046290865.1 Novosphingobium sp. | reverse complement strand
CAGCGAGAATGCTGGTGGCGCGCCAGAGCTGTTCGGCAAGCATGGCGCGGGCCATCATGTGCGGCCAGGTTGCCTTGCCAAACGCGATCAGCAGGTCGGCCGAATCACGCAAGGGATCGTCATGGCCGTCGGCCGCGCCGATCAGGAAGCGGCATTCGCGCACGCCATCGTCGCGCCATCGGCCGAGGATCGCTGCAAACTCGCTGGATGTGAGTTGCTTGCCGCGTTCATCGAGGGCGACAGTGCGCGACGGCGTCTGCGATGGCGAAGGGATGGTGCCGCCCCGATCCGGTAGTTCGGTCATCTTCCAGCCCCACGAAATGCGCTTCGCATAGCGCTCGACCAGCTCTGCTTCGGGCGAACGGCCGATCTTTCCGCGAGCTATGACATGAAGCAGCATGGGAGGTGTCTAGCGGGGATTGGGGGGCGTGAGAATCCCCTGATCAATCCCTTCAGTTCGTCATCCCCGCGCAGGCGGGGATCCAGAGTGCGCGAATTGTCGCCGCAAGCGACGGAGTTTCAATGCGCTGGGTTCCCGCCTTCGCGGGAATGACTATAACGCGCAGGAGCGACGAAGAATGTGGGGCGGCTTACGCCGCGCCGGCGTCTCCGAAGGCCCACATGCGTTCGAGGTTGTAGAACGTGCGCACTTCCGGGCGGAAGAGGTGGACGACGACGTCGCCCGCATCGATCAGCACCCAGTCCGCCGCGGGAAGACCCTCGATCCGCACGTGGCCGAAACCACCGTGCTTGATCCGCTCGGCCAGCTTCTGCGCCATGGCAGCGACCTGACGGGTCGAGCGGCCCGAGGCGATCACCATGTAATCGGCCACGGAGCTCTTGCCCTCGAGCGGGATGGAAACCACCTCCTGCGCCTGATCGTCGTCGAGCGACTGCAGCACGAGATCGTGCAGCGCGGCGGGGGTGTAGGGAGCCTTTGTCTGGGCGGTTTGGGGAGCGGTGCCGGCATTGGCCGACAGCGGTTGTACGCTGGTCATGATGCGCGAAATGGCCTCCGTGGCTCAAGAGTCAAGTGATAACGGTTGGAACGCGCAAGAGTTTCTATGCTCCGCCCTACGGCGGAACATGGATCAAGGTGTTGCGCGGTCAGGGTTTTCCTCGCTTTACAAGGCGATGCGAGACGGCATCGCGCAGGGCCGCTTGTGGGAGGCGGCGTGACCAATCAGGGTCATTTGCGCGAATCGCGCTGGCAGACCGATGGTCAGGATCAAAGCGAAGAATGGTCAGCGCCGGAGCGCTCCGCATTGCGCCGGAGACAAACTGTCCGGGCCGCTGGCGCCAGCGGCGCAGCCAGGCCATGGCAGGGCTTGCCAAGGCAGCCGAATCATAACCCGGACGCGCGATCACCGCAATCGGCATCTCGCGCGCAATCTGCCGCCAGTGTTTCCACTTGTGGAACTGGGCAAGGTTATCCGCGCCCATCAGCCAGACGAAGCGTCGCTTCGGGTAGCGCCGCTTGATCGCGCGCAGCGTGTCGACGGTGAACCGCGTGCCGAGTTCGCGCTCGATCGCGGTGGCGCGGATCAGAGCGTTGCGGCTCAGTCTGCGTGCCGAGGCCAGCCGCGCTTCAAGCGGGGCCATGCCTTCGACCGGCTTCAATACGTTGCCGGGCGAGACCAGCCACCACACTTCGTCCAACGCCAGCGCTTCGATCGCAAATAGCGTGACGCGGCGGTGGCCGCCGTGCGCGGGGTTGAAGCTGCCGCCGAACAGACCGGTCAGGGGCGCTGCGGGATTCCTCAGAGCCAGCCTCTTCAGGGCCTGACCTGCCCTGCACCGCGCACCAGCCACTTGTAGGTGGTGAGGCCTTCGAGCGCGACCGGCCCGCGTGCGTGCAGGCGGCCCGTGGCAATGCCGATTTCCGCGCCGAGGCCGAATTCGCCACCATCGGCGAACTGGCTGGAAGCGTTGTGCATCACGATCGCGCTGTCGACTTCGGTCAGGAAGCGGTCGGCCACGGCCTGATCCTCGGTCAAGATGGCATCGGTGTGACCCGAGGCATGCGCAGCAATGTGGGCCAGCGCTGCATCAAGACCATCGACAACCGCGACCGAGAGGATGGCGTCAAGGTATTCGGTGTCCCAGTCATTGGCAGCGGCGGGCGCAATGCGCGGATCGATGGCGCGGGCTCGCGAATCGCCGCGCAACTCGCAACCGGCGTCGAGCAGCGGTTCGACGAGGCCGTGGGGATCGGGATAGGTCGCATCGATCAGCAACGTCTCCATTGCGCCGCAGATGCCGGTGCGGCGCATCTTGGCGTTAAGCACGATGGCCTTTGCCATGGCGGGATC
>JBKBUD010000294.1:0-2315 GCA_046290865.1 Novosphingobium sp. | reverse complement strand
CGAGCAGTGCCACGTAGAACAGCAGCCAGCTGAGGAATTCCTCGTACTGCATGGTCTGGGCGATGTGGTCGACTCCGGTGAGCAGCGGCGCGGCTTCGGGTTCGAGGGCGTGGGGGAATTCATGCGCCCACATCGCTTCGCGGCTGGCCTGGTCGACGAGGTAGATCAGGCTGCCGCCGACGCCGCGGACGCTGGGGATCGGCCATTCGTCTGGGCCGACCGCCTGTTCGAAGCGCGGGATTTGCAGGAAATCGGCGCGGGCGAGGGCGGCGGGAACGTCGGGCACGGTGAGGCCCAGCGCGCAGACGGCGGCGCCGTGGACCATGTCGAAGCTGTGGGCGAGGCCTTCGGGTTCGCAATTGACGACGATGCTTGCCGCGCCTTGCGTCCAGCGGGTGACGTCCTTGGTGCGGTGGCGCGCGGTAGGCCGGAAGCCGAGGGGGCGCAGCATGGCGCCAAGCGCCTCGGCCTCTTCGTGGCTGGCGGCAAATTCGATGAATTCGACACCCGTGGTGGCAGCGCGCGGCGGCAACTTGGGAGCAGCGACCGAGGGTTTCGCAATTCCGCCTTCGAGCAGGCGCAGCGAGCGATAGCCATCGAGCGCAACGCCGCTGGCGGAACCGGCGCGGAAGCGGTCGTTGAAGATTTCGAGGCTCCAGTAACCGTCGTAGCCGATCTTGCGGATCGCCTGCGCCCAGTCGTCGAGCGGGAAATCGCCCTGTCCCGGCATCGAGCGGAAGTGGCGGCTCCACTGCAGCAGGTCCATGTCGAGCACGGGGGCATCGGCCACCTGCACGATGAACAGCTTGTCGGCGCGGATATCGCCGATGCTGGAGGAGGGGATGCGGCGCGACAGCGAGTGGAAGCTGTCGAGCACCAAGCCGATCGAGGGGTGATCGACATCGCGGACGATGCTCCAGGCGTCGCGATGGTCGTTGACGTGGCGGCCCCAGGCGAGCGCTTCGTAACCGATGCGCAGACCCCGCGCGGCGGCTCGTTCGCCGACTTCGTGGAGGTCGGCGATGGTGCGGGCCCGGTCGGCAGAGGCGAGCGGGGAGCAGCTTGAGCAGAGCAGGAGCAGGTCGGTGCCCAGTTCCTGCATGACATCGAATTTGCGTTCGAGCCGGTCGAACGCGCGAGAGCGCTGCGGTTCGGGCAATCCGTCGAGATCGCGGAAGGGCTGGAACATCGTGCAGGCAAGGCCGAGGTCGGCCATCATCGCGGCGATCTGGCGCGCGGAGAGGTGGGTCGAGAGCAGGTCGTTCTCGAAAATCTCGGCGCCGTCGTATCCCGCCGCAGCAATGGCCTGCAGCTTGGCATCGAGCGTGCCGCTGATCGAAACCGTGGCGATGGACGTTTTCATGTCGGCTTCAGGCTCTCCGTCGCCCCGGCTGCTGCGAGGTTGACATGCATAAATGTTAGGGACTAGTTCGTTACATAAATGAAGCGTGTGTGCAAGGGGAGGATTGTGAAGGGTAATTCCGCTGCGATGGCCGGAGTGGCGGCAATGGACGGGGAAAACCCGTCTTCGCCCTGTCACGCAGGCAGACCGCACGGAGAAAAGGCGCTAGGACCGAACCTGACGGGGAGTGCGCTTCTGGCGGAGCGGCATACCGTCGTGCCAGTTGCGGAGAATGCGACCTTGTCTGACACTTCCGGGCCGGAGACGGCATCTGCAGCAAAGCCCGCGCGCCGAAGCCGGGCCGAAAGCCGCGAGCAGGCGATCAACCAGATCATCGACATCGCCACGAACGAGTTCGTGGAGAAGGGGCTGGCCGGGGCGCGGATCGACGAGATCGCGGGCAAGGCGACCAAGCGCAAGATCTACTACTATTTCGAAGGCAAGGACGAGCTTTACCGCGCCGTGCTCGAACGCGCCTATGCCCGCGTGCGCGAGAGCGAGGCAGCGGTCGATATCGACAGCGGCAGCGCAGCCGATGCCCTGCGCCGCCTGATAGAGCACGACGTGCGTTATCACGCGCGCCATCCCGAACTGGTGCGGCTGGTGATGAACGAGAACATCCACCGCGCCGAACATCTCAAGCAGATCGACAGCCTGCCTCAGGGCAATCGCCGCGTGATCGGCATGCTCGAAAGCATCATCGCGCGCGGTCAGGCGGAAGGCACCTTCCGCGAAGGGATCGACCCTGTCGACCTGCACCTGAACATGACCGCGCTGAGTTTCTACAACGTCTCCAACCAGTTCACTTTCGCGCACAACTTCGGGGTCGACATGACCAGCCCTGAAGCGATCGAGCGCCGGGCGGGACAGGTGGCGGACATCATTCTGGCCTGGGTGACGAAGAAGGACTGAC
>JBKBUD010000293.1:0-2329 GCA_046290865.1 Novosphingobium sp. | reverse complement strand
GCGCCGGACCACGCAGTTCCTGCGATCGAGGCCCGATGGCGGAGTGGTTACGCACCGGATTGCAAATCCGTTTACGCCGGTTCGATTCCGGCTCGGGCCTCCACAAACTCCGATCAACCAGCACATCATCCTGCCGCGCAATTCGGGGCACTGGTCGCACCGCGTAAGCGCAGTCTCCGCCTCGTGCGTCCTGCCTGCATGAGCGAAAGCAACGAACGTCACAAGACGATGGCAGAGGCCATTCTGGACCGTGCGAAGCATGTCGGCGTCATGGTTGCGACAGCCGAGTCGTGCACGGGTGGCCAGCTCGCCGCGCTGTTCACCGCCATCGAGGGGTCGTCGGGGCAGTTCGACCGCGGCTTCGTGACCTATACCGCGCGCGCCAAGTCCGACCTGCTCGGGATCGATCCCATGCTGATCGTGCGCCATGGCGAAGTCAGCCGCGAAGTGGCGCAGGCCATGGCGACAGGCGCGCTGGAGCGCTCCGACTCGGGGCTGGTTTGTGCGATTACCGGCTTTACCGGTCCCGGGAAGCAGGGCGACGAGACCGGCCTCATCCACATTGCCGTACTGCGCAAGGGCGCGCCGGCCATTCTGCGGGAATGCCACTTCGGCGAGCGGGAACGCGAGCAAAGCCGCGACATGACCGTGCGCGCGGCGCTGGAGATGATGGCCGAAGCGCTGGAGGCCTGATCTTCGGCCTAGTCGATCACCAGGTAATAGCCGGCCGCGTTGCTCGACGGGTTGGTCAGCACGATCTCGAAGCGCCCGCTGAACAGCGGCGTCCACATGCACTCGCGGCTGCGCGCCTTGGCAGGCGGGCAGACCGGCTTGGCCTCGCCATCGAGCACGGTGAAATCGAGCGCGGCCTGTCCCGGCGTTGCCACGGCGACGCGGGCGGAGCGGCCGCCATCGAACAGTTGCGGCAGGCGCACCGTTGCACCGGGATTGAGCATCCCTGCCTTGTAGGCTGGCCCCAGCACCCGCCCGCGATAGGGCGGAGTCTTTGGCACCTCTGCCTTGTCCCGCCATGCCGTCACCGGGTCCTGCTCCCCGGCAATGGGCCGCGCGCCGAAAGTGTCGAGCGCGGCAAGGATCACGCCAAGCTTTTGCGGATCGCCCTGTGCCTGATCGGCCTCCGCCAGCAACCTCGCCACTGCTTCGGCACGCTCGGTCGTGCTGTTCAGCACCACTCGCACCGGCATCTCGCGCTGGGCATGCTGGCCATCGGCGGCACACGCGCCAAGCACCGCTGCGCCAGCGCAGAGAATTGCCATTGCTCGGAAAGTCATGGGGCAGGCTCCAGGATGAACTGTGCGCCGCGCGGGGTATCCCCTAGCCTCAGGACGAGGCCATGGCGTTCGGCAATGGCGCGGGAAAGGGCAAGGCCGAGGCCGTGGCCGGGCCGGTCGCCCGGAGCAGTGGCGCGGGCGAAGCGCTCGAACACGCGGTCGCGCTGATCGCGGGGAATGCCGGGACCGTCGTCCTCGACCACGACCTGTGGGCCGGGACGCAGGATCAGCCGCACGCGCCCGCCTTCGGGCACGTACTTGATCGCGTTGTCGAGCAGGTTGGAGAGGAGGCGGGTGACCTGCATCCGCTCGCCGAGCATGGTTACGCCTTGCGCGATGGACGTCTCCAGAACCAGTCCGGCATCTTCCGCACTCCCTTCATAGAGGTCGGCGAGGCTGGTGACGAGCGCACTCATGTCGAGTTCCGCAAGCCCGGCCAGATCGCCCCTGCGGCTTTCTGCCGAAGCGATGTCGAGCAGCGAATCCAGCATCGCGAGAATCGCGCGGATGTCCTCGCGCGATTGGCCGATCGGACCGCCCGCCGCCTCTGGCCGCAACTGCATCGCAGAGCCCAGCCGGTTGTCGAGGTGCATCAACGGTGTGCGGACCTCGTGCGCGACGTGCTCGGAAACCTGCTTGTAGGCCTTGAGCAACTGCGCCTGCCGCGCCAGCAGCCGCGCGCCGTGGCCAGCCATCTCGTCGATCTCGTCACCACCGCGCTGGCGGGCGGGAAAGCTTGCTGCGCGTCCGTCCGCTGCCGCGCCCAACGCCGCGTTCACTGCGTCCATCCGCCGGGCAAGGTGCCGCGCCGTGATCCACGCCACGAACGCCACCGCCGCGATGATCGCTGCGCCGACGGCAAGGAATGCCGCGGACAGCACCCCCAGCGCGGACCGATCGCGGTCGTACTCGCGCGCTGCCAGCAGTTGCAGGTCCGGCGCCAGCCGCGCCCCCTGCGCATAGACCTCGGTGCCATCGGCCAAGGTCACGAAGCCTTCTTCCGAGCGTGCGGCGTTCAGCTGCGGCCAGCGTTTCAC
>JBKBUD010000292.1:0-2350 GCA_046290865.1 Novosphingobium sp. | reverse complement strand
CGGCGCCGAAGATCACTACGGTGTCACCTTTCTGGATGCCCGCCATCTCCGCTGCCTGGTAGCCCGTCGGCACAACGTCGGTCAGCAGAACCGCATCGTCGAGGTCCATCCAATCGGGGATATTGGTGGGACCGAAATCGGCATAAGGCACCCGGACATATTCTGCCTGCCCGCCGTCATAGCCGCCCGCGGTATGGGAATAGCCGAAGATGCCGCCCACGGCAGTCGCCTCGGCGTTGGACTCGTGGCAATTGCCGAACAGGCCCTGACGGCAGAAGTGGCACTGCCCGCAGGCAATGTTGAAGGGGACAAGCACCCTGTCACTGACAGCAAGGTTCTCGACCGCGCTGCCGACCTGTTCCACCACGCCTGTAAACTCGTGACCGAAGGTCATGCCCACGCGCGTGTCGGGAACGAGGCCGTGATAAAGGTGCAGGTCGGACCCGCAGATGCACGAGCGCGTCACCCGCACGATGGCGTCGCGCGGGTGCTCGATAATCGGCATGGGCTTTGATTCGATGCGGACGCGATAGGGACCGCGATAATCCATGGCGAGCAAGGCAGCCTCCTTCGGGATACCTTGGCCAACAGTGGCCAGCCGGTGCAGTTCCTGCCCGTCCCTGCCGATGTCAGTGCACCGCGACGAAGCGCGCGGATGAACCGCCAGAGCGCGGCCGTTGACTCCGCAAGCCGTCGCCGAGGCGCGTTCCGGCCTGCAGTCCGGAACTCGGCGAATTCGGCCGCGATGTCGCTCGATGTTCCGCCGGAGCATTGCGCCGCGTGCAATGCTCCCCTGCAGAGAACACGCGTTATCGCCTGACCGCTATCAGGCCATCTTTCCTGTGCCGGCCGAAAGCGGTCCGGGTCCCACAAGGAGAACCCCCATGAAGCTGTACCATCACCCGCTGTCAGGCCACGCCCACCGCGCCCGGCTGTTCGTTTCGCTCCTCGGCCTCGCTACCGAACTGGTCGAAGTCGACCTCCTCGCCGGCGAGCACAAGCAGGCGGCGTTTCTCACGCTCAATCCGCTCGGCCAGGTGCCCGTGCTGGTCGATGACGACGGCACTGTGGTCTCTGACTCCAACGCCATTCTCGTCTATCTTGCCCGCAAGCACGGCCGCACGGACTGGCTGCCCGAAGATCCCGCCACTTTGGCGGCTGTCCAGCGCTGGCTATCGGTAGCGGCTGGCGAACTCGCCTTTGGCCCTGCGGCAGCACGTCTCGTCACGGTGTTCGGTTCGCGGCACAATCCGCAGGAAGTGATCGCGCGGGCCCATGGCTTGCTGGCCAATCTCGAACGCCACCTCGAGCACCGGGACTGGCTCGTCGGCAGCGCCCCCACCATCGCCGACGTGGCGCTCTACAGCTACCTGTCGAGCGCGCCCGAAGGCAATGTCGACCTCGCCACCTATCCTGGCGTCCGCGCCCTGCTGGCGCGGATCGAGGAACTGCCTGGCTTCGTGCCTTTCGTCCAGACCGCTGCAGGCCTGCGCGCAGCAGCCTGAGAGACGCCGGTGGTCCGCGCAAGCCCCCCGCCAACGGACCACCGGCACAGCAACGCAGAGGACGCCATGAACGATACCCGTCCCCCGATCTGGCACGAAGGCGAGCGCGCGCTTCAGGAGCATGTCGGCGTCGTCGGCCGGATGGCGGACATCGGCTCGCGCGTGATCCGCCCCTTCATGCCGGACCAGCACCGCGCCTTTTATGGCCAGCTTCCTTTCGTGATCCTCGGCAGCGTCGATGGAACGGGCGCGGCATGGGCCACCGTGGTCGATGGCGAACCAGGCTTCCTTGCCTCACCCGACCCCGTCAGCCTCAGCCTCGGCGCCCTTCCCCATGGCGATGACCCGGCCCTCGGCGGCATCCACGATGGAGCCGCACTCGGCCTGCTCGGCATCGAATTGCACAGCCGGCGGCGTAATCGCGTCAATGGCAACTTGCGTCTTTCACCGGACGCGCCGCTGCTGGAAGTAGCCCAGAGCTTCGGCAACTGCCCGCAATACATCCAGCTGCGTGACGCAACCATGTCCCGCGCCCCGACTGCCCCGTCGCCCCATCCGGCTGAGGAACTGCCCATCCTGGATGCGGCGGCCCGGGCCATGATCAGAAGCGCCGATACCTTCTTCGTCGCCTCCTATGCCGACAGACCGGACGCCGGCCGGCAAGTCGACGTGTCCCATCGCGGCGGCAGGCCCGGTTTCGTGCGTGTCGACCCAGATGGCAAACTGACCATTCCCGACTTCTCGGGAAACCTGTTCTTCGCCACGCTCGGCAATGTCCTGCTGAACGGGCAGGCCGGTTTGGTCTTCATCGATTTCGAGAGTGGAGACCTCCTGCAGATGTCGGG
>JBKBUD010000291.1:0-2376 GCA_046290865.1 Novosphingobium sp. | reverse complement strand
TTCCCGCCATGTGCCGTAGGGTTCCCGACATGGAACCAGATATGAAAACGATAACGGATCCGCACAGCGAGCGTCTCATACTTGTCGTGGAGGACAGCGTCCTGGTGGCAATGGCCATCGAGGACGCGTTGATCGAGCGCGGCATGACGGTGCTGGTGGCAACCACGGTTGCCGCTGCCGAACAGATCGTCGAGGTGCACACGCCCACCATCGCCCTGCTCGACCTGCAATTGCCGGACCGCCTTTCGCTCGATCTCGCCAGTCGCCTCCGGGACATGGATTGCACGGTGGCGATCACATCCGGGCTCGATTCCGGCGCCGTGCCCGACAGCCACCGTTTCGCGATCCAGTTCCGCAAGCCCACTTCACCGGACCTTCTGGCCGATTGGGTCGTTACCACATTGCAAGCGACACCCGCCGCCGTGATTGCACCTGCAACGCAGGCCGCGACGATTTCCTCTTGTTCCCGCCCGGGAACCGGATGACGGTATCACGCGTTGGAGCGCACGATACTGACCGGGAAGGGGTACGAATGTCTCTGGGTGCCAAGGTTGCCAATCAACTCCCTTATCTTCGCCGTTACGCCCGCGCGTTGACGGGAAGCCAGAATGCCGGTGACTCCTTCGTCCGCGCCACGCTCGAGGCCGCGCTTGCCGACGAGGAACTGCGCGCAACCATCGGCGAAGGCCGCCCGCAGCTCTACCATGCCTTCAATCGCGTCTGGTCGACCGCCTATGTCGATACCGCCGACCGTTCGGCGTCGGCCCTGGGCCAGCACGAGGCGGCCGCGCAGGAGCGTCTCGCCGCGATGACGCCCGCGAACCGCCAGGCGCTGCTGCTGACCACGCTGGAAGACTTCAGCATCGAGGAAACCGCCTACATCATGGGCCGCGATCCGGCCGACGTGGAACTGCTGGTGCAGGACGCTGTTGCCGAGATCGACCGAGAATCGGCGACGTCGGTGCTGATCATCGAGGACGAACCGCTGATCTCGATGCAGCTCGAAGATCTCGTCCGCTCGCTCGGCCACGACGTCTGCGGCATGGCGGCCACGCGCACCCAAGCCCTCGAGATCGTCCAGCGTGAACAGCCCGGCCTTGTCCTGGCCGACATCCAGCTGGCAGACGGCAGTTCGGGGCTCGATGCGGTCGACGATATCCTGCGCATCGGATCGGTGCCGGTCATCTTCATCACCGCCTATCCCGAACGCCTGCTGACCGGCGATCGTCCCGAGCCGACCTACCTGATCACCAAGCCGTTCCAGGAACAGACGGTGCGGACCGCGATCAGCCAGGCGCTGTTCTTCGGATCCAGCCGCCCGCTCTGACAGGGGGCGTGAGCCTCCCTTCCGGCAACATGCAAAGGCGCGGCGTCAGCTGCGCCTTTCGCGTATGGCGAAGTCGCCGCGGCGGCGCACCGGGATCAGCAGCGCGCAGCGCACGCCTTCCGGCTCGAAGCGCAGATCGACCGGGTTGCGCAGTTCATGGGCAACGATCTTCTCGATCAGCTCCGTGCCGAAGCCCCGCTTGCGACGCGTGGCCGGGTCGATCGGCGGCCCTCCACGCTCGATCCATTCGATCCGCGCAAGGTTCTCGCCCGCCATTTCCCAACGGATGGAGACGCTTCCGCCCTCCATGCTCAGGGCGCCATATTTGGCGGCATTTGTCGCAAGTTCATGGATCGCCAGCCCGAGGGACAGCGCATCGTTGGGCGCCAGTTCCACTTCCGGCCCGGCAATGTCGAGATGGCGCTGCGTGTCCTGCGCATAGGGCGCGAGTTCCGCCTTGACCACCAGCATGACCGGGGTGGTTCCCCAATCGGACTGCGTCAGCAGATCGTGCGTCGCCGACAGGGCACGGATGCGGTTCTCGAGACTGTCGGCGAACTCGGCCAGGCTCGTGGCGCGGCGGCGCGTCAGCGAGATGATCGACAGCACGTTGGCAAGGGTATTCTTGACCCGGTGGTTGAGCTCGCGTGTCAGCGAATTGCGGATCGAGGACTGCTGCTCGAACCAGGCCAGGGCGATCCGGTCCTCGACGGCCTGCTGGGTAAGAAGCCGCGCTAGCACCAGCAGCAGGGTCGCCACCAGCAGGCCGAACAGCAGCGACATGACCGACATGAGCGACAGCATCGGCGTGGCCTGCGCTTCGATCTCGAGGATGAAGCGATGGCCGGCAATGTCGATTGCCCGCCGCACGCGTTTGCCCGAACCGTTGCCGGTGGCGATCTCGGCCATCAGCCGCGGGCCCCCCGCGTCCTCGTCGAACAGCCGCACGCCGGCTCCGCCGAGGTGATTGACGTCGATCGACGATTCGAGAAAGCGCTGCGCGTTGAACGGTGAATAGACATAGCCGCGCAAGGTTCGCGCGCCGCCCG
>JBKBUD010000042.1:0-18698 GCA_046290865.1 Novosphingobium sp. | reverse complement strand
GGTATTCCTCGCTCATTTCCGTGGCATAGCCACCGGCGCCCTCACCTTCGATGCCGGCCACGCTCTCCACGAAGATCGGCTTGGCGCCGAGCGACTGAATCTGCTCCTTGGTGGCCGAGCGCACGTCGGTCGCCGAAACCTGTGCACCCAGACGGCGCGCCGTGGCGATCGCCTGAAGCCCGGCAACGCCCACGCCCATGACGAAGGCCTTGGCGGCAGAGACGGTGCCCGCCGCGGTCATCATCATCGGGAAGGCGCGGCCATAGAGGTTGGCGGCGACCAGAACCGCCTTGTAGCCGGCAAGGTTCGACTGCGAGGACAGGATGTCCATCGACTGTGCGCGGGTGATGCGCGGCATGAATTCCATCGCCAGCGCTTCAAAACCGGCTGCGGCATAGGCGTCCACGCGGGCGCGCTTGCCGAAAGGATCCAGCCCGGCGACGATCCATGCGCCAGGATTGGCACCACCGAGGACCTCTGGTTCGGGTCCCTGCACGCCGAGCACGATATCCGCGCCCTGGACTGCAGCGTCCGTCACCTCGGCCCCGGCAGCGCGGTAATCGTCGTCGGAGATCGAAGCGGTAATACCCGCCCCGGTCTCGACAGCCACCGTGGCCCCGAGGGCAATGAACTTCTTTACGGTTTCCGGCGATGCCGAAACCCTGCTCTCCCCTGTCGCACGTTCCCGAAGGACGGCGATCTTCATTGCTGACATTATCTTGAACTCCCGCCAGCCAGAAAGGCTGGACCTACTGCGACCTCAGGTTGCGAGGGCGGATTAGATATCGCAAATTCATCTCGCTCAAGCCCAGCGGTACTCCTCGGGCACGGGCCGTGCCATGGCCTCCGCAAATGCGTCATAGCTCCATGGCCAGGTCAGCGGCACGCCGTCCTTGTCGAGATACCAACTGGTGCAGCCCGAACCAAAGATCGTCTGCCGCGCCGCTTCCGTGCGGCGGCGGTCGTAGTCGGCATGGGCTTCGGCTGTGGGCTCTACCGTCTGCGCTTCGCCCTGCAGGATCGGCTCCATCAACTGCGCCAGATAGTCCCATTGCCGCTCGGCGATATCGATGAGCGAGAAGTTGCCGACCGGCCCTGTCGGCCCGTTGAGCATGAAGAAGTTGGGAAAGCCGGGCAGCGTCACCGCGTAATGGGCAGTCGGTCGCTCCTTCCAGAAATCGTCAAGATCGGCCCCGTCTGCGCCCTTCACCGTCGTCGGCCGGATGAAGCGGTCGGCGCGGAAGCCGGTTGCCAGGACGATCACGTCGAGCGGATGGAAAGTGCCATCCTTCATGCGGATACCGTCGGGTTCGACGCGCTCGATCTGCCCAACTTCAACATCGACATCGGGCTTCTGCACCGCGTCGTAATAGCTCCACGAATAGATCAGCCGCTTGCAGGCCGCCCGATAGTTCGGGCGCAACTTCTCCCGGAGCGCCGGGTCGCGCACCGATTCCTCGAGGTTGCGGCTGCAAAGCTCCTCGATCTCGCGCATCGCCGGGCTGTCGGGATCGACGATGGCGGAATTGAAGCGGCGGATGCCGTTCCAGTAATCGTCACCGAACCGGATTGCATCGATGCGGCCGGGATCGGCGCGAAAGGCAGCGCGATCTTCGTCCGAATAGGCGAACTGCTGCACGGGCATCACCCACTGCGGAGACCGCTGGAAGTGCACCAAGCTCGAGGCCACGTCGGCCAGCGCCGTGACGATCTGGACGCCGGTCGATCCGTTGCCGATGATCCCGATCCGCTTCCCTTCCAGCGCCACGCTGTCGTCCCAGCGCGCGGAGTGGAACATCGCGCCAGCGAAGCTTTCCTTGCCGGGGATTACCGGATCGTTGATGTGATGAAGCACGCCTGAAGCTGCGATGACGATGTCCGCGCTATCGTGAGTTCCACCGGCCAAGGTCACCTGCCAGCTCGAACCGTCCCATTCGCAGGCGGTGACTTCGTGGTTCAGCCGGATGAAATCGCGCACCGCAAAATCATCGATCACCTTCTCGAAGTAGGCCTTGATCTCGGGCCCCGGCGCATAGAAAGCGCTCCAGTCGGCATGGGGCGCGAAGCTGTAGGTGTAGCAGTGCGCAGGCACGTCGCAGGTCAGGCCGGGATAGCGGTTCTCACGCCAGGTGCCGCCGATCGAACTGCCCTTTTCATAGACCACGAAATCGGTCTGCCCCGCCTCTTTCAGCCGGATGGCCGCCAGAATGCCGGACATGCCCGCACCGATCACGATGAAACGACGTTTTGCAGTCATAGCGATTCAATCCGGGACTTGAGAGTGTTGAGGAAACGGATGACCGGGCCGCCGTCAAGCGCCCGGTGATCGAAGGAGAGCGAAGCACGGATCACCGGCCTGATCGCCATAGCCCAGTCCTCGCCATGACGGACGGCAATCGGCGCACGCACGATTCCGGGCAAGCCGAGCAGGGCCACCTGCGGCGGGTTGAGCAGTGCCTCGGCACGGATGACCGGACCGATCGAGCCGGGGTTTGAGATCGTGAAGGAGCCCCCTTCCATTTCCTCGGGACGCAGCTGACCTGCGCGCGCCCTTACGGCAAGGTCGGCGATGGCGTCGGTCAGTCCAAGCGGGCTGAGGCGTTCGGCATGACGGATGACGGGTACGACCAATCCATCCGCGGCGTCCACCGCGATGCCGAGATGCACCGAACGGAACGCCACAATCGCATCATCGCGCCAGTGCGCGTTGAGCCGGGGATGCTCCAGCAGCGCGGAAGTTGCCGCGTAGGCGATCAGGCCGAGAACGGACGTCCCCGCTCCCTGTGGCGACTTGCGCAACGCCATCAGCGCGCCAAGGTCGATCTCCATGTCCGCCGTCAGCGTCGGGATCGACGCGGCAAGCGACATGCGCTGGGCAATCGTGCGACGGCGCATCGTGTGCGGCACAAGCTCGCCGTCCTCGGCGACCGGTGACAAAACGGCCGGCGGCGGTGGCGGCACCGCCGGAGCCGCGAGCGGCGCTTTCACCTGACCCGCATCGCGCGCGGCCAGCACGTCGCTGCCACCGATCTTTCCGCCAAGGCCGGTCCCGTTAACCAGTGCAAGGTCGACACCGAACTGTGCGGCAAGACGCCGGGCCAGAGGCGAGACTTTGCGTCCCCCCGCCGCAGCCCGCGGCAGTGGCCGGACATCGGCGGAATGAACTGCACCAATCGCCGGAGTAACCACGACGTTCTTCGGCTGTTGCGCTGCCGGTTCCGCAGCGACGTCTTTCGGCGCTGCGTCTTGCCCGAGCGCCTTGGCGATGGCTGTGGGCGTGGTGCCCGGCGCGGCCCAGAGGCCGACCTTGTCACCGACCTTGAACTCCTCGCCTTCGCTGGCGGTCCGTTTTGCCAGGACCCCCGCCGCATCCGCCTCGACCTCGACGGTGGTCTTGTCAGTCTCGACTTCGTAGAGAATTTGCCCAGCCTCGAACGTTTCGCCCTCGGCCACACGCCAGTTGAGCAGGCGCGCGTTCTCGACCGAGCCCATGCGAGGAATGCAAAGGTCATTCAACATGGCGCGCACCTTCAGATCGCAGCCAGTCGACGCGCTTCGGCGGCGATGGCATCGACGGAGGGAATTGCCGCCTGTTCAAGCTCGGCGATCTGGCAAAGCGGAAAGTCCTTGGCTCCAAGTCTGAGTACCGGCGCTTCGAGATCGAAGAAGGCCCGCTCCTGGATCTGGGCGGCGATTTCCGCACCCGGCCCCGCGGTCCGGAAAGCCTCATGCACGACCATTGCGCGATGCGTGCGGGTCACCGATTTAAGTACGTGGTCCCAATCGAGCGGGACAAGGGTCCGCAGATCGACGACTTCCGCGTCAATGCCCTCACCCGCCAACCGCTCCGCCGCTTCCAGCGCGCGCGGCACCATGGAACCGTATGTCAGGATGGTGAGATCCTTCCCTGCCCGGCGCGTTGCCGCCTTGCCGATGGGCACGACGAAATCGGGATCGAGTGGCACGTCTGATCGCGTCCAACCGAGCCCTTGCACCGAATGGAACAGGACCGGGTTGGGTTCGCGCAGAGCGGCCTTCATCAGGCCCTTGGCGTCCTCCGCCGTCGAAGGAACCACGACCTTGAGCCCGGGGAAATGCATGCCCAGCACTTCGGTGCAGGACGAATGCTCCGGCCCCGCTCCGCCCATCGCGCCGATGGGGAATATGATGACGGCGGTCATCGGCACGTCGAGCCCGTGCATGTAACGCCACTTGGCAAGCTTGTGGTAGATCTCGTCGCCCGCGATCAATGCAAAGTCGCCGAAGCCCATGTTGATCACCGGCTTCATGCCCGCAATCGCGGCGCCAGCCGCAAGGCCGGCCTCGAAGGCTTCGGCAATGCCGCAATCGAGCACGCGATCCGTTCCGAATTCGGCGACCAGCCCCTTTTCCATCCCGAACCAGCCGCCGGTTACGACGCCCTGCCCCATGATGAAGATGCTGTCGTCGCGGCGCATTTCCTCGACAAGGCCCAGCCCCATCGCCGCGTTGTAGCCCATCACCTCATGCGACATGGTAGAGATCCCTCTCGATAACCGACACGTCGGCCTCGGGCGCGGCCCTCGCTGCCTCGTAAGCCGCGGCAACTTCGGCATCGGCCTGCTCGATGATGCGCGCGGCGGCATTGCCGGAAAGCTGCGCAGCAAGAATGTCCACCGGGTCGCGGTAGTCTTTCAGATAATCGGGATCGCGGTAGTGCTGGGGATCGCCGGCATAGTGACCATGCTTGCGGGTTACCTTGGCCTCGATCAGCGTCGGCCCTTCGCCTGCCCGGGCCCGGCCCGCCGCTTCGCTGGTCGCTTCATAGACGGCAATGGCATCCTGACCGTCCACCACCACGCCCGGAATGCCATAGCCCTTGGCGAGGTTGGCGATATCCGCGCTTGCCGAAACTTGTTCGGTGCGCGTCCCCACCAGCAAACCGTTGTTTTCGCAGAAATAGATCAGCGGCAGCTTCCACGCCACCGCATGCATCATGGTTTCATGGAACGTTCCGCGCGAGGCCGTGCCGTCCCCGAAATCGGCAATGCTCACCCGGCCGTCCTTGCGGATTTTCGAGGCTAGCGCCGAGCCCGCCGCGAGCGGATAGACCGAACCGAGCGTTGCTCCTTCGCCCATGATGCCAAGGCTGTAGTCGGCCCAGTGCGGGACGCCGCCACCCTTGCCACGCGTCGCCCCATTCATCTTGCCAAGAAGGTCTCCCAGGATTGGCAGCGGGTCCATGCCCTTGCCGATAGCCCAGGCGCAGCCCCGGCCCTGATACCAGACGTAGTCGTCATGGCGCAGCGCAGCAGTCGCGCCAATCGGGGCTGCCTCCTGCCCTTCGCCGGGATGCCACCAGCCGGAAAAGCGCTCCTCGCGCGTATGGCGCAGCATCAATCGCTCGATGGCACGCGATACCGCCATGCGATGGAACATCTGCTCCAGCAGCGCAGATACAGGCGCGGCCATCTTCACTCTCCCAGCTTGCAATCACGAAACGGCCTTCGCACCGTCCATATGCAGCTTGAAAATACGCATTTCGTCAAAACTGTCAATACAGACCACATTTTGCGTAGCGAATCTTCGATCATCATAGCGCTTTATGATTGAGAAAGGCGCCAGACCTCGATATGTCGTCGCAAAACACATCCGCACCACGCGGGAGAGAACGATGTCGAGGCAATTTCTGTCATGAGTCAACGCAGTTACCGCCACCTCCTGAGTCCGGGCCGAATCAACAAGCTTGAACTCAGGAACCGCATCTTCTTCTCGCCGATGGGCTCCAATCTGGCGGAAGAAGACGGCTCGGTCGGAGACCGTCTGCGGACGTACTACGTGGCGCGTGCGAAAGGCGGCGCTGCGCTGGTGACCATGGGGTCGGTCTCTGTCGGCTTTCCGGAAGGGGCGAGCAACTGGCGGCAGGAAGCGATCAGCGACGACCGTTTCCTTCCCGGCTTGAAGCAACTGGCCGACGAAGTGCACGAACATGGCGCAAAGCTCTGCGTCCAGCTCCATCACGGCGGGCTCGTGGCGATGACCGACATGCTCGACGGGCGTCCGGTTGCATGCCCCAATCCGCCCCCGGCATCGAAAGACTCGGGCGATTTCCTCGATGTCATGCTGCCCGAGGAGCAGGCGAAGTTCTTCGAACCCTACGCTAAGATGGGTGAAGTCCGGTACAATTCGCTGGACGAGGCGGGCATCGACCACATCGTCGATCTCTTCGCCCGCGCCGCCGATCGAGCGGTGCGCGCCGGGATCGACGCGGTCGAGATCCACGCCGGCCATGGCTACATCTTCTCGACGTTCCTTTCGCCCGCCTACAACCATCGCACCGACGCCTATGGTGGCTCGGTCGAGAACCGTGCGCGCCTGCTGATCAGGACCATCCGGGCCGTGCGCGCCGCAGTGGGCCCCGACTACCCAGTGTGGATGCGGTTCGACAGTCAGGAATTCCTGATGGACTACGGGATCACGCTGCAGGATGCCGTCACCGTGGCCCATCTTGCCGAGGAAGCGGGGCTCGACGCCATCCACGTTTCGGCGCACGGCGATGGCAATTACGGCCGGACCTATTCGACCGGCCACGCGACCGACATGCGCAACGGCTTTGTCGGCAACGCCGAAGCGATCAAGGCTGCCGTTTCGATCCCGGTGATCTGCCCCGGCCGGATCGAACCGGAAGACGCCGACCGCTTCATCGCGCAAGGCAAGCTCGATTTCGTCACGATGGGCCGCAAGTTGCTTGCCGATCCCGAGCTGCCCAACAAGCTCGCTGCGGGCAAGCCGGACACCGTACGCCCCTGCGTCTATTGCTACACCTGCATCAGCGCCATCTTCAATTCGAGCCACATCATGTGTGCGGTCAACCCGCTGACCGGACACGAGACCGACCGCCAGCCGGTGCCGTCGCCGCGTCGCAAGACCGTGCTCGTCGTGGGCGGCGGGCCCGGCGGCATGGCGGCCGCGCGCGACCTGGCCGACAAGGGGCACAAGGTCATCCTGTGCGAGGCGACCGACCGTCTCGGCGGAACCGCGCAATTCGCCTCGGTTGCCTACGCCCCGAACCAGCGCATCGTGGACTGGCTCAAGCGCGAGATCGCCTCGCGCGACATTGATGTCCGCCTGAACAGCCGCGCCACGCCTGATCTCGCCCGTTCGCTCCATGCCGATGAAGTCGTCGTCGCCACTGGCGCGAGGCGTGACATGCCGCCCATTCCCGGAGCCGAGCGCGACTTCGTGTTTTCAGGCGATGACATGCGCAATCTGGTTCTCGGCCAGAACCTTGATGCCCTTGCTGCCAAGACCAGCCCGGGCACCCGTCTTGCGATGAAGCTGGGGAAGATGACCGGCCTGACCAAGCGCTTGCCGCTGCTCCGCCTCGGTTCGAAGGCATGGATGCCGCTGGGCGAGCACGTCGTCATCATTGGCGGCGAACTGGTCGGGCTGGAACTGGCCGAATTTCTCGCCCATCGCGGCCGCAAGGTGACCGTGCTCGAGGAATCGCCGCGCGTGGGCAAGGGCATACCGCTCGTTCGCCGCTTCCGCGCGGTTGACGACTGCCACGACCTCGGCGTCGCAATGCTGACCGAGACGAGCAACTTCCGGATTGGCGAACAGAGCGTCACCTACAGCAACGCCCACGGACAGGAACGCACCTTGCGCGCCGACACCGTCATCGTGGCGATGGGTGCCACCGGGGACGAAAGTCTTGCCGACCAGATGAAGGCCGCCGGGCTGCCGGTCCACGCCATCGGCGATTGCACCGGCGTCGGCTACATCGAAGGCGCGATGCGCGACGCGGCCTTGGCCACGCGGACAATATGACCGTGGACGCTCCACAGGCTGCTGACCGCAACGGCGGCGCGCTCGTCGCTGCAGTCTGCGTGGCGGGACCTGCACTTGTCGCGCTCATCCCGATGGCAGCTGCGCCCGCCCTTGTCGCCATGGCGGCGCATTTCGGGCAGAGCGCAGGCAGCGAACTGTTCTCGCAGATCGTGATGACCTTGCCCGCCGCAATGCTGATCCTTGCCGCGCCGCTGGCGGGGCTGTTGGCCAACCGCATCGGCCAGGGTGCGGTCCTGCTGGGCTCGCTTGTCCTCTACGTGATCGGCGGCGCCGGCGTACTTGCGATCACCAGCGACACCGCGCTTCTCGCCTTGCGGCTGCTGCTGGGCATTTCAGGCGGGGGCGTACTGACGTCCAGCCTCGGACTGATTGGCGACCATTTCTCGGGCCACGCCCGTGAAAAGGTGCTGGGATGGGCCACCTCTTTGTCGTCGATGCTCGCGGCGCTGGCGCTCGTCTTCGGCGGTTTGCTGGTGGACTTGGGCGGATGGCAGGCGCCGTTCGCTCTCTATCTGCTTGGCTTACCGACGTTGCTGCTCGCCTTGCTGGTCATCCGCAACGTTCCCCGCCAAGTCCACCCAAAGGAAGAGAAAGGCGCGCTGGCAGAACTGGCGCGCCTCTGGCCCTATTACCTGCTTCTGATCCTCCTCACGCTCGGCATGTTTACGCCTGCGATTCAGGCTGGCTTCCAGCTGGCTGAGCGCGGCATGGCCAGCGCGCAGATGATCGGCACGGTGATTGCCGCCACGTCGATCGTCGCGATGATTACCGCATGGTCCTTCGGCTACTTGCGCAGCCGCATCGGCCTTCACGGATTCCTCGTGATCGACGCCGCTTCGATGGGTCTTGGGATCCTCATCATCGGCCTCGCAACACAGACATGGCAGGTCTTCGCCGGGTGTTGCCTTGTCGGCATCGGCGCAGGCATGTCGGAACCGGCCATCGCCTCGCTGATCTTTCGCAAGGCACCGCCCTTCGTCCACGCACTGGCCATGGGCGTGATTGTCAGCGCGCTCAACGCCGGACAGTTCCTGAACCCCCTGGCCTTCGACGTTCTGCGCAATCTGGGCGGCCTGTCCAGCGCCTTCGTCGGCTTTGCCATAGTACTCCTCGCCGCTGCGGCCTTTGTCGCACTGCGCAATCGCGGCGATCTCGTTGAAAGGACACCTCTGCCATGACCTCTCGTTTCACCGGAAAGCGCGTGCTGCTCACTGGCGGCGCGTCCGGCATCGGCCGGGCCACCGCAGAGCGCTTCGCCGCAGAAGGCGCGCGGCTTGCCATCGGCGATGTCGATCTGGCGGGCGCGAATGCAGTGGCGGACACACTCGGCGGGGTGGCCTTTGCCTACGACGCGCGCGACCCTGCCGCCGCAGCGAAACTCGTCGATGATGCCACAGGCGCCCTTGGCGGGATCGACATCCTGCTCAACGTCGCAGGCATCATGGCGTGGGGGCGGTTCGAGGAGACTGCGCCGGAAGTTTGGCAACGCACACTCGACATCAACCTGTCCGGCCCATTCTATCTGATCCAGGCCGCAATCGGCCAGCTGAAGCAGAGCAAGGGCAATATCGTCAGCGTGGCGTCAGCAGGCGGCCTGCATCCGGTCTATGGCACATCGGCATATGGCGTCAGCAAGGCCGGGGTCATTGCCGTCACCCAGGCGGCCAGCCTCGAGTTTGCCCGCTATGGCGTGCGGGTCAACGCCGTAGCGCCCGGGGGCGTCGCCACGCCTATGCACGAAAAATCGACCGCTGGCGGCGGCGTCGATCCGGCGATCTTCGCGGAAGCCGCTGGGCGCAACATGCCCAAGCTTACCGACCGGCCCGCCTGCACGCCCGAGGAAGTGGCAGCGGCCATCGCCTACCTCGCGAGTGACGAGGCGCGCTACGCCACCGGCACCGTTCTGGTGCTGGATGGCGGGCAGATCACCGGCTGAATCCGGTCATGGACACTCGTCACCTCGTCGATCCCGAACTGCTGCCAGCCTTGGCCCTGTTCCCGCCCTTCGACATCGCCGAACCGGGTCTTGAGAACCTGCGGTCAATGATGGATGGCCTTGCCCCAACGCCGGATTCCCTGGCCTGCGACGATATTGCCCTGCAGCGCATCACAGTCCCGGCATCCCCGTCCGGACCGGAGCTTGGCATCATCCTCCATCGACCGGTCGGCCGGACGGGCAGCCTGCCATTGTACTTCCACATACACGGGGGCGGCTTTGTCCTTGGCAGCGCGATCATGTCCTCGCCCGCGAACATCGTGCTGGCGCGGGAGGTCGGCTGCGTGGTCGCGTCGGTGGACTACCGGCTGTCACCCGAAGTGACCGGACAACAGCCGGTAGAGGACTGCTACCGCGCACTTTGCTGGCTGGCCGGGAACGCGCAGAGCCACGGCATCGATCCATCGCGAATAGTCATCGGCGGAGAAAGCGCTGGCGGCGGCCTCGCCGCATCGCTGGCCCTGATGGTGCGAGACAGAGGCACGATTGCTCTCGCCATGCAGATGCTGATCTGTCCGATGCTCGACGACCGCACGCAGGGGGACCATCCCCATTGCGGCGAGTTCGTCTGGACGGCCGAGGCCAATGCGGCAGCATGGGCGCTGCGCATTGGCAGCGAGGATGTGGTGCAGGATCGGCGAGGGTATATTGCCGCCGCTCGCGCCGACGATCTGCATGGAGTGGCTCCCGCTTACATCGCAGTCGGATCGCTCGATCTCTTTCTTGAAGAGGACATCGCCTACGCGCAGCGACTTGCCCGGGCGGGTGTCCCCGTCGATCTTCATGTCTACGCCGGCGGCTATCACGGCTTTGAGCTGGCAGCCGATGCCAGCGCCACCCGCAGGACGATGGAAGACCGCTTTTCCGTCCTGCGCCGCACATTCCAAGGAGAGGGATCGTGACCGTTTTCGGGGCTGACTTGTGGGACCGCTTTACCCGCCGCATCGGCGAGGCCCAGGCAACGCTTGTCGCAGAAGGTGCGCCTCTCTCCCTGTTGGATCAGGCGGAAGGCGCGCGCTACCTCAGCCGTATCGTCAGGCTCGGCCTCGAAATGTACCTGGAGGGTGGTGATCCCGATTTCCCCTCCTTTGTTCTGCCCAGCCACGAAACTGCCAAGTTGGGCGGCGACAACCCTGACAATCTCTACCTGTCGGCAACGATCCTCGGCGATCGCACATATCGCCTCACCGGCAACATCGGCACGGTCCACTACTTGTCGATTGGGTCCAAGGCCAACCGCTATGCCATCGACGGCACCATGGCTTCTACCGGAGAACTGCAGAAGGAAGCATTCGGAGCCGATGCCAACGGCGATTTCACGATCATCGCCAGCGCGACCAAGCCAGAGGGTAACGTTCCCTGGCTACCGCTCGCGCCCGATTCCAACATCTTGCAGGTTCGGCAAACCTTTCTCCACCGCTCGGGCGAAACGCCCGCCCGCTTTGCGATAGAGCGCATCAGCGAAGGCCCCGCGTTTCCTCCACCGACCGATCCCCAGGCTATCGAACGGCGGATGATGGCTGCGGCGGATTTTGTGGTGAATGCCACGCGCATGTTCGCCAACTGGACGGCGATGTTCATGCCCTATCCCAATGAAATGCGCGATTGGGGCCAGGACATGTTCCACAAGGCGGGCGGCGATCCAGCCATCTTTTACGTTCACGGCTACTGGAAGCTGGCGCCGGGTGAACGCCTCGTGATCGAGACCGAGGTGCCGGATTGCGAACACTGGAACATCCAGGTCGACAACTGGTGGATGGAATCGCTTGACTACCGCTACCTGCCCGCCTGCATCAATGTCGGCAATGCAGTGCGCAATTCCGACGGCAGCGTGCGCATTGTCCTGTCCGCCACGGATCCGGGCGAACCCAACTGGCTGACGACCCACGGTCACGGCGAAGGCCACCTGCTGCTCCGCTGGGTCCGTGCGGCCAGCCATCCCATCCCGCGGCTGCGCGTCGAACGCGGGTGACGCCGAGCGTTCGGGGGGACTTGCATCCCCCCACGAGTCTTCAAAGTGGCAGGTAATCGCCCCCATTGATGTCCAGCGTTGCACCGGTAACCGCCGACAGCGTGTCCGAGAGAAAGACCAGAATGCCCCTTGCGCATTCCGCATCGCTCGGCACCCGGCCCAGCGCCATGGTCGCGGAAATTTCTGCCTCGGCTTCGGCCACGCTTGGCCCGCCCCGCGCAGCCTCGCTCTCAAGCCAGGCCCGCGCGGGCGCGCTCATCGTCCAGCCGATGGCCGGCGTGTTGAACCGGATGCCCTTCGCGCCCAGTTCTGCCGCCAGGTAGCGCGTCAGCGAGGCCTGCGCCGCCTTGGTGGCCGCGTAACCGCCCTGATTGGCCACCACCTTGCGCGCCACCTGGCTGCCGACGTTGACGATCGAGCCTCCACCTTGGGTCTCCATCTGCGGCACGACTGCGCGGATCATCCGGATCATGCCTATCACCGTCACCTCGAACGCGCGTGACAGCGCATCGAGGTCAAGGTCGAGGACGGGAGCAAGGGCGCCCGGAAAATAGGCGCTGTTGACCAGCCCGTCGATTCGTCCGAACGCGGCAACCGCCTCCGCAGCAGCCCGGTCGCAATCGTTCTGCGATGTGATATCAGCACAAATTCTGATCGATCTTCGGCCCAGAGCGGCAATCTCCTCGGCCACTTCGGCCATGATTGCGTCCGTCCGCGATACCATTGCCACGTCCGCGCCTGACCGCGCCGCCTCGATGGCAATGGTCCGCCCCAAACCCGGGCCAATGCCCGTTACGATCACGATCTTTTCGGCCAGCACGCTCAGAATCTCCCACTTCCTTGTCCTGTGGGCAACAAATCGCAGGGATGCCAAGCAATGTCGACACGCAAAAAAGATATTTTTATCTATATTTTGTCGTTTTGCGTATTTCTTCACTGGTAATAGCCGGCCGCGCCGTGTTGATTCTCCAACAGGCATCGCATAGCGCTAGGTCAAGCAAAGGGAGCACCGACCATTTCCAAAGTGCGGCTAGACGAACACGATGAAGCCATCATCGCCCTGCTCCGCGTCGATGGACGCATGGCGGTCCGTGATCTCGCGCGCGAAGTCGGTCTCAACGAGGCGACCGTCCGCGCCCGCATCCGCCGTCTCGAGCAATCGCAGACGATGCGCGTGGTCGCGCGGCTTGATCTTCCATCGATCGGCTTTCCGTTCACGGCGCTGGTCGGCGTGCGCATCAGGGGGCGGTCGCTCGAGGATGTCTGCGCAGACCTGCTGAAGCTTGAACAGGTCCTGTCAGTCCTTTCCGTCATCGGTCGCAATGACCTTGAAATCCAGGTCATTGCCAAGACGATGGACGATCTCGACCACCAGTTGACCGACGTCATTCCGGCCATCGAAGGCATCGTCTCGCTGGAATCCGCGCTGGCAATGAAGGTCTACAAGTACATTCAACCGTGGGGCCGTTTCGATGAAGCCGATTGAGCTCAACGCTCTCGACCAGCGCATTCTCGAACGCCTTTCGATCGACGCGCGCGTCAGCAATCGCGAGCTTGCGCGCGAGCTGGGCGTCACCGAAGGCACGATCCGCGTGCGCCTCAAGCGGCTGACCGACGAGAACGCCATCCAGGTCGTCGCCATCACCAATTATGACCACATGATCGATCCCGTGGTCGCCTACCTGTGGATCGAACTCGACGCGAACTATCCTGCCCGTCCGGTGATCGACGCGCTCGTGGCGGAACCGCAGATCACCTACGTCACCTCCCTGCTTGGCCGTGCCGACCTCATGGCTATCACCTGGGTTCGCGATTCCAGCCAGCTGGTCGACTACCTGCACAACCGGATCGACACGATCCCCGGCATCGCACGGATTCACTACGAGCTGACCCACAAGCTGATAAAGCACGACTTCCGCACCACCAACATTGTCAAGTGATTACGCAAAACGTCGCTCTATAGATAAGTTTTGACGTTTTGCGTTGACAATCACGCCCGTCTGCCGACAATCGCTTCCGATAACGGAGAGATTGCATGACCGACGAGGCCAGCCGCCGCGCGCACCTGAAAGCCCAGTTTACGCGCCTGATAACCGCCTATGGCAAAAAGGATTTTGCCGGCTTCGCCAGTGGCGTGCATCCCGACGCGGAGTTCGACTGGCCCTACCTGCCCATCCCCGACTTCCCCGAGCGCATGGTCGGCAGGGATGCCTTCATTGCCGCCTCGCGCGCCGGAATGGCCGACTGCGACGGCTACCATCACAAGATCGACCGCTTCTACGACATGGCCGATCCCGACATGATGCTGGTGGAGTACCATTCCGGCACCGTGCTGAAATCGACCGGACGCCCCTATGGCAACAAGTACCTCGGCATCCTGCGTTTCGAGGGCGATCTCGTCGTCTACTGGCGCGAATACGTCAATCCGCTGCCGATCATCGAGGCTTTCGGCCTCGGCTTCCGCAACGAAGCCTTGTCGGAGATCGGCGCATGACCGATGCGGCGACAACTGCGCGCTGGGACAAGGAAGTGGACGTCCTGGTGGTGGGCTCGGGCGCGGGGGCCATGGCGTCTGCAGTCTTCGCCGCGGATCGCGGGGCACGGACGCTAATCGTCGAGAAGAGCGATCTCTACGGCGGCACCAGTGCGACGTCAGGCGGCGGCGTGTGGATTCCCGCCAGCGATTCCGCGCTCGAGCAGGGTCAGCAGGATAGCCCCGACGAGGCCTTCACCTATATCAAGGAGCTGGTCGGCAACACCGTCGCCGATGGCCGCATCCGGGCTTTCGTCGAAAACGCCCGCGTGATGAAGCGCGAGATCGAAGCGCGGTCGGACCTGCGCTTCACCGCCATTCCCTATACCGACTATCAGGCCGAGAAGCCCGGCGGCAAGATGGGCTACCGTAGCCACGCCTGCAACACGATCCACGCCGATGAGCTGTCGCCCGAGGATTTCGCAACGCTGCGCACCACGCACAAGTCGGCCATGCTGTTCGGCAAGATTCCGTGGACGATCATGGAATCCGCGCCGATGATCACGCGCGGCCCGGGCTGGAAGGGCACGATGGCGCGCGTGCTGTGGCGCTACTACGGCGACATCGCGCAGCGCCTGAAGAGTCCGCGCAGCCGTTTCATTGTCTTCGGTTCGGCCATCGCCGCCCATCTCAAAAATGCCCTCAACCGCAGCGGCGGCAAGTTGTGGTTGCGCACCGCACTCATCGAACTGCTGAAAGGCCCGGACGGCGCCATCGAAGGTGCGATCGTCGCGCGCGAGGGCAAGCAGCTGCGTATCCGCACGCACAAGGGCGTGATCCTTGGCGCCGGTGGCTTCGAACGCAACCAGGCGATGCGCGACAAGTACCTGCCGGGCGACAGCCGCGAGACATTCTCGGCGAGCCAGGAGAACAACACCGGCGATGCCATTGAGGCCGGCATGCGCATCGGCGCGGCCATCGAAATGATGGACGAGGCATGGTGGGCACCCACCGTCCGCGTGCCAGGCGAGGATACCGCGCGGCCGCTGTTCTACGAGCGCGCCCTGCCGGGCTGCATCATCGTCAACCAGGCAGGCGAGCGCTACATGAACGAGGCGCGCAGCTACGACATCGCGGGCAAGGCGATGATCGATGCCGACCGTCCCGATGCGCGATCGATCCCATCGTGGATCATCCTCGATGCCCGCTTCCGCAAGAAGTATCCGATGGGCCCGATCATCCCGCTCCTGCCCGATTTCCTGCAATCGTCCGCCGCCCGCGAGGCCTGGCGCAAGGCCTCGACCATCGCCGGGCTTGCGCGCGAGATCGGCGTCGACCCGGCACGGCTCGAACGCACCATCGCGCGGGTCAATCGTTTCGCGAAGACCGGGCTGGACGAGGATTTCGGTCGCGGCTCGGCGCCGTACGACCGCTATTACGGCGACCAGTCCGTCCAGCCCAACCCGAACCTGGCCCCGCTCGACCAGCCGCCATTCTACGCGCTTGAGGTCTATCCCGGCGATATCGGCACCAAGGGCGGTCTGGCGACCGACGAGGCCGCGCGCGTGCTCGACACCGCGGGCCAGCCTATCCCCGGCCTCTATGCCATCGGCAATACCGCCGCCTCGGTCATGGGCCCGTCCTATCCCGGAGCAGGCTCCACGCTCGCCCCGGCGATGACTTTCGGCATGCTCGCCGTGCAGGATCTGCTGGACGCAAAGCCATGAGCCGAACGCTTCTGGTAACCGGTGCTTCGACCGGTTTCGGCGCGGATGTGGCACTGGCAATGGCGGCGAAGGGCTGGACGGTCTTTGCCTCCATGCGCAATCCCGCCAAGGCAGCGCCTCTGGTCGACCGGGCGCGCGAGGCCGGATATGCGGGCAATGTGGTGCCGGTTCAGATCGATGTGAAGGATGCGGCTTCGGTCACGTCAGGAGTGGCCTGCGTTCTCGAACATACGGGCGGCAGGCTTGACGCGCTGCTCAACAATGCGGGCTTCTCAGTTATCGCTCCCTTCGAGGAAATGACCGATGCCGATGTCCGCTCGCAGATGGAGACCAACTTCTTCGGCGCGCTGGCCGTCACCCGCGCCGTTCTGCCCGCCATGCGCGCGGCGCAACGCGGGCGAATTCTCACTGTGACCAGCAATGCGGTGAACACGCCCCATCCGATGCTGTCGCTCTATGCCGCATCGAAGTGGGCGCTTGAAGGCTGGGCCGAGGGGCTGGCGATGGAAGTCGCACCCTACGGCATCGAAGTGGGTGTAGTCCAACCCGGCGCGCACCGCACGCCCTTTGCCAGCAATGTCCAGTTCGCCATGCCCGAAGGCGGTGCCTATGCGGCGTGGCTGGAAGCGGCGGCTCCGAGCCTTGGCGAGCTTGATGCCTGGGGTCGCGATCCGGCTCTGGCTGTTGCGGCGATTGCGGAGCTGCTCGAGGTGCCCAGACTCCCGTTCCGCACACTGGTGGGCGAAGACACTCAGATCTTTGCGGCACTCAAGGGCGCAGCACCGTTCGAAGTGCGCGCAATGGCGCTGCGGGCAATTACCGGTGCCCCTGCCGCCGGAGCCTTCACGACGCGCGACCACGAGGACAGCGCAAACGAATGGCCCGTCGCATCGCAAATCGCCAAACGCGTTGCGGGAAGGCTGGCGGACGATCCTGAACTCGCGCCCGTGCTGGCGCAGACGTTCCGCCTCTCTTGAACTGGCCGGGGGGCGGTCGCCCCCCGGCGCATGGTTCAATGCGTTTCGCCGGGGGCCGATGCCTGCGCGGCGGGGGCAATGCCTTGGTTCATGCTGTCGATGATGCGGCGCTTCATCGGGGCGACCCAATCGCGCTCCAGCACGGGATCGAGCAGGCCCGCTTCCTTGAGCTCGTCACACAGCTTCATCTGATGACCGATGTCGAACAGGTCGAGCTGCGAGCTGAACTTGCCGTCGCCGCCATAGGTGATGAAGCTGACCCCTTCGGTTTCATAGAACGAACCGTCCGGCCGCTTGCCCGGTCCGCGATTGACCCAGCGGCTGAAGATACGGTCGCCGTTGACCGCGAATTCGAGGATCGGAAAGCTCCACCCCGCCCAGCCCGAGCCGACGTCCATGTCGCGGCCATAGTGCGTGGCGCGGATCTCATCGCGGCTTCGCGCGAAGACCGGCATCGAGCCGCCATAGGGGCAGTAATAGGTCGCGTTTTCGTGGTAGAACTCGTCGGCGATCCACGCCCAGTGGTTGCGACGTTCGGCTTCGACAAAGGCTTCGCGAAGGCCCTGGATCGCAGCTTCGACTTCCTCGCGCGGATATGACACGTCACTTCTCCTCTCATCACGGCGTCCGCCGTTTGTTCGCATGCACATTGGCATTGCATATTGCGTCGTGATAATCCATAGATAATTACGCAAAACAAAGTTTCTGAGAGGATTTTACACATTATGCGTTTTACCGACCAGCTCTACGCGGATGCGCTTATCAGCCGCGCCCGCGCCTCGACAGGCCTCGTCGATCTTGGCCCCGATCACTACCGCGAACCTCTCGAGGTCCTCCTGCGCTCGATGCGCGATGAGGCGCAGTTAAACGAGGCGGGCGCGAACACCCACGCCGCGCGCATTGTAAACGCGCTCGAGAATCGCCTGCGCCGGGTGGATCTGGTCAAGCGCCATCCCGAAATCCTCGACGAGCAGGTCGATGTCGGCGTGATCATCGTCGGCCTGCCCCGCACCGGTAGCACCATGCTCCAGCGCCTGCTCGCCGCGAGCCCCAAGGCGACGGCCATAGTCTGGTGGGAAACAATCTTTCCGCTGCCGCGCGACAACAGCGGTGAAGCCGACATTGCCGCACGCAAGGCTGATGCAAAGCAGCTTTCGGACGATCTGGTGGCAGCCTCGGCCGGCTTTGAATCGATCCATCCCATGAACGCCTTCGCGCATGACGAGGAACTGCCCCTCATCGAGCAGTCCTTCATCTCCAACATTCCCGAAGCGATGCTCTACCTGCCAAGCTACGGCGAATGGTTGCTCGATGCCGACCAGACCGCCGCCTATGGCGAACTGCTCGAATGGCTCAAGATCCTGCAGTGGCAGGATCAGTCACGGCGCGGGCGCAAGTGGATTCTCAAGGCGCCCCATCACCTCACTGCGGTCAGCACCACGCTGGACACGTTTCCGGGCGCAATCATCGCGATGACCCACCGCCGCGTCGATCACGTGATGGGCAGCTATTATTCGATGGTCGCCTCGCTCACCAGCGGCAACACCGATGCCGATCTGTCGAAGGAGCAGGCCGCCCACTGGACCCGCCGCCTGCGGCGCAATCTCGTCGACATGCTCCCGGTGCGCGAGGCCCGGCCCGAACGCTTCTTCGACATCCAGTATCGCGATCTCCTGTCTGATCCGGTCGGAAGCGCGCAGGCCATCTTTGCCGCCGCCGGCAT